>CAMFBN010000001.1 GCA_945948535.1 uncultured Clostridia bacterium
ACCTAAAATCATCTTGCGGCAGAGAGAAAAATTCTACTATTTTTTATTATAGCACTTCTTACATGAAACAACAATATCATCTTACAATAACATGAAAACGAAGGTTAACGCAAAATATTATCTTGCTGGTAGAGTTATTTGGGAGCGGATGGAAAATACCATTACAGCCATTCTTCCTTGATTTTATTAACTTTTCCAACATGCCGCTTTAATGTGCAAGTGGTTCTAAATAGAATTGACGCAAAATGATCGGATCTGTTTCCCTTTGTGTCCAATATGCTGGATGTCTTTGAGCGCCGCCTGATTAATGCGGCACTCTCTGTGAATGCACTTTCGGAGGCTGAGTCAACGTTCTGAGAGCGGTGCGAGAACAGTTTTGAATAGACATGTCAAAAAGGGGTATCTGACCATAGAGTGTAACAAAGCACCTTATATTCATCATCTTCAACAGCATATTCCATACGATTAATCTGAAAGAACGTACTGCCCTGTAACAGGCAGTGCGCTCGTCGTGCTATATTTGAATTTCTCGAGTCCCTGACTACCTTTACCCAAATACTCCATCATTTTGGAATGGTCTACCTCCAATGTGGGATACTAACACAGAGGTGATAATCATGGCAAAGAAAGATATGACCCATCCCGATGTGACTCGTGGACCGAGGAATGATGTCTCCCCTGTCCCCCAGATTCAAGGCAAGGCTAAGAGCGGCAAGGAAAAAGCGAATCCCATCATTGCGGGAACCAACGGTGCAAATCAAAAGGTATGGCACGAAGAGCCCATCTCCAAGGCTCACGGGATCATTGATACAGACCTGGCAAGGGATAATCTTGAAAACGACATCCCTTTCGCGGATTTGCAGGACCTGTAATCATCAAAGCAGGGCACAGGAACAGTGTGCCCTGCTCATGATCCATTCCGTCAATAAGGCAGATAGCTATGTACCGAAAACAACGAAACCGCTTACTCGAATAAGTCAAGTAAGCGGTTTGGTATGTATTAGATTCTTTTCAAGGGTGCAGAAAGGACTTTCATAATCAACTCGTCCACACAGTCTGTAAAGCGCCCCTCGTGGATCAGTCGATTTTTCATCTGAACAAGGCTTCTAATCAGAACTCTGTATTCAATTTCATCCAGATACAGGTAATGCCTTTTCTTCAGCATGGGGGATTCCTCCTTTATGTCGTTTCTCTGATTCTATTATAGACAATTTTTATCCCTCTTCAAATGTGCACCCCCCTTCGGGAGTATGTGTTGCTACCTTCCATTTCTTGGCCCCTGCAGCACATCCTTCCCCACCAACCAGAGCTGCCCAAGGGGATTTTTCACAATCACCTGACATAGTGGCAGCTTCCGGAGGTTGGTTTGTTCAATCCCCTCCTCCAGTTTGCTACTGGGATCGGATTCATCCGCAATGTGCCCCCACGCCTCCGAAATCGGCAGCGGTTCGGCTCCACCACAAGGGTATTAAACAAACCTTATTTCTTCAAAGGTGGCTTTGCTATCGTGGTTTGGCTTTAATACCGCATAGAAAAAGGGGGTAGTTTTCTACTCCCTTTTCTGCTATAATTTATTAAAAAGGGGGTTTGTATATGGGAATACTATCCAACCTTTTCAAAAAGGATATTCCGCAACAATCTCATGCTGTTGAATTTACAAAAGAAGAATTATCTTTAATCAAGAATGTTCCAGTAATGCCCGGCGATCAGTTCAATCAACACGCAAGAAAACAGAGCATTTACGAGCAAAGCTCTATGTACATTCAAGGTATCGCCGCTCATTTTGTTTCAGCAAAGAATTACTTGTTAGCTGAAAAGCTCGCCACTTTAGCTGAGAGTGTTGCCCAAAACGCAATAGAGCGTCACTACTGTTATAATTTGTGGATTGATTTGCTCTATAAACAAAGGGACAATCAAGAAAAGCTAAATCTCTGCATAGAATACTGCAAGAAAGACATTGCTTCTTACCCCGACTTTGATAGAGCAAATAGGGCTAAACATGGCAACACAGCATTGCACATTCCTTCATTTGAACGCTTGGCAATCATTTACGAAAAAAGCGGTGACTATGAAAATGCCGCCCATATTAACGCTTTGGCTTTGTCCTATCCTTTTATTGCTAAGCATGAAAACTATCAAAAACGCTTAGATAAGGTAAAGGCAAAAATCTGAATACATAGAAAGACGGTTTTCCAATCACGGAAAGCCGCCTTTTTCTTTATTTTGGCATGAGAAAACCGCCCGACAAATGCCGGACGGCTTCCCATTTTCGAAAGGAGAAATTCTATGTCTGCCCTACAGGGGGACAAGTAAATTTATTCGACTTCTTTCCTTTTCTGAAAAGCCGCCTGTGCTTCCATTCTTCGCCTACGGTTTTCCTTTGCCTGTTGAGCGTTATAAAAAGCATCTAAAGACTGTTGAGCTTTTCGCCGGTCTGTTTGATACTGACGCTGCCGCTGCTTCTTTTGTTCACGAAAACAAGCATCCGCTCCGGTGCATTCTTCTTTTGTGCAGAATAGGCATATAGCGGCATTTTCACGCTCATTTTCTGCGGCTCGTTTTAAGTGCTTTTCACTTACTGCCATATCAGAATTTTTCAATCACTTCGCCTGCCAATTCGTCCCACTGGCTATAAAGCGCAGGATTGCGGCTGCAGCGATCATACAGACCGGTTACAAAGTCAAATGCTTCTACATAGTTACTGCCGTTCATGCCGTTGCTTTTATACGATACGGAGCGCAGCGCCGTTGCTGTATCTCGATCAATGGCATTTTCTGCAGCTGCCTTTGCGTGCTGCCCGATCATTCTTGCCATTGTGTGGTTATTGTCATTGATAGCCTTATCCATAAGACGGTTATATTCTGCAGCGGATAAAATACCACTTTTCAGCAACTCAAGCGTTGCCATGTCAAGTGCTGCGGGATCTGCGGTGAAATGGCTTTCAACTGCTGCCACAAATTCCTTGCGCACCTCGTCCATGCGCTTTCTGTAACCGTAAAAGCCATCCCTGCGGAATTTGTCATACAAGAATGCCGCTTGCGTCATCTGTGATATTCTCACGGGCAGACAAAACCCGGACACCATTTTTCTTGAGCTTTGCAGCGCAGATGGCTTTGCTCATGTGCAATCACATATTCCAGATTCGGTTCCAATAGACCGGAGGGTAAATAGATTTTTGGTCGGATGATGCCAAGGATAAAGGGAGTCGTCACTGCATCACAAACCCATATTTTTTCTCTTTCCGGGACGGCTTCTCTGACAAGCCAGAGCATTTTGAAATAGCTGAATACCAAATAGCACAACATCAGGGATACGCCAAAACACCATACAAATGGGATGATGGAAACAGAGGGCTTACTGCCGATGTATGTATTACTGTTTCCTTCCTGTGCAGGAAATACAGCGGTATCAGAAGGCACAACCTCTGGATGAATCAGATTTGTGTCCACTGCTTCCTGAATGACAGAAGTTGTCTCCGGAATCAAACTGACCGGGCTTTCAATGGAAAACGGGAAAACCAGCCTTACCGCAACGAGTGCCCATAGAATACAGGTAATCCACCGTGGGGCTTTTTTCAGTAGCACCCGGAGAAGAATCACTGCGAGAATCAGCCAATTCGCTACAATGCTGATGCTCACAAGTTTTGAAAACACCGATTCCATATTCATTCCTCACCTGCCTGATCAATCATCTGCTTGACGAGTTCCCGTTCCGCATCTGTTAAGGCACGGTTCTTCGTAAATGCTGCCAGGAACGCAGGAAAAGAGCCATGGAATGTGTTGTCCACAAACTGCTCGCTCTGCAGAGAATAAAACTGCTCTCTGGACATAATGGAAGTCACCATTCCGTTGTCATTTCGGAACAGTCCTTTGTCACAGAGCCGACGCAGAACCGTATGAACTGTCGTTCTTTTCCACTGAAGTTCCTCTCCTGCCAATTTCACAAGTGCAGAGGATGACACCGGCTCATTCTTCCAAATCATATCCGCAAACCGGGATTCAACCACACCAAGCTGAAGTTCACCCATAATCGTATCACCTCCTATGCGACTACATATCGTAGTCTACACATAAAGACTACACTATGTAGTCGTAAATGTCAAGTAGTTTTCTCGATATTTTTTACCTCCGCCATTTTCAATTGAACTACATGAATCAAAGTCTCCTGCTTGCAGTGGGGGCATTGTAATGGGAAATAAAGAAGCGTGGTATCTTCATGTATCTTCACATCCGTCTTTTCCTTACAACGCGGGCAAGGAAGCCAGTAAGGTTTCTGCTGTTCTGTTTTCATTACGATACCTCCAAATAGAATAGAATCACAATATAGAATGCCCGACATTCTCTTTTAGAATAAGCCTTTCCACCGTCTGCGTCAATTGTGCAAATACTTCTTCTGGTGTATCCTCAAAGAAGGAAAGGCATCCTTCATGCAGCAGCCCCCGTCTGAACGCAATCAGACGGGGGCTATTGCTCCTTAATGTGAATTGTTGGATCGTATTTGGCCGGACGGCTCGGTTAGACTGGTAAGGCTTATTTCCTCGCCGGGACGATTTCCAGCCAGTACCCATCCGGGTCGGTGATGAAATAGATACCCATAGCCGGATTTTCAAAGCAGATACAGCCCATCTCCTCATGCAGACGGTGGGCAGCTTCGAAGTTGTCCGCGCGAAAGGCCAGATGGAACTCGCACTCGCCCAGATCATAGGGCTGGGGGTGGTCCTTCAGCCATGTCAGTTCCAGCTCAAAATCGCTCTGGTCATTGCCCACATAAACGATGATGAAGCCGTCTCCGTTCTTGCGGCGCTTTTCGTGAAGGCCCAGCGCTTTCTCATAGAAAGCCAGAGACTTTTCCAGGTCGGATACATTGTAGTTTTCGTGAATCATTTGAAAATTCATAAAGATACCTCACATTTTAAGAATATGGTTTACACGGGCTGTGTCAGCTTGATTCGGTTTTGATACTGTGGATGCTCCCGCAGAAAGCGTGTGATGATCTCGGGTTGTTCCCAATAATGCATGGGGTAAACACAATCACATGGGATATGCTGGAGAAAATACAGCATTCCCCGATCATAGTCCTGTTCCTGTCTGGGGTCGAGAACGACGAAGGCCGCATCCAGCGTGCGTCCATCCAATTCCTGTGCCAACAGATCGATCTGTTCCCGGTACTTGACAGTCATCTGGCGGTTATCGTCAGCGGATTCTTCCGTCCAAACCCAATCGTTCAAATCCCCGGCGTGATAGAAAAGCTCCTTTCCATCCCGAATCAGAAAGGCCACGCCCAAATCCGTTGAGCGAAAAGTGAGAAGTGTCTGTCCTTGCGGCAGTTCATAGTACTTTCCAGAAGAAACCAGCATACAGGGCACATCCTCGGGCCGGGCCCCAGACGGGATATCCCTGGATAACACTGCGTAGATGTGCTGCATTCCCATGTCTTTCAGGATGGAGAATACGATCTTTTGATAGTGATCGTGGTGCTTGTGGCTGGCAAGCACCAGTACGGGCTTGCTGGGGTTCAATGCCGGAATGGAACCCCGAAAGTAGTCGAACAGATAATAACATCTTTCGGTTTCTATAAGAAAGCTGCTGTGGTGGATGTAGGTTACATTCATATACAGCATCCTCCGCTTTCCGCCTCTTGAATCGGCCTCATATCCAGCCATGCGGGACAGAGGAAGCAGCCTTCATCTAATGTCTCCTGGTCGCCGCAAATCTTCCACTCTTCTTTTGCGAGGACAATGCCAATGTCAGCGCAAACAAGGCTTTTCATGTGACGTCCGGCATTTTCGGAAATCAGCCCTCGTTTTACATAGCCGATAGTGACGGTCAAATCGGAGCGGACTGCCAATTCTGCATCACCGGTGTCGCCGTTCATGCCGCTGTTGATATCTACGCTGACAACATAGGCACCGGAAGCGTTGATGGCTTCAATGGCGGTGCGGTAGTTCTCCCGAAGCTGCCTCTGAAATCCGGTACCCAGCAGGCAGTCAACCACGATATTGTAACCGGCAAGGCATCCCGGTTCAAAGGGGCGGGTTGAAATGCCCACCGATGCTGCTTTCTCTGCGTAATAAGCGCTGTCTGCCGACAGCCGCTGGCTGACAGTGAACACTGTGCAATCACAGTTATGCTCTTTCAGAATGCAGGCCAGCGCAAAGCCATCACCACCGTTGTTGCCTGAACCAGCGACAATCGCAGTCCGCCCATGCCAGTTTACTGCCTTGAAAACGCCATCCGCAGCCCGGTACATCAGTTCCAGACTGGGCACCAGATTTGCAATGGTATAGGCATCGCTTCTTCGCATATTTTCTACAGAAATACAATCAATCATAGGCTTCTCCAGTCGTGCCACGAAGGAAAATGTAAGTGTTGTCGTCCGAACGGAATTCATCGAAGCGGTAATTCAGGCGATTAAAAGACTTGACCTGATCCGGGTCACTGACTTGATTCTGCGCCATGAAGCGCACCATCTCGCCCCGTGCCATCTTGCACATGGTTCCCTTTTCGATCACTTTGCCGCCTTTTTCTTCGCCAAATACGCAGGTGATGAAACGGATAGAATCCGGCAGGTATTTGGACACACAGATGCTGTATTCCTTGGACGCCAGATTGAGAATGCAGTCCGTTTCCGCAAACAGCATTTTGGCTAAGCGGTCACCCCAATAGGTATACAGGTCTTTGCACTCCCCTAGTTTCAGCTTTGCCTGCATCTCCAAACGGTACGGCGTTACTCCATCGAAGGGGCGCAAGATACCGTAAAATCCGGACAGAATGCGAAGACGTTCCTGAATGTAGGCGTATTCCTGATCCGTGAACACACCAGGAGCCATGTACTGATATTGGATACCCTCATAGGCCAGCACCGCCGGGGTCAGGAGGTTGTGTAAGTCCATATCCTGCAGCCTCCGGACGTTCTGTTCCGCAATTTGGTCGTTGCACTTCCAGAGTTTTTTCAGTTCCTCATAGGACATACTTTGGAGCTGACCGCAAATTTCCTCTGTATTGGGCATGAATACCGGCAGATCACGATATGAAAGGCTGTCCGTATCCACATTCATCTTCTTTGCCGGGGAAATGATGATTCTCATGGGTTACTGCTCCCCTGCCAGATACGCCAGGATTTCTGCGGCGTTGGTATCCGGCTTAACTTTGGGCATGACTTTTTCGATAATGCCCTGTTTGTTGATGATGTAGGTCGTGCGCACCACGCCCATGCTCACCTTGCCATAGAGCTTCTTTTCCTGCCAGACACCATAGGCCTGAATTGCCTGCAATTCCGGATCGGACAGGAGGATAAAGGGCAGATCATACTTCTGGGCAAATTTCAGGTGGGAGGCAACGGAATCCTTACTGATACCGATGACAACAATATCCTGTGCCTTGAACTGCTCATAGCTTGCAGCAAAGGCGCAAGCCTGCCGGGTGCAGCCGGGGGTATTGTCTTTGGGATAGAAATACAGGACGACTTTCTTTCCCTGAAAATCTGACAGCCGGACGGTATTTCCATCCTTATCAGGGAGACTGAAATCCGGCGCTTTCATTCCTGTTTCCAGCATAATGTACACTCCTTGCAAACAGATTGATATACAAAATCATATCAGAATCCTCAGGTAATTGCAAGATACGCAAAGAAAAAGCCGCCCACTAGGCGGCACGACATAAAAAAACAACCCTCAGTATCGATTTTCCAATACTGAGGGTTGTTATTCACTCTTGGTATCTAGCATCATCGATTAGACCTCGCTTTCTACAGATTGGATATCCTTCCTCAGGTATCCGGGAGTTACATGATCATTGGACTCACTCCTTTTCTGTACCTACATAATACTGCGAAAATGGGTGATTTACAAGATGGAATATTTCATAAAATAGTTTTCTGATTTCCGTATAACCGGTAGAAATTTGCAACTTTTTTTAAGTTTATATTGACGGTGTTTTTATGCTGTGCTATGATAGTAGTGTTGGGGCGGTTAGGTAACCGCCCCGTTTTGCGTAGCAAGGAGGCGTCATTTCAGTGAACTTGGAAACAAATCCTGTTCTGTATGCGGGTCTGATTCAGATACGCAAGCGTGGCACAGCAGAGATTCTGGAAGAGACGGAAAATGGAATCTTTCTGCTGGATACCATCAGCAACGGCGTTATGCTGGCTGTAGAGAATGTCGAGACGGGAAGGCAGTGGCTGCGGAAGCATTCAGATCTGCATTACACACTACTTTCTGTGTTTGACAGAGAGCTGGTGGATTTTATTCGTGCAGAGTACGGACTGACAGAAGTTCTCGACTGCTATCAGGCGCTCTATCCACTGAATACGCCTCCCGTCTGTGAGAAAAAACTGCAAATTCGATGTGGCACACAGCAGGAGCTGCCCATCGTTCTGGCACACTATGACAAGCTGAGTGAAGCAGAACTGAAACAGATCATTGCACGAGGGAATCTGTTTCTGGCTTTTCACAATGGAGAAGCCGTGGGATTTGTGGGTGAACATCTGGAGGGAAGCATGGGGCTGCTGGAGGTTTTTCCTGATTGCCGCAGGCAGGGATATGGTGCCGAGCTGGAGTCCTTTATGATTGGCCGTATGCTGGAGCGGGGACTTCTCCCCTATTGTCAGGTCGAAGTGGATAATGAAAAATCGCTGGCACTACAGCGGAAACTTGGCATGACAGTGTCCAGGGAAAAGGTCTATTGGGTCTTTTAGCCTGCTGCTCTGCTCTTCCATTTTCTAATACTGCGGAACTCCGTAACCGAAAACTTGATATCCGCCTATGGGGTAGCTCCTCTCCCGGCAGCTATCGGCGGTATTGCCCTCGATGGTATACACTCTACCGTTCTCCACTTTTTCCACGATTCCCGTGTGGTCGGGAACACCATTTCCATCCCAGTCGAAGAAGATAATCATACCGGGAGTTGGCGTGATTCTGTTATCTGCCCATTGGTTGCGCTGTTTGAACCAGTAGACGCCCCATTCACACCCGGAGAATTTGGGGATGATACCGGCGTCGATATAGCCGCATTGATTGGCGCACCAGCTTACAAAGCAGGCACACCATTCCACATGCTCTGTAAAACCGTACCAACGCCAGTAAGTTTTTCCGCCTACATTGCCAATCTGCGAAGCGGCAACCTCGACAATCAGTTGGGAATTGTCCGGGTCATAAAAAAGCTGCCCCAGAGGATAGTAACGCAGCACATGGGGAACATAGTCCATATCACCATAGCTTTCCCAGCCGTATTGCTCGGCGGTTTTCAGTGAAAACTCGATGGCATTTGCCTTGGAATACTCGCCGTATTTGTTCATTGCCCAGGTGATGTACCCCTGACCGTAGTTATAGCCCTGCAGCGCCAGCTTGATAGCATCCATATCTACCGGGCTTTCGCACTCAGCAATTTGCAGACTGTCGGCAAGATTCTGGATACCCACATTGATGGAATATTCCGGGTCGGTGATAGAGCCGGGGGTGTGGGGATAGAGAGTATTGAAATTACACTCAGAGCATTGCATGGGATCGGTACCCCTGCCACCGGATTCCTGCATCATCGCAGCCTCAATCAGAAGCACATAATCCGGGATTCCGTGTTCTTTGGCGTACTTCTGAATGATCGGCTCGTAGGCTTTCACCTCCTCGCTGACCGGCAAAATCTCCGTGTTATCCTCATCACTGGCAAGCATCATTCCGGCGAAACACATCACAATTAAAACGATCACTAAAGTCAGGACTATACCACCACCAGCGGCAACTACGGAAATCAGCTCCTGCATCGCCTGGGCAATTGCTTTCGCGGCTCTGGCAGTATAGTCAGCCGCTTTCTTCGCAACGGTAGCCGTCGCTTTCGCTGCTACATGACTGCGATGTGCGGTTTTGGCGGCAATAAGGGCGGCTTTCTGGGCTGTCTTGGCTACGGCTTGCGTGGACTTTATGGCGGTTCCGCCCATGTGTTCCACGATTTTCACTGTGGAGCCTGCTGTTTTAATGGTGCGTTCGGAAGTCTTGATCGTAATGTTCTCTACAGATTTCACCGTCTGCTTGGTTGCAGCAGTCTTTGCCGTTGGGACGCGGTGGCTGCGGGATACCTTTCCTTCACGGGAAACCTGCGGCACAGAAGGTGAAGTCTGCTGGGAGGTCCTTTTTGCCCTCAACTCCGCCTTGGCAGAAGCAATCTGTTGCTGGTGCACCGCTTCCTGCTGTTTAATCGGAGAGCCAGCTTCGGTATGCCCAACGCCGCCAGAGGAAACAGCCCCATCGGGAGATACCCGGTGGAGCTGCTGTGCATTGCGAGTGTTATGCCCTGATTGGGGTATATTGGGAGGTGCTTGCTGATTCTCGGGCGTTGATTGCCGGGGTTTCTGTGTTTCATTGTGCTGGGAAAACTGTTTCTGTGCGCCCTGAATGATACGGTGCCCCTGCACATCCACCTGATGAATCGCTTCACGGGTCACAGTGGAAACGCCGTCGGTCATTTGATTTGTGGCGTACTCCTCGCTGTTACCCTCCGAAGAATAAACGCTGTGTTCCGCTTTATCCTTTGCCTGCACATAGGCATCCTTCATGCGCTGTCCAGCCAGTGTGCTGCGGTCAACCGCCTTTATGGTCCCCGATACCACATCTCTGGTTTTGATATCAGGCATTGCAATCTACCCGCCCTTTGGCAAACAACCCCTCACCGGGTTTGGTGGTAATCAGCTTATACAGTTCTGTATTGGCTGGGAATCTATTGACGAAAGGAACCAGTGCACTGCCATAGCGCATCAGGCCGCATCCTGCTTCCGAACCATTCACATAGCTCATCTGTTCCGGGGAAATGTTCAGCAGCTTGGAAAGCCGTTCCTGATCGGATTCCGCCTGATTCAGCATGACAACAAATTCGGAGTTGGATACCATGGTGCTGGCCTGCACAGAATCCAGCATATATTCCACATTTTGGGTGATAGCACAGGGGGCTGCATTCCGCTTTCGGAACTGACGCCATGCGGAAGTGAAAAAGTTGCCGCTGTATTCGTTCTCATAGGCGATGTGAAATTCATCCACGAAAATGTGGGTTTTCTTCCCGTGCGCCCAGTTGTAGTTGACCCGGTTGATCATGGCATCGGTAATAGTGACAAATCCCGGCTGCTTCAGCTCCTCACCCAAATCGTGGATGTCATAGGACTGGATTCATGTTGCAGAGAATCAGATTGTGGGAAATGGCATTCTCCCCAAAATAGATACCACCCGGCTCTTGAATTTCCTGCACCTTAAAGGGCATGAATACCGCAAGGCTCTCTGTGGTCAGAGTTCGGAAGGTATCAATCTTCCGGGTGCCGATGGGCAGAGCGGTATTCAGACCGTCAAGCTGCTGATACCGCAGCACTGCCATCTGGCACATATGATCTGCCGCTACCTTGAGGAGCGCATCGGTGTCCGCATCCAGTTCCGCCTTGGTATCCGCAAGATGGACGATGGTCAGCACCGACAGCATCATTCGCTGGTCACGGGAGGTCAGATCGGTCATATATTCCTTAGTTTCCCGGCGCTGCTGCTCCATATCGTAGGGAACGATGGCAGAAAAGTTATTGTTGGCGTTCTGCCTGCGCTGCCAATTGGTGATGTTGGTTTCCACGCCCAGCATCTTCCGTTCCACCTCCCGCACCGCTTCATCAGTGGCAACGGGGATGATGTCGATGGACAGCATCATGCTTCGGCTCTGGTCGGTCAGTTTCGTCACAAGCTGATCGGAAATGAAGGACGCATAATCCTTGAGGTAAATTACTCTGGCGTACTTGCCGCCCAGCATCAGATAGTCACTGTGCTTTTCCACGGAATCGGGGCAGATGTAATCCCGGAAATCATGCCCCTTGCGCATCATGTCCTGCATATCGAAGTGGAAGTATACTTCCTCGTCGCTGCGGTAGAAATCGTGTAGTACCCGGAGCTTTTCTGTTGCATTCATTTCCGTGACCTTGGCTCCCAGAGCGGCAAAACGGGCGGTCAACTCTGCGCCCACACGGGCAAAGTAGGCTCTGGCATCCTCAATATTCTTCTTACAGACAGATACTGTAACATACTTCTCTTGAATGATGCCGTTGCCACCCGTGGCCTTGCTCATGATGACATCGTTGTACTCCATACGGTAGTAATCCAGATAGTCATTTTTCAGCTTCATCAGAACCGTATCCGCAAAGTTTTTTCGATTGAGATGCCGGTTGTTCAGGGTGATCTTGGTGGTAGCACCGCAGTCCAGACTGTTAATCAGCGCTGCATACGCCAGAAACAGCTTCTTCTTCGCTTCCTGAGATGCCACCATATAGTTGATGTCCGTGAACTTAAATGTCTTGGAATACCGGGTTCCCACAAGGAAAATGCCATCGCTCCACATACACTTGATCGGTATAACATCCTGTACCCGTTTCGGAACACGGTACGGCTCCTGATCTTTTTTCATAACCTGCTTAATCGCTTTCATGCTGCTTTCTGGCCTCCTTTTCGTGTTTTGCGATGGTGTCTTTCATAATCTCATAGTAAAGATTGGTGGGATGGAAGCGAATGACCTTCGGTTCCAGAATCTCCGAACGGAACCAGACCCACAGGAATTTCTCTGCTGGCATCCCGTGGTAGGAAAGAAAGCCCAGTGCGGCGAAGGGAGCTGCACCAAGCATACAGACCCAGGATACCGCTTCCGTACCCAGAATGGGATTCAGCCAGAAGTATAGACCCACCGCCGCACCGACTGCCAATAACGAACAAAGGGTCTGCCGCAGAGACAGACCCATAAACATGGATTCGTGGTAGTCACGAATTTCCCGATTGATTTTGATTTCCATAAACTCCTCCTTATAAGCCCATCATTTCCCGCACTACTCGGTCAGCCATTTTCACGGTGCCGACAAGGATCAGCATATTGAACACCAGTTCTCCTACATAGCTCCAAACCATGCTCACGGCGGCGGCATTGGGGTCAACTACCGGGGGCGAAGCGGCAAACAGGGAGAAAATGATGCAGCCCAGCACGATGATAGCGCCCTCCAGACAGACCGCCGCATAGGACTTGATAAAAGAAATGCCAATGCTCTGGGTCGGCTCTCCGGCAAATGCAGACAGCGGAACGGGAGCGATGGCGGTGTAGAGGTAAAGCTTAAAAAAACGCCCGTACACCGTCATAATCATCACGAAGGACAGTACCGTAATCAGCAAACCACCGATCAGCGTCACCGCCCACAGAGGAATGGATTCAAAGAATCCGCAGTCCTCCACGGCGGTGATAATCTCCGTTGGCAGGACGGCAGTCTGTACGGAACCAAAACCGGCTGCGGACATGATGGTGGACACCAGCCCTTGGGCAATAGAAAACAGAGCGTTCATCAGCTCTAATCCATGAGTCACTGCCGCTTTTGCCAGGGCAAAGCGAACGAATACCTTGACCGCAACTTCTGGTCGTTTCAGGTCTGCAAAGCTGCCGCAGGTTTTCATCACACCCATAAAAAAGAACAGCACGATCAAAGCAAGGCCCACTGCCTGTACAGCGCCGTGGATGCCAACCATGACATTCCAAATGCTGCCGCCCTTGAATGCCTGGGGCGATTGTGTTACCAGTGTCCAGATTTCCGCCAGCTTTTCATTCCATGTTTCCAGCGCATTTTGCAGGTTCTGGACAACCCAATTATCAGACATTTTTACTCCTTTCTATCCGAAATTGAAATTATAGAAATTGTAAATCGAATTTGTTATTCACAAAATTCCATTTATTTTGATAGGATATTTTCACAAAATTCCTACAATTATTTATGATGATTTCACATTTTTCCTTTTTTGGGTCGATAAAAAGAAAAGCGGGACGAAAAATCGTCCCGCACAATGTGAATATCAGCCAGTAATCAGGGTCAGAATCTCCTTGGCAAAGGTGATGATAACGCCACCGGCAAGGGTCAGGAAGCCGTTGGAACGCTGGGACGGGTCATGGGACTGAAAAGACAGAACCACCTGCACAATGCCCCAGCCCAGCAGGATCATACCCACCGCACGGATCATGCCGAAGATGAAGTCAGACAGATTGTTGACAACGGTGAGGGGGTCACCGCCGGTTGCAGATGCAGGCAATACCAGACTGGAGCAAAGAGCTAGTGCCACCACCACAGCGCGGTAGCGGCGGAAGCCATTCTTCACATTGGAAGGCATGGGCAGCTTTTCGGTTTTCTTCTCAGTTTTCTTAAAGAACTTCATTGTTATTTCCTCCAGATAATAATTCCGCTTCTATTTCTTCATCAGAAAGAAGCTCAAATTCGATTTCGGACAGGTTGATAAATCTCGTTTCCGTACGGGAAACAGTGGACAGGGACAGGCTTCCCACGGACAGCTCTGTGCCGCCGTGGACATAGGGCGCACCTCCTTTCTCCGGGGTAAACTTCACATTGGGGTGGTTCAGCAGGTCGTACTTTTCATCCATAATGGGCATTTCGCCCCGGATGAACAGCAGCGCATACCGGTTGTCCAGCATCCGCACCTCCGCCGCATCCAGCAGCTCCCGCCCGGTGATCTGCCAGTTGGTGGAGTAGTTGCCGCTGCGCCCGGAGCTTTTGCCGTAGGTGTTCAAATCAATGGTCTGTTTGCCGAGGTAGGATTCCGCAATCATCTTGTGGGTGCCAGTCTCATTGCCGCCCAGATAGAGAAATTCATCGCAGTTGCCCAGTATGGACTCCCATTGCTTTTCAAACAGGTTCTTTAACTGGGCGATATTCTGAATGATAATGGACACGAACACATTCCGGGATCGCATGGTCGCCAGCAACTTGTCAAAATCATCCGGCAGGCTCACATTGGCGAACTCGTCCATGAGAAAATGAACAGGAACCGGCAGGGCACCCTTATACTTATCGTCCGCCAGACGGAATAACTGCTCAAAGGTGCAGCTGTAGACCATACTGACCAGGAAATTAAAGCTCACATCATGGTCGGGAATCAGGGCGAACAGAGCAACCTTCTTCTCACCCAGAGATGCCAGTTCCAGTTCATCGGTGGCAGTCAGCGCCGCAACGCTGGCAAGGTTGAATTTCTCCAGTCTCGCCGCCAGAGTGATCTGAATGGATTTCAGGGTTTTGGCAGAACCGGAATGGTAGTCCTTGTAATACTTCACGGCGATGTGGTCGGGATTGCGCATTTCCAGCCGTTCAAACAGCTCGTCCAGTGGGGATTGATAGGTGTCGTCATCCTCACGGACTTCTCCGGCCCGAAGCATCTCCATGACCATGGGGAAATTCTGTTCTTCCTCCGGTGCTTCATAGAGCAGGTAGAAAATGATGGCGGACAGCAGCATGGATGCCGCTGTGTCCCAGAACGGGTCGTTGGACTGGCTCCCCTTGGGGGTGGTAGCTTTGAACAGGCTGGTCACTAATTTTTGCACATCGTTGTCCGTTTGCAGATACGCAAAGGGATTGAAGCAATGGCTTTTCTCCATGGAAAGAAGGTCCAACACCTTGATTTCATAGCCCCGCATTTTCAGGAAGGTGCCCGTCATGCGAAGAAGTTCCCCCTTGCAGTCCAGCACAAAGTAGGAAGAACAGGCTTGCAGCAGATTGATGAGGGCATAGAACCGGCTCTTGCCGGAGCCGCTGCCGCCAACCACCACGGTATTCAGATTGCGTCGGTGCTTCCTGCCGTCCAGACCCATGCGGACATGCTTGGTGAACACCTTGTTTGCCTCCGGGTCTTTCGCCTGATACTTCTTGTTCACGGCGGTAGCGCTGCCCCATTTGGCGGAGCCGTGTTCCTCTCCCCTGCGGTAATTGCGCCTGGAGGACAGGGCAACGCCAATGGACAGAGCGTAGATGAGCAGAAAAATAAGGACAGTTTTTTGACTGTCCTCACATAGCTCGATATGAAAGGGATTCTCCATTGCCGCCGGGAATTGTGCCACGATCTCCATAAGACCGCCACTCACAAAAGGGGCTATCAGCAGGGCCAGCCACACCACCGGGATGATACCAAGGATGCACAGGATTTTTATGGTGCGCTGCTCATCGTTCTTCACGGGACTTACCCCTTACCTTTTTGGTGGGTGCGTCAATGGCTTTCAGAAGCACCTCGTCCACAATGTCTGTGGGACGCTCCTCGCCAATCAGGTCATTGCGCATTTCATTCAGAGCATTGATGACCACCCCATGCTCGTACCTGTCCAGCTCCAGAACACGCTTTTCTTCCTTTGCCATATATCACCGCTCCTGTTCCTTGGATTTGGGAGTGCGGTTTTGCTCCAGAGCGCGGTACATTCTAGTTCCGATCTGGTTGGCGATATCCCGGATTTCTGTCAGGGTCTCCCGCACCTGTTGGGGACTACTCTCCCGGAAGGATGCAGGCAGACGGCTGAAGTTGTAATCCGACACATCCACACCATACCGCTTACACAGAAGATAGGAAGCGCTGTATGCGGCAAAAGCGGCATCGCTGCGGTTATAGTTCTGACGCACACCAGCAAGTTCTGCGTGAGCCAGCTCCTTGGATACGCTTCTGAAAATATCCTCCGCACCCATACCCCGGCAAACGAAAATCACCTGCTGATTGTGGTCATACATAGCACCCATGTTGTTGGGCAGGGAGTCCACTGTCTGAATGGGAACGGGGGTTCGGTGAATCAGGGCTTTCAGCATCACCCGGTCATCCAGCTTCACAGCGGGAGCAGAGCGCACACGCCCTCTGGTCTGGGACACATCGTAGACCCGTTTTACCTCAAAAGAGGTTCCGCGAGTGCCATCCTCCCGGTCATATTCCTTGCCGGGTTCCAGAATCTTCACGCTTTTGGGTTTGCGCTGGACGGACACACCGGCTTCCCTCCAGCCGTCGAAGTCCTTAAGCTGGGTGGCTTCCGGCATCTGCGCCAGAATCAGCAGCGCATTGGTTGGCGTGTACCGGCTGAACCGGGACTGCACATCCAGATACTGCCGGAATTTATCTCCATCTTTGTTGACCTCTGTTGCGGTGGAATCAGCAAGGGCATACAGTTCCTTACGCTCCTCCTGCTTTTTTTCTGCCCACGCTTCCTTGTCGAAGGGCCTGTTCTCGCTGCCGGATTTCCCGGCAAAAATATCGTCAAAATTGCTCATGGCTTACCTCACTTTATGCTCGGGCTTTTTCTTACCCGGATCGATATGGGGCTGGATTTCGGGCACAGTCTGTTTTACAGGATTCTGGATCTCCTGCCTTTTGGAAACCTCAGCCTTTTCCTGCCTTGCTGCCTTGATCTCCCGCAGTTCCTCCCGGACGGAGGGGCGGGATTCCTTAGCAGTACCCTCGGCGGTTTTCCTTTGCATCCCGGAGGTATGCGCGGACGGAGGGCTTTTTTCCGTCTTTGCCGCCGTAGGGTTTTCCGGGGACGGCTGCTCCTTTTGAATGGGTGCGCCCAGCAGCTCATCCAGAAGCAAGTCTGCATCGTCCTTCTGGGAGGCGGCCTGTTCGGGGACAGTAGGGGCAGATTCCTTTTCCTGACGGGTCTTTTCAATGTCATGCTTGATGGAAGCAGTATCCACGGTGGCCAGCTTGAAGCGCTCCACAATGCGGTTGATTTTGGAAGCGTCCTCCGCCCGGACCATCACATCTACCATGCCATCGGCAGAGCGTTCCTTACCACGAAGGGCGCAGTAGACAACACCGTACCTCTTTGCCTCCTGGGCAAAGCGTTTCAGATGCTCCTCGCTGATGGTGAACACTTTTAGCTCCTTGCCGCTTTTCAGCATGGCGCTGAGCCGCTGATGTCCCTTGGTTTTGTTCCGGTCAGCGTTCTTCGCAATGGTGTAGAGTGCCGCTGCGATGTTCTTGGCTGCAGAGCCGGAGAGTTTCAGGGCAACCTCCGTGCCCTCCAAACTCATTCTAACGATTTGCTCTGCCGCATCGCCTGAATTGGTCATGTTCGTTCTGTTCCTTTCTTTGAGATTTCTGGATTTCCTGTATGCGTTCCGGCAGAATACCAGAACGGACGGCAATATCGCTACATAATTTCACCTCCCGGCGTAATTGGCTCAGTTCCTTGGAAAGTATGGCAATGGCAGTACTGACCTCCGCAGAAGCAGCTTCATCCGATTTTACAGCGACGGTACGCTGTTTTCGGTAAAGCTGCTTTCGTTGGAAAGTCACATCTGCAAACTGGATGAAGCTATCACACAGCTATGCGATCTTCCGTGGATGTTTGCAAAAGACCGGGCATAGATTTCACTCGAAACAGAAAACTACCCTTCCGTAAGGTCATTACTTTGCTGCTGTCTATGGCGGGAGGAACGCTTGCAACAGAATTACTACAGCACTTTGGCTGCTCGCCCGATACTGCTTCCAGTTCCGCATTTATTCAGCAAAGAAGCAAAATTGATATATCTGCATTTACATCGACAAAGTTTCCATTGGTGTCAAAGTTGAAGGTGGCGAAGTAAAAAGCCGCGGTATCCGGCGAATCCTCAAAGGGTGCGTCCACCCGGAACAGATAGCTAATCTTCTCCGTATCAGACAGGGTGTCCATATAGGTCACATAATGGCGAATGAAGTTGAAGTTACCAGCCCGGGGACCTCCTGATGGAGCTTCCTGCGTCCCGGCAAATTGTGAACTTTTTGCAAACTATCGCTGTAAAAGATTGACAGGGGAAACCGGATGCGCTAATATGGCCCGAACGCAAAAGGGCTGCTGGAACAGCGCCCGGCGTATTTGAAACTATCTTTAAGAATTGACGGTGATTTTTATAATAATTAAGGAAAAAAAGCAATATTGTGAGTATACTCCGGGCAAACGCCTGAAGGAAGCCTTCTCTGATGAACGAATTCCGCTGATGACCATGGATCATTTAAGGGCCCTGGATTTTCCCATCAGCCGTAATATTTCCTATGAACGAACCGTGGATGAATTCCTGGTTCAGCTGGCAACCAACGACACCCTCCGGCCTCTGAGAAACCGCAGTGAGATGGTTGTCCTTCTGAACGAGGAGGGGGCCCTGATTCTGAATCAGGGTCAGTGGACGCTGTATTTTACGCCGGATAAGAGGGAATGCGCCACGCTGAGTGCGGACGCAAACCTGTATGCTGTGCTGAAGGGCCTCCACGCCCGTTTGAAAAAGGGAGAGGTCACTTCTGTGATCGTCCCCGAAAGAAGCCTAAAGGCCTTGGTGGCAGGCACCTCCCCTTTCTGCATTCTGGATGAATACTGCAAAAAAGAGCCGGGCAGATATCTGCGGGTTGCCGAAAAAATCGTGGTGGAGGGAACGGACACCCTCTTCAAAAATGTTCCGGTATGCAGCTATAACAAGCTTTCCACCGTGGATAAGAGTGAAATCGAAAACTATAACACCATTCAGGCGCTGATGGATGAGTACATTCTGCGCTGCAATAACGCCGAGCCTGGGGAGCAGATTCAGCCCCTGTCCATCGCCGTGTTCGGCTATCCTGGCTCGGGCAAATCCTTCGGTGTCCGGCAGATTGCCGCAACCAGCGGCATCTTTGAAGTGTCCTCCATCAACCTTTCTCAGTGCGGTGATCCCCAGGATTTCTTTGAGGCTCTGGATGAAGCCATCAACTGCGCCAAGGGAAGAATTCCGCTGGTGTTCTTTGATGAATTTGACTGTGAACTGGACGGTATCAGCCGGGGCTGGCTGCGGTATTTCCTGGCCCCCATGCAGGACGGCGAATATACAACCAAGGGAAAAACCCGGCTCATTGACCGGGCGGTGTTCGTTTTCGCCGGCGGCACCGCCCACACCTTCAAGGAGTTCAATGCCAGAAGTGATACGGAGGAGTATGCTGCCTTTGTGAAGGCGAAGGGACCGGATTTCGTCAGCCGTCTGAAGGGCATTCTGAATGTCCGCAGCCTGAACCGTACGGATGTATCTGACAGAAGCTACATCATTCGCCGGGCCATGGTGCTGCGAACCCAGATCGTCCGCAATGTGCCCAGCATCTATGACCCGGAAACCGGAATCGTCAATATTTCGCACTCCCTGCTTTCCGCCCTGCTGCGGGTCTCCGAATACCGGCACGACGCCAGATCCCTGGCATTCGTGCTGGCCATGTGCCGCCTGTCCAGCGAGAAACGGTTCACACCCTCCAATCTGCCCATGGACACCCAGCTGGACATCCATCTGGACGTGGAGGATTTCCGGCGCAAATTGATCTTTGAGCAGATCATGGGAGAGATGGTGGAGACCTACGCCCGGACTGCACACGAAAACTACCAGAAGCGGTGGCTGGAAATGCAGAGTCTCCAACCGGAGAGCACTGCCCCCGAGGTTTCTGTCCGGGAGGAACTGGCGGACTGGGACAGCCTGAAAGAGTGCTACAAGGAAAGCTACCGTTCCCGCATACGGTATATGGGCGAATATCTGGTGTCCTTTGATACCCGAATCGGTATCCGACCCATTGTTCCCAACTCTGCGGACGCAGTCACGGAGCTGTACGGCCCCGACTTGGAGGAACTGTCCAGGGTGGAACATGAGCGCTGGATGAACGACAAATATATGGACGGCTGGCAGGCAGGCGATACCGACCCGGAGCTGAAGCATTCCACCGAGCTGGTGCCCTACCAGGATCTGCCGGAGGAGACCCGTGACTTTATCCGCCGGGAAATCCGTCAGATGCCCCTGTTGCTTCGGGAGATCGGGTACGAACTGTATCACAAATCCTATTGAGCCCGATACCTCCCGGAATTTACTGCTATTATGTCAACCGTTTCCATCAATCATTCTACAAATGTCTTGTGCATGTGTCCAATGATTACAGGGCAATTGCGGGAACTGAAAAAATGTCAACCCTCGTCTGTTTCTGGCAGACGAGGGTTGTACTGTTTACCTAGTGCATCCTGATCTACAATTTCTCCATGTTGCCATCCAGGCTGATTTTTAAAACCCATCCTCGCACTGTTTCCGGTGCGGAAACGAAATTTGTCAACCTGTCTGAAATGGAATTTGAGCTTTTTTCTGATGAAGAAATTGAAGCGGAATTATTATCTGGTAAATGCTCCATTCTACCGAATGAAGCATTTTAATTGAATATCAGTATGATTATCCAATGGCGCGCTGGTATTCTTGGTCGATTTTGGTCACAATGACCTGTTCGTCCGTTGACACGATGGATTCCGTCAGGGTGTAGGCGTCATCCCGGCCCGGGTTGATTTGCAGGTAGACGGCAATAAAGTCTTCGTCGTAGAAATCGAAGGTGGCAAAATAGTGGTCCGCGGCATCCGGCGTATCCTCAAAGGGGGCATTCACCTGGAATAGATAGCTGGTCTTCTCCCCATCCGACAGCGTGTCCACATAGGTCACATAATGGCGGATGAAGTTGAAGTTTCCCAGCCATGGGGAGCTAAACTCAGAAGGGGCTTCCGCCTCTATCCAGATCGGTTCCGGGCTTGTCTCGCTGCCCGCATTGGTATAGTAACGGTCGTTCACATAGAGCTGGGCATGATCCAACCCGTCGGCAGTGGTGGTGACCCGCAGGAAACCGATTTCGCTGTCGTCGCAGAACGTCTCGATGTAATTCTTTTCAGGAGTATTCTGGTACCGGCATTCCGTCTGAATCAGGGCGGGTACATCTTGTAAGCCCATCATCACCGCCTGCGCCTTCGAAAAAGCGACTTCCTCTTCTGACATTTCAGACTCAGGTGCCGCCCCCGACTGCAGTGCTGCGGATTCCTGATAGACAACCGCTTTTTCTATGGCAGACCGGGCAACCTCGTCCACGTTCAGATCATCCAGCCAGAAGTCATAGAGCATATTCCCCGCGATCTGGAAATAGTGGGTACGCTTTACAGTCGGATTCTGAAAATCGTCCTCAACGGTGAGGGAACAGCTACTACTCCCCTTCCATGAAAACACGCCCGCAACGTATAGATTTGGGTCCTCCAAATCCGGGATGCCTACATCCTCCAGCCACAGGTAGGCATCGTCATTGGGGTCGTATACTCCCTCGGGAATCAGATAGCGGTCAATACGGCCAACTACAGTACCGTCACCGGGCCCTTTACGTATCAGAAGGATTCTGCCATCCGGCACAGTTTCATAAGTATATCCATTCGGAAGACTCACGATTTGGTACGGCACACCGCCAACAAGAACACTGTTTAGAATCAAATCCATATCCTCAGTCTTCACTGCCAGCTTATCGAACCACAGGTCATAAATCCAGCCCTCATAGAAGTAGAGATTGTGCTCATTCAGCACGGTTCGTTCCTGTCCATCCGGCACATCGCTGAAAAATTCCACGGTGACCTCATCGCCCGGTGCGCCACCGGCAGAGTAACCAAGGGTATCATCCTGCCACTCGGGAAGGTCGAGTTCATGGAGCCAATCCCAGTTGTCTGTGCCGAAGTTCTCGGGAATTGGGAAAGCCATAACGCCGCCAATGGGCTTTGCACCATCTGACAGCTCCCAGATAATCACTTCTCTCTCATCAGTCCAAGAGGCAACATCTCTTTTCTGCTTTTCCATGATGTAGCCTCTAGGCAGCGTAAAATGCAAGTCCCATGCGCCCGTTTGTCCCTCCTCCGTCATCCGGATGCTGGCAACACCCTTAAGGGGGTCGTTTTGCTTTGGGTTCAGGGCACATACCGCAAGTGTCACAAGGCAAAGTACCACGCAAACAATGCTCACCCATACCTTGGGCTTTTTCCATCGTGCCATGTTCAGCACCCGGCCTTTCGTATCACCCTCGCCGAAGGCAAGGGGCATTCCGGTGATAATCTTCTTATGGGTTGCCAGGCGCAGGAGGGCCTGAGAATACTCTGCCCGGACATCCTCGCCGAGAAGCCTGATTACCGCCTCGTCACAGCTCATTTCCATGTCCTTCCCTGCCAGCGCAAAGGCCAGCCACACCAGCGGGTTAAACCAGTGCAGGCACAGGGCGGCGTAGCCCAGCAGCTTCCACAGGGGGTCGTGCCGCCGGATGTGGTGCCGCTCGTGGGCAATGATGAAGGCGCGCTCTCCCTCCGGGGTTTCCGAGGGCAGGTACACTTTGGGCCGCAGAACGCCCAAGACAAAGGGGGTCGTAATGTGATCGGCAAGATAAATTTCCTCCCGGTAAGGGGCCGCGCCCACCAGCCTGTGCCGCAGCGTCAGGTATTGAACCACGCTGTAAATTGCCATGACGGACGCGCCCGTCAGCCAGACATACGCGGCGATTTGCAGGGCGGTCACCTCCGGCTCCGCCTGTTCCGGTTCCCGATCGGCTACCGGTTGCTGAACCGCCGGGACATAGCCGCCGCGACTTAGCGCCTGCTGCACAGGCTGATAATCGACGGAACTGACGCCGGGCGTCGTGCGCATGGTCACCGGAATGGGCTTCAGCACGGACAGCCCGGCGGTGATGGACAGCGGACACAGAAGCCGAAACAGCACCACTGCCCAAAGGGCGTAGGAATAGATTTTCGGCGCCCGTTTCAGAAAGAGCCGGGCCAGCAGCACCACGGCAATCACGATGCTGCCGGTGAGGCTCATATTGAGAATTCTTGCAAACGCAGCCTGCATACCCTCACCCCCGCATGGAATCAATTACTTTCTGCAGTTCGTCAATTTCCGCGTCGGACAGCTTTTTCCTGCTGCCGAAGGCCGCGAGAAAGGCAGGCAAAGAGCCTTGAAAGGTGTCCTCCACGAACTGCTCGCTCTGCCGGGCATAAAATTCCTCCCGGCTGACCAGAGAGGTGACGGTTCCCTCCTGATTCTGGAACAGTCCCCGGTCGCACAGGCGCTTTAATATGGTGTACGTTGTCGTCCGCTTCCAGTTCAGCCGCTGTTCGGCAAGTTCTGCCAGGCGGCGGGAGGTGAGCGGCTCGTTTTTCCAGATGATGTCAGCAAAAACGGATTCCACTTCGCCAAGCCGGTATTCTGCCATAAAGGTTCCTCCTTTATTCTACTATTTGTAGACAGCTATATTCTACTACTTGTAGACAGTTTTGTCAAGCCCCGTCCGCGCAAAACAGAGCCTTCCGGTACCGGAAGGCTCTGTTGATAGGATTCTTATGATGGCTCAGCACAGCTTCGCGCCGGCGGGGATGGCGTCGTCCAGCATGATGAGGTTCAGCTTTTCCTCGCCCTTCTCCGTGTGGACAGCGGACAGGAGCATACCGTTACTCTCCCTGCCCATCATCTTCCGGGGCGGCAGGTTGGTGATGGCCACCAGCGTCTTGCCCACCAGATCTTCGGGCTTGTAGAATTTGGCAATGCCGGAGAGAATCTGCCGGTCGGTGCCGGTGCCATCGTCCAGCGTGAAGCACAGCAGCTTGTCGCTCTTTTTCACATTGGTGCAGGCCTTGACCTTCACAGCCCGGAAATCAGACTTGCAGAAGGTGTCAAAATCCACCTTTTCCTCGGTGTAAGGCTCGATTTCGATGGCGGGCTTGGCGGGCTTGCTCAGCTCCTCCAGAGCCGCCAGCTCCTTCTCCATGTCGATTCTGGGGAACAGAGCGGGGCCGGCAACGGTGGCAACGTCAGCGCTCAGGACGCCGAACTGATTCAGGCTGTCCCAGTCCATCCGGGCGCCGCCCAGACGGCGGGCAATCTCGGCGGAGGTATCGGGCATGAAGGGTTGCAGCAGGCCGCCGCAGATACGGATGGTCTCCAGCAGATTGTACAGCACCCGGGCAAGACGGGGCTTGCCTTCCTCGGTCTTTGCCAGCACCCAGGGAGCATTCTCATCGATATACTTATTGGCGCGGGAAATGACCTTAAAGACTACCGCCAGACCGTTCTGGAAGGCGTACTTCTCCATCTCGGCCTCATACTGATCCCGAAGACCGGACACCATGGCAAGAAGTTCGGCGTCCTTTTCCTCGTCCGCCAGCTGCTCGGTGGGCAGGTGCTCACCAAAATACTTCTGGGCCATGGCAATGGTTCGGGACACCAGATTGCCCAGATCGTTGGCAAGGTCCACGTTGATGGTGTTAATCAGCAGCTCGTTGGAGAAATTGCCGTCGGAACCGAAGGGGAAGGAACGCAGCAGGAAGAACCGCAGGGCATCCACACCGAAGCGCTCCGCCAAAACATAGGGTTCCACCACGTTGCCCTTGGACTTACTCATCTTGCCGCCGTCCAGCAGCAGCCAGCCGTGACCGTAGACCTTCTTGGGCAGGGGCAGATTCAGACTCATGAGCATGGCGGGCCAGATGATGGAGTGGAAGCGGACAATCTCCTTGCCGATGAAGTGGACATCGGCGGGCCAGAAGTCGGCGAGGTCGTTATATTTGTCGTTCTCAAAGCCCAAGGCGGTCATGTAGTTAAACAGGGCGTCAATCCAGACATAGACCACATGGCCCGGGTCAAAGTCCACGGGCACGCCCCAGGTGAAGCTGGTGCGGGACACACAAAGGTCCTCTAGACCGGGCTTAATGAAGTTGTTGACCATCTCGCTGACCCGGCTGCGGGGCTCCAGAAAATCGGTGTTTTCCAGCAGATCCTGCACCCGGTCGGCATACTTGGACAGGCGGAAGAAATAGGCCTCTTCCTCCGCGTCCTGCACAGGGCCGCCGCAGTCGGGGCACTTGCCGTCCACCAGCTGGCTCTCCGTCCAGAAGGATTCACAGGGCTTGCAGTATTTGCCCTTGTAGGTGCCTTTGTAGATGTCGCCGTTTTCGTACATCTTTTTGAAGATTTTCTGGATAGCGGCGACGTGGTAATCATCGGTGGTGCGGATGAAGCGGTCGTAGGAAATGTTCATCAGCTTCCACAGGTCGAGGACGCCCTTGGGGCCGGTGACGATGTTGTCCACGAACTGCTGAGGGGTGATGCCGGCCTCCTTGGCCTTGTCCTCGATCTTCTGACCGTGCTCGTCGGTACCGGTGAGGAACATGACGTTGTAGCCCTGGAGCCGCTTGAACCGGGCCATGGTGTCCGTTGCCACGGTGCAGTAGGCGTGACCGATATGCAGCTTGGCGGACGGATAGTAAATGGGGGTGGTAATATAGTAATTACCCTTGCATTTTTCGCACATAAGTATCTCCTCCTAATGAAAAATCGCCCCGGGTTCAACCCAAGGGCGACAAAATTTGACGCGGTACCACCTTGATTCGCGTCTGCCGCAGCAAACGCCTCAATCCGCCTGTAACGGGACGGGCCCGGAGTTCCCTACTTATCGAAAACCCAGCTCCAAGACCATGTTCTTCCGCTTTCTGCGTACCCATTTCCACCAAAAACAGGGCTCTCTGACCGGTTCTTGCGAAATACTCTTCTTTTCACAGCTTTTGCTATTTCTTTGACATTATAGCCCAGATAGGCTCCTTTTGTCAAGCCTTTTCCTCTTTTCGGGTCAGCCACATGGCAACAGCGATGGCGCTGATGCCACCCACCAGCTTGCCCGCGATCATGGCCCCCATCATCTCCGGAGCAAAGCCCGCGGTAAAGCCCAGATGGTCGCCAAAGACAAAGGCAGCGGATACCGCAAAGGCGATGTTGATAACCTTGCCCCGCTGGTTCATATCCTTCACCATACCAAAGGTGGCGATGGAATTGGCAAGGCTGGCAATGAGCCCCGCTGCCGCCGCGTCGTTGATGCCCAGCAGTTTTCCCGCCGCCATCAGGGGCTTTCGCAGCAGCTTCGTCACCACAAAAACCAGCGGGAAGGCTCCTGCCAGCACAATGGCAATGGTTCCTACGGTTTCAAAGCCCTCGGAAATGGGGGCCATGCCGGGGATGATGGCAAAGCCCGTCAGGGCTTCCACAATAGCGGCGGCAAGGCCGATGGTCACGACGATAACGACGGCTTTTCCGAAGATTTCAAAGCCCCGCACCATGGCCCCCTCTGCACGCCACAGGCCCAGCGCAATCAGGGCGGCAATAATCACGATGGGAATGAGGTTGCGCAGCACCATTCCCACAGGGAACCCGGCAACCAGCCCGCCCACCAGCACCCCCAGCGGGATAGTGACGATGCCGCAGAGGATGCCCTTGGCCATCACCGGGCGGTCTTCCTCCCGGAGGATACCCATGGCAACGGGAATGGTGAACACGATGGTGGCCCCCAGCATGGAGCCGGTGAGCACGCCCCCCAGCATTGCCGCCTGATGGTCTCCGGTCATCTGGACAGCCAGCGCGCCGCCGCCCATGTCGCAGGCCAGCAAAGTGCCGGCAAACATGGCGGGGTCGGCTCCCAGAAAACCGTAGATGGGCACCACCACCGGTTTCAGCAGGGCAGCCAGCACCGGGGCAAGAGACACGATTCCCACCATGGCCAGCGCCAGGGAGCCCATGGCGAGAATGCCGTCCTCAAATTCCTTGCCCAGTCCCCAGCGGTTGCCGAAGATCCGGTCCAGCGCGCCCAGCAGGGCAAAGCCTGCCATGACGGCAATCAAAATTTCGTGAAACGACATGGTTTTTCCCTACTTTTCGTCAACAATCGCCACAACGGCGGCATCCACCGGGGCGTCCATGCAGTAGCGGGAGGCCACGGTGCCCGTTGCCAGCAGCACCCGGTCCCCGGTTCCGGCTCCCACCTGATCCGCCGCCACCACCTGCTGCCCGTCGGACTCCACTACCAAAAAAGTCTGTCCCTGCAGGCAGGCCGCTTTCCGGGTGGCCCAGATGGAGCCGACCACTTTTCCAACCTTCATTTCGTTCCCTCCATGATTTCCTTCGCCAGCGGCGTCAGCACCGCGCCGGGAGCGGGCTGCCGTCCCGCGCTGCGTAAAATCCGGGCTTCCTCCGCAGTAATCAGCTTCTTTCGCCCGCCGTCGGTGAACAGCACACCCCAGTTTTTCAGTTCCCGCTGGGCTGCCGTCAGGCTACCGGACAAGGCCCGGTTTTTTGGAGACTCCGGCAGACCCGGGGTGTAAAGATACACGCTTTTCCCCTCCGCCAACGCGGAAAGCACCCGTTCCTCCCGGAAATGCAGCAGTTCCGACAGCTTTAACGAACCAATGACCACCGCGTCATAGGGCGGCTGGGTCACATACTCGTAGCCCAACTCCAGCGGCGGCTCTGACCCGATCAGCAGCGCTTTTGTCATGGCAGCAGCCTCCCCAGGTCTCCCTTGCGAAAGCCGCAGGCGTTGGCCTCGTCATAGTCCAGATGCACATAGGAGGCGAAATCCGGACTGACCCGTACCGCCACGTCCCCAAATACCGTGGGACGGACGGTGTAGGTCTGCAAACGAACGGTCTGTCCGTTCTTTACACCGAATTTTACCGCATCCTCCGGGGTCAGGTGGACATGACGCTGGGCGGCGATGACCCCTTGCGGGAGGGTCACGCTCCCCCGCTCTCCTTCCAGCGTGATTCCGGGGCTGCCCTGTACATCTCCAGACAGCCGGATGGGCGGGTCGATGCCAAGAGTACGTCCGTCAGTGAGGGATATCTCCACCTGTCCTTCTTTCCGCTCCGGCCCAAGCACCGCCACATTCCGAAATTCTCCCTTTGGGCCAATGATACGAACCCGTTCCTTCGCCAGATACTGCCCCGGCTGGGACAGGGGACGCTCCGGGGTCAGCGGATGCCCGAACAGGGTCTGGGCCTGCTGGGCCGTGACATGGACATGCCGTCCCGAGGCTTCCAGCTCCACAAACAGACGGGATACCACTGCTTCTGCCAGTTCCTGCCATTGTTCCTGCATGGTATCCCCTCCTCAGTGTTCCAGACGCTCGAGAATTTTCTGGGCCAGCAGCTCCACCAGCTCCGGATTGTGGACTTCCTTTTCCTTTGGTTCCTCTGTACCCCAGGCCACCCGGCGGATGTTGATGAGGTCAAGGGGTGAGATATTGTTGGAGGAGCTGCTGCCGCCTACTGCGCCGCAGCCCAGTGTCAGCGCCGGAAACAGCCCCGTTGTCGCGCCGATGCCCCCCAGCGCCGCAGGGGTATTGACCAGGAATCGGGACACCGGGATTTTCGCGGCAAATCTGCGCACCACGTCTTCGTCCCCGGCGTGGATGGCGAAAGTGTGCCCGGCCCCCTCAAAGTCCAGAATTTCGATGCATTTCCGCAGAATTTCATCTTCGCTGTCCATAACATAAAAAGCCAGCACCGGGCAGAGCTTTTCCATGGAATAGGGATAGCCGATGCCCGCTTCCCGCTCCCGGGCAACTAAGATTTTTGCGCTCTGGGGCACGGCAAAGCCCGCCAGCTGCGCAAGTTTGGCAGCGGGTTTTCCCACCACCTCCGGATTCAGCGCCCCATTGGGCCGGAAGAGAATCTTCGCCAGCTTCCCTGCTTCTTCGCCGGACAGGAAATAATAGCCCTGCCGTTTTGCTTCCTCCACCACCTTGGATTCCATGGAGCGCTCAACAATGATGCTCTGCTCGGAAGCGCAGACCGTGCCGTTGTCAAAGGTCTTGGAGCGGGCAATGTCGGCAAGGGCACGGTTGATATCCGCGCTGCGGTGGATATAGGCCGGGCCGTTGCCCGCGCCAACGCCGATGGCGGGCTTTCCCGAGGAATAGGCCGCTTTCACCATAGCCGGACCGCCGGTGGCCAGAATCAGCTTCACCTGCTCCGCCCCCATCAACTCCTGACAGCCCGCCATGGACGGGATGCTGAGACAGGCCACGCTGCCCGCAGGCGCACCGGCATTCTCTGCCGCCTGGGCCACGATCTGCGCGGCCCTTCGGGTGCAGTTCACCGCCTTGGGATGGGGCGAAAACAGGATGGGATTTCCCGCTTTCAGGGCAATCATGGCTTTATAGCACACGGTTGAGGTGGGGTTCGTGCTGGGCACAATGGCGGCGATGACCCCCACCGGCACGCCGATTTCCCACACCCGCTCCTCCGCCTTTTTTCGCAGAAGTCCCACGGTTTTCATGCCCCGGACTGCTTTTGCCACCGTTTCCGAAGCAAATTTATTCTTGGTAATCTTATCGGTCACATTGCCGAAGCCTGTCTCCTGCACCGCCAGCTCTGCCAGGGGTTTTGCTTCTGCCGAAAAAGCCTTCGCCACGGCTTCCACGATGGCATCCAGCTTTTCCTGTGGGAAATCCGCCAGAATGTGCTGCGCCTTTGCCGCCTGCCGGGTCAAAGCTCTCGCTTCCTGCCGGGCGGCTAAATCCTTGTCCAGTTCCATGGTCTTTTCCTCCCTAGAACAGCAGACTGGAACCGTCTCCTGCCTTCTTTGTCAGCTTTCCGTTCTCCACAAAGCCCATTTTCTCCAGCCAGCGCTGGAACTCCGGAATTGCCGTCTTGCCAGTCAGTTCCCGCAGGGTCGCCGTCTCCCGGAAGCCGGTGGTCTGATAGTTCAGCATGATGTCGTCCCCGTGGGGGATGCCCATGAAATAGTTGCAGCCTGCCATGGTGAGTAAACTCGCCAGATTCTCAATATCGTTCTGGTCCGCCTTCATATGGTTGGTATAGCAGCAGTCACAGCCCATGGAAATGCCCGTGAGCTTGCCCATAAAGTGGTCTTCCAGGCCCGCTCTCGTCACCTGCCGGGCGTCGTACAGGTATTCCGGCCCGATGAAGCCCACTACCGTGTTGACCAGGAAGGGCTGGAACCGCTTGGCAAAGCCGTAGCACCGGGCCTCCATGGTCACCTGATCGGTGCCAAAATGGGCGTTGGAACTCAATTCAGACCCCTGCCCGGTCTCGAAATACATGACGTTGGGGCCTTCCGCAGTGCCCTCCTTCAAAAGCAGCTGCCGGGCTTCCTCCAGCGTAGCTGCGCTGAAGCCGAAGGCCTCGTTTCCCTTCTGGCTGCCCGCGATGGACTGGAAGATCAGGTCGCAGGGCGCCCCCGCCCGGACAGCCTTCATCTGGGCGGTGACGTGGGCCAGGACGCAAATCTGGGTGGGAATCTGCCAGTGCTCCTTGATTTCCTGAAAGCGGCGCAGCACCTTGCCCACCTGCTCCGGGCTGTCCGTCACCGGGTTCAGGCCGATGACCGCGTCTCCCGCGCCGAAGCTCAGGCCCTCCAGAGTGGAGGCGGTAATACCTTCCGGGTCGTCGGTGGTATGGTTGGGCTGCAAACGGCAGCTGAGGGTTCCCGGCAGGCCGATGGTTGTGTTGCAGTGGGCGGTGATGTGAATTTTATTGGCAGCGTAGATGAGGTCAAGGTTGCCCATGAGCTTGCACACCGCCGCCACCATTTCGCTGGTGAGCCCGCGGCTGATCTTACGGATGTCGTCCCCGGTGGTGCCTTCATCCAGCAGCCACTCCCGGAATTCCGCCACCGTCCAGCCGCGAATTTTGCGGAAGACCGCCTCGTTCACATCGTCCTGAATGATTCGGGTGACCTCGTCCTCCTCATAGGGCACGGCGGGGTTTTCCCGCAGATCCCCCAAGGTCACGGCAGACAGCACCACCTTCGCCGCCACCCGCTCCTGCGCAGACTCCGCCGCCAGCCCCGCCAGCTTATCGCCGGTTTTTTCCTCGTTGGCCTTGGCAAGCACTTCCTTTAAGTCCCGGAATGTATAGGTTTTTCCCAGCAATGTGGTTTTCAGCTTCATATTCTTCATCCTTTTGTGAAAGTATGGGGCAGGAATGTCCGCCCCATGCTCTACTCCAATTTCGCTTTCTTCTGAATCATCAACAGGTATAGCATACTGCTCATGCGGTTCAGAGCCTGGGGGATGTCCTGTCGGGTAAGATTGCCCTCCCGGTCGGTAAAGGCCGTCACAGACGCCAGCTCCGCTTCCCGGGCGGCACACCGGGCACGGTTCAGCCGGGCAATCACCATGCCGTCGGAAAAGGACGGCATGAAATGGGGCTGACCGTAGTATTCCTGTGGAAAGTGGCTGCGCTTGCGCTGCTCGCTTTCCGTCAAGCCGCAGAGGGTGTCCCATTTCAGGGGCTCCCCCAGCACCTCACACCGGATGATCTGCCGGGCCAGTCCCAGAATCTCCCCTACCGGCCCTTCCAGTGATTTGTCAGCCAACTGGCAGAGAATCAGTTCTGACTCCAGCGTGTCCATTTTTCCCCGGAACAGGATGCGCGGGTGGGTTTTCGGTACCAGCACGTCCCCGTACAGATGGGTCATATGCTCCGGCTTTTCTTCCGTGTAACCTCCGGTTAATAGCCGATATCTCTGGGGTTTCGCCTGCTCCGCCGGGAGTATCTCTACTCGCTCCCGGCTCAAATAATCCCGTGCGGAGCTTGTCAGCTGGTCGCCCTTGCCGAGGTAAAATACCCGCTTCCCGTCCCGGTTGCGAATATTGGCCCGAACCGCTTCCTCGTTATAGAGCATTACTTACCGGCGGGAGGTGTGGGGTTGCTGCGGCCCTTGGGCAGAATCGCATCCACCTCCATGTGGGGCCGGGCGATGACATGAACAGAAATCAGCTCGCCCACCTTCTCCGCTGCCGCGGCGCCGGCGTCGGTAGCGGCCTTGACCGCGCCTACGTCGCCCCGAACCATGACGGTCACAAGGCCTCCGCCCACCTGCTCCTTGCCCACAAGCTGAACGTTTGCAGACTTCACCATGGCGTCCGCCGCCTCAATGGCCCCCACAAGGCCCTTTGTTTCGATCATACCAAGAGAATTTGTATCCATTTTTCGTCCATCCTTTCGCAAATCAGCCATGTTCCACCGGTCTTTCCGCCGCTTCCGCCACCGCAGAGGCGAAGGCCGCACAGGCGGCGTCGCAGGCGCTCTGGGTACCGGACAGCAGGCCGCCGCCAAAATTCGTCTCGCTGGGCGGGGCGTATAGTTTACATAACTTCACATCCGCTGCCTTCATTGCCGCGTCCATGGCGTACATTCCCTCCAACGGCGGGGCGATCAGGTAAGCCAGCGCCGAACCCACAGGAACCCCCGCTTCCTTGGATAGAAACGTACCCACGCTGCTGACAGTGTGCGCAAGATACGGCACTTTATGCGTTTCCTCAAAGCCCACCCGGTGCAGTTCCGACAGCGCCGCCTCCATGCCGCTGCGCACAGCCCCCGGCGTCTGGGCGGCAAGGATGCCGATGACCTCCCCGGCGTTGGGGGTGGAGGCGTTGGAGGCTCCTGCATAGAAGCTCCGGGCGTAGGCTACCTCCACCTCCGAGGCTTTGGTTGCTGCGTCCAGCGCAATATAGGTGGCATCATCGCAGTCCGTGGTCAGAAGTCCCAACGCTGGGTATCCCTTGGGCGCGCCCAGGGCCTGACACAGCGCAGGGCTTGCGTTGGCAAGGTAACGAACCGCCAAAACCTGAACCGGGATCATACCCCTGCCTCCATGTGCAGGCCCACGCCGGAAACCTGCTTCCTGAGAATCGTTTCAATCAGGCCTGCAATGTGGGCGCCGGCTTCCACGGCAGGGGTGCCCTGAGCGTGGATGTTGGAAACCACCGTCCGGGCAGATTCCGACACGCCGGTGTGGGGCTTGTAGGTGATATAGGCGGACATGCTCTTGTCCGTCACCAGTCCCGGACGCTCCCCCACCAGCATACACACCAACTCGCAGCCGGTGATGTCGCCAATGGCATCCCCCGCGCCTACCCGGCAATAGCGCACAAATATGGGCGTACCCGGATCGATGCCCTTTAGTTTCAGGCCCTCCCGAAGGGCCTCCATGCAGTCCATGGCATTGGCGGTAATGGCAGCGGAAGACAGGCCGTCCCCTACTACGATCTGCACCCGGGGGGTGCCGGGAATGGCGGCGCGGATCTTTTTCTGATTTTCCTCATCAAAGCAGCGGCCGTAATCCGGGCGGGTCAAATACTCATCCTTGCTTTGGCACCGGGTCTGCACCTCAACCATACCGTTTTTCGCCGCGAAATCCTCCGGCACCTGGGAAAACACCGCGTCCTGTGCCGCCGCGTGGTCGGCGCGGAAGCGCAGCATGGTCAGGGTCTTATAGCGGGGACCTGCCTTGCCGCTGCCCAGACGGGCAGGGGTACGCTCCTTCATTTTCCGGAATTTTTCTCCATTTTTCGGATTTTCGGTCAAATACAGCTTGCGCAAGTCCAGTGCACTTACGTCCGGCACGAAATCACCGTCGTGGTAATGGGTATCCTTCGCTTCCGGCTGGGGCACAGTCGGACGGTACTCCCCCGCTTTCACCATGGGCGGGGCATCCATGGTGCTTAAAATTTCCGCAACCATGGCAGTCAGTTCCTGTTTGTTCATGTGCTTCTCCTTTCCAACACCAGCGTCTTTACCACCACCGGGAAGGCACCGCCCACCGGCTCCCCGATGTCCAGATAGCTATCCTCTCCCACGTGAATCCGGTCAATGCACAGAATGCGGGCATCGGGAGAGAGTCTCGCCGCCAGCGCCTGTCCCAGCGCCTTTGCCATATCCGCTTCCAGACAGATATACAGCTCCGGCGGGTTATTTTGGGCCAGCTCCTGGGCGATTGCCCGTACCTGGGCATAGGTTGGCGGCAGCGCTCCGGGGAGGGAAAGCACCACGGAACCTTCGTGAAATTCGCTGTTTTTCCGAGCAACCGGCAGATTTTTCAGAGGGAACCGGACATTCTGGCTGTATACGGTGCTGCCGGAAAGCTGGGTAGAGTAGCTGCCCGCGCCGATCACCGTGGCCCGGATGGTTTCCCGGCCCAGTGCGTATTCCCCCTGACACAGGCGGCTTTCGCGAATGGTCCTGCCAAGAATCGGCCCCAGATCGCCGAACTGATCCCACGGTTTATCCTGCGCAATACAGTCGGCAACTCCACCGGAAAAGGACAGCACCACTTCCCCCTTCGGCGGGTTCCATTTCTGTCCCGTTTCTTCGGTGAGCAGTTTCTCCATCAAATCGGTGGGATTCCGAATCCCTGCCGCCATTTCCAGGGCCTGCGTCAGTGTTTCCGCCAGCTTACAAAGCTCCGGCTGTGTGGCGATTTCTCCCGGTTTCCGGTGAAAAATACCGGACAATACCCCGGAAACGTAAGTGATCTTTTGATTCTGGTCGAATTTTATCAGCCGTCCGCCCACGTTCAGGCAGCCGGTGCGGACGATTTTTCCATCCTCGATATAGGCAAGATTGCTGGTGCCGCCGCCGATGTCCATATGAAGTACAGGCTTGCCGGCGGTTCGGGAAAGCTCCACCGCGCCGGCTCCCTTCGCCGCCAGTACGCTCTCCAGATCCGGCCCGGCAGTGGCAACCACAAAGTCTCCGGCGAAATCCGACAGGGCATCCAGCACCACCCGGGCATTCTCCTTCCGGCTGGTCTCCCCGGTGATGATGATGGCCCCGGTGTCCACGTCCTCCCGGCGGATGCCCGCATTTTGGTACTCCGCCTTCACGATGGCGCGGATCGCCGCCCCATCCACATGGCTTTCATCCAGCAGCGGGGTAAAATAGACCGGACTTTTATACAGGACGCTTCGTTCCGTAATATCCATATCCGGTACGGCAAAGCTGGATGCCCGGTTTTCCACTGTCAACCGGGAGACTACCAGCTGGGTAGAGGTGGTACCCACGTCCAGTCCCACACTCAGCAGGCACTCAGACACGGCCTGTCACCTCTTCCAGAATACGGCGCACCAGAAAATCCTCCACCGGCATGGGATTACTCTGGCAGCAGGGGTCTGCCAGCGCCGCCTTCACGATTTCGTCCGCATTCCGCCAGACACTTCGGGGGTCCACTCCCGCCTGCACCAGCGTCTCCGGCAGGTTCAACTCCCGGCGCAGACGGATCAGGCCGTTTTTCAGATTTCGGACCGCGATGGTGTCCACACTGCCGCCCATGCCCGCCGCGCGGGCCAGCTCCGCATATTTCTTTGACGCGACGTGTGCGTTGCAGCCGATCACAGCGGGCAGAATAATGGCATTCAGCCGCCCGTGGGAAACATGGAACATACCCCCCAGGCTGTGGGACAGGGCGTGGCACAGTCCCAACCCCGCCTGCGTAAACGCCATGCCCGCCATAGTCGCCGCCAGATGCACCTTCAGCCGAACCGACGTATTTCCCGCATAAGATGCCGGCAGCGCCGCGAAGGCGCTGGAAAAAGACTCACGGGCATATAAATCCGTGATGGTCCCGGCGTCCCGGGCAACGTAGGCTTCCGCCCCGTGGGTCAGCACGTCAAAGCCCGTCTCTGCGATCAGGCTCTTTGGCAGCTCTGTCAGCAGATCGCTGTCCAGAATTGCCACGTCCGGGCGAATCCGTTTGTCCACCAGCGGGTGCTTCACATGGTCGTGGGTCAGAATGGCAAAATCCGTCACCTCCGAACCGGAGCCGGAGGTTGTGGGAATTGCCACCATTTTATAAGTTCCTTTCGCAAAAAAAGCCATGGCCTTGGCGCAGTCCATAGCGCTGCCGCCGCCAAGGGCCACCAGCAGGTCCGGCGCAAAGGCCCGAAGCCGGGCCGTCCCCTCTGCCGCCAGCTCCACTGTGGGGTCCGGCTGTACCTTGTCAAATACCTCCGATTCCTGACAGTTCGCAAGCCCGATGATGCGCTCCGCCGTTCCGTTTTTCACGAAGAACGGGTCCGTGACCAGAAACAGCCGCCTGGCCCCCATGGTGGACAGCGCGCTGCACGCCCCCGGTCCCGACAGGATTCTTGTTTTACAGGAGAATTCCTCCAATCATAACCACCGCCTTTTCTGGAGGTAGTATTTCCCGGGCTTTGCAAACTATGTGTAAAATGCGCGCAAAAATCCCCGGATTCCTTTGGAATCCGGGGATTTGGAAGAAGCGCTTAGTACTGGATGGGTTTGATGTGCCAAATTTCCTCGGCGTACTGACGAATGGTACGGTCGGAGGAGAACTTTGCGGCGGACGCCACGTTCTGGAGGCACTTGCGGCCGAAGGTCATGCGGTCGGCATAGTCCCGGTTGGCGCGGAGCTTGGCATCCAGATAGGATTCGTAGTCCAGCAGCAGCCGGTACTGGTCGGAGTTGTTGCCCCAGTCCAGCAGCGAGTGGAACAGGTTGCGCAGACCGTCGTCGGTAGGCACGGTTCCGTCCACCAGCGTATTGATGGCGCGGCGCAGGTCGGCATTGCTGTCGTAGATGCCGCGGGGATAGTAGGTGCTGCGGCCGGCATTGATCTGCTCAACTGTGTGACCGAAGATATACTCGTTTTCCATGCCCGCTTCCTGAGCAATCTCCACGTTGGCGCCGTCCAGCGTGCCCAGGGTCACAGCGCCGTTGAGCATCAGCTTCATGTTGCCGGTGCCGGAAGCCTCCGTGCCGGCAGGAGAAATCTGCTCGGAAACATCCGCGGCGGGGATGATGTGCTCCGCGTAGGAGCAGTTGTAGTTCTGAACAAAGACCACCTTGATCTTGTCCGCTACGGCGGGATCGTTGTTGATCATCCGGGCCACACGGTTGATGTAGCGGATGACGGACTTGGCGTCCATATAGCCGGGGGCGGACTTTGCGCCGAAAATAAACACGGTGGGATGGAAGTCAGGCAGACGGCCCTCCTTCAAGCGGAAATAGATGTCCACAACGGACAGAATGTTCATCAGCTGGCGCTTATACAGGTGCAGGCGCTTGACCTGAACATCAAACATGAAGTCAGGATTCAGCATGATACCCTCGTGCTTGGCGATGACGTGGCACAGCTGCTCCTTCTTCTTGCGCTTGATGGCATTGAACTGGGCAACCGTCTCATCGCTCACCTGATCCTTCAGGCCGCCGATCAGCTCCAGATCCTTCAGGAAGTCGCCGCCCACCTTCTGCCGGACCATATCCGTCAGTTCCGGGTTGCACAGACCGATCCAGCGGCGGGGGGTAATACCGTTGGTCTTATTCTGGAAACGTTCCGGATAGGCGTAGTACCAGTCCTTGAAGCAGTCGTCCTTCAGAATCTGGGTGTGAATCTCCGCGACGCCGTTGACGTAGCTGCCCACGTAAACGGACAGGTTTGCCATGTGGGCCACATTGTCCCGGATAATGAACAGGTTGGGATGCTCGCTCTTCAGCTTGGCGTCGATCTGGCAGATGATATCCACGATTTCGGGAACCACGCTGCGCATCAAATCCAGAGGCCACTTCTCCAGCGCCTCGCCCATGACGGTGTGGTTGGTATAGGAGAAGGTCTTCTGGGCCACCTGGAAGGCCTCGTCAAAGCTCATGCCCTCCAGCTTCAGCAAGCGAATCAGCTCAGGAATGGACATGGCCGGGTGGGTATCGTTCAGCTGCACGGCGTAGAATTCGCCGAAGCGGCTCAGGTCGTTGCCGTGGGCAATCTTGAAGGTGCGGATCATATCCTGCAATGATGCGGAGGACAGCACATACTGCTGCTTGATACGCAGACGCTTGCCGTCCCAGGTGGAGTCGTTGGGATACAGCACGCGGGTGATGTCCTCAGCCTTATTCTTGGCATCCAGGGCCCGCAGGTAATCCTGAGAGTTGAAAGCGTCGAAGTTCAGCTCTTCCTCCGCCTCGCACTGCCACAGACGCAGGGTGCCCACATTTTTGGTGTCATAGCCGATGATGGGCACATCGTAGGGAACCGCCAGAACGGTGTGGTCGGGGAAGTGAATCTTCACAGTGTGGTTGTAGCGGCGGTAAGACCAGGGATCGCCGAACTTGGTCCAGTCATCGGCCTTCTCCACCTGATTGCCGTTGCCGTCAAAGCTCTGCTTGAACAGGCCGAATTTATAGCGCAGACCATAGCCGGACAGGGGGATGTTGGTGGAAGCGGCGCTGTCCAGGAAGCAGGCCGCCAGACGGCCCAGGCCGCCGTTGCCCAGTGCGTCATCCTCGATATCCTCCAGAACCGCCAGATCCACGCCCCGCTCGGCAAACAGTTTCTTCATCTCGTCCAGAATGCCAAGATTGAACAGGTTGCTGTAAACCAGACGACCGATCAGGTACTCAGCGGAAATATAATAGGCCTTGCGCTCGTGCATACGGGTCTTCTTGGCATGGCTCCAGTTATCGGAAATCGCCATCATGACCGCCTGACCCAGGGCCTCATGCAGCTCCTGTGCCGTGGCGTCCTTCAGGGATACGTCGTAAGTGTACTTCAGCTGTGCTTCCGTCCACTTCAGGATGTTCACACAATTCAGATTCATCTTTTCAAGCCTCCATAATATCATCGGGGTTTCGTCATTGTCTCAAACCGCGAAGGCGGTTGCAACTACAAAATGCCGTGGGGTGGCCTTAAAACGGATGATTGGAAAAGTGAAACGTTTCCATCCCACCCCATACCTTTATAGAATACTGTCAATTCCCTTTTTTGTCAAGTAATAACCAGCGAAAAATGGCGAATTTTTCCGTTTTCGGCATATGATTTCTATTATAACCCCGCAGGATGGGGATCATTCCGCCCCACGTAAAAAAGACCCGCCGTGCGGCGGGTCTTTTTGGATGTACAAATCAGGCTTCCAGGTTGATGCCAGTCTCCTTGGAGAACAGGTGGCACACATGACCGGGGAAGGTGTACTTGACGGTATTGCCATTGGACAGGGCGGCGACTTCCGCGCCGGTCATGTTCATGGTGGAAACAACCATGACCACGTCGCGGCCCATGCTGGTCACATGCAGGTGGACAGAAGAGCCCATCAGCTCGGACACGTCGACCTTGCCTTCGATGCCCTCGGTACCCAGGGTGATGTGCTCGGGGCGGACGCCCAGAACCACATCCTGCTCGGCAACATTGTTGGCAGAGAGCTTGGCCTGCTTCTCCTCGGACAGCTCAACACTCAGAGCGTCCAGCTTGACAACGTACTTGCCGTTCTCTTTCACCAGCTTGGCGTTCTCGAACAGGTTCATCTGAGGCGTGCCAATGAAAGTAGCAACGAACAGGTTGTAAGGATGATTGAACACTTCCTGAGGCGTGCCGATCTGCTGGATGAAGCCGTCCTTCATGATGACGATCCGGTCGCCCAGAGTCATAGCCTCGGTCTGGTCGTGGGTAACATAGATGAAGGTGGTGTTGATGCGCTGACGCAGCTTGATGATCTCAGCACGCATCTGGTTACGCAGCTTGGCGTCCAGGTTGGACAGAGGCTCGTCCATCAGCAGAACCTTGGGCTCACGGACGATAGCACGGCCGATGGCAACACGCTGACGCTGACCACCGGACAGAGCCTTGGGCTTACGGCCCAGGTACTGGGTGATGTCCAGAATCTCAGCAGCTTCCTTGACCTTCTTATCGATCTCGTCCTTGGGCATCTTGCGCAGCTTCAGGGCGAAGGCGATGTTATCATAAACGGTCATGTGGGGGTACAGGGCGTAGTTCTGGAAGACCATGGCGATATCGCGGTCCTTGGGAGCCACATCGTTCACCAGCTTGTCTCCGATGTACAGCTCGCCGCCGGAAATCTCTTCCAGACCGGCGATCATCCGCAGAGTGGTGGACTTACCGCAGCCGGAAGGTCCGACCAGAACGATGAACTCCTTATCGGCGATGTCCAGGTTGAACTCCTGAACCGCCACGACGCCCTCGTCCGTGATCTGCAGGTTGGTCTTCTTTTCGGGCTCGCCCTTCTTCTTTTTCTTCTTGGCATCGTCGCCGTTGAAGGGATAGACCTTTTTGATGTTCTTCAGGGTTAAGCTTGCCATACGTTTTTCGACTCTAAACGCACCTACCATTTTCGCGTGCGTTCTCGCATACCCGGACAGTAAAAATAATCCGGGAGCATTACGACAGGTCTCCACACTGCCGCACCGTGAGTCAGACGGATTTATCCTCCTTTAATTCAGCGAACGGCGCCTAGGGTAGTGGAGTAGACGCAATTCACCTGGATACACAGATAATATCATATTATTTTCCATCCGGCAACAGTGGGTTTTCACAGTTTTTTCCTTCTGTTTTTGTTGATTCTGCCATTACCTGTCGATTTGGCAGCTGTCCCCTTCCAGAATCAGCCGGCTGCCATAGTATTCTGTCATGGCTTTTTCCAAATCGGCGGCATCCGAAACCGCCGCCGTCTCATAGCAGGAATGCATGGCAAGCTGCGGCAGGCCGATATCCACCGTGGGAACGCTGACATGGGAAAGAGAAATCCGGCCCAGCGTGGAGCCGCCGGGAATGTCCGCCCGGTTGCAGTAGCTCTGCACGTTCACGCCCGCGTTTCTGCATATCCTGCGGAACACGGCGGCGGACATGCCGTCGGTGCAGTAGCTCAGGTTGGCGTTGTATTTCAGCACGATACCGCCGCCCAGCACGGGTGCGTTGGAGGGGTCGGCAAGCTCCGGATGATTAGGATGCACGGCATGGGCATTGTCCGCGGAAACGGCAAAGGACTGGGCCAGCATCCGTTTCAGATTCCAGCCCATGCTCTCACAAATCCGCTCCAGCACGTCCGACAGCAGCGTGGAGCCCGCGCCCTGCACTGAGCCGGAACCGACCTCCTCGCTGTCAAACGCGCACAGCACCGGCACCGCACTGGATGTTTCCGCGCGTAAAAAGCCCCGGGCACAGCCCCAGACGCATTCCAGATCGTCCAGCGCGGCGGAAGAAATGTACTCCCCACCCGCGCCCCAGACGGAAGACTTCTGCCGGACATAGAGATACAGGTCGTGGCCCAAAATTTTCCCGCCCGCCTGCCGTTCCAATTCAGCCGCCAGCCTTCCGGCGCTGTCTTTCCCTCCCAGCAGAGGCAGCATATCCACCGCCGGATTCCACTTATAGCCATCGTTGACCTGCCGGTTCATATGAATGGCGACGCTGGGAATCAGCAGAAGGTCCCGGTCAATATCCACCAGGCGGTTCTCCACACCCCGGTCCGTTTCCACCGTCACCCGTCCGGCAACCGACAGGGGCCTGTCCAGCCAGGTATGCAGAATCTGCCCGCCGTAGCGTTCCACCGCCATCCGAAGGCAGGCCCCGTTCAGCTCATAGTTCTCCTTGACCTTAAAGCAGGGTCGGTCCAGATGGCTGGCACTCATCAGGAAGCCCGTCGGCTGCCCTTCCGGAATCCGGAACGCCGCCAGGGCAGAACCGCCCCGCTCCACATAATATTTTCCGCCGGGCGCCAAACGCCAGTCCGCCTGTTCCGGCAGACGGGTATAGCCCCCCTCTTCCAGCGTTCTTTTCAGAAAATTCTGCGCGTGATAGACGCTGTGAGAGGCGTCCAGAAATGCCCGCAGGCTCTCAATCTGTTCCTTCATTGTGGGCTTCTCCTCCATTTTTCACTGAAAAATCGACTGTTAATGATTTTACATCAAATAGTTGCAGGCGTCAACTGCTCGATCCTCCGCCATTTTTCGACACGATTCTTCGAAAAAGTTACATTTTCTTACAATTTAATCACAGATTGTCGATGTTTGACGAACGATTGTTGCGGATTCCACTTGCAAATTGCAACATATCGTGGTATTCTTTTATTGTCGCACATGGCAGTTACGCCGTGAACTGGGGAGAATTCTACATGACAGGAGAGGTATGTATGGAACACACATCAACGGTATTTATCGCCGACAGCGCCGAGGACTTTTGTTCCGGTCTGACTGCTGCTCTGCAGCGCGCCGACGGCTTTCGAGTTTTGGGAACTGCCGGCGACGGGGAGCAGGCAATTCGCATGATCGAAGAGAAAAAGCCGGATATCCTGGTACTCGACCTAATGCTGGCGAAAAAGGACGGAATCAGCGTCCTCAAATCCATTGCGAACATGGAGCATAAACCAATCACACTGGCAACCTCCGCTTTTCTTACGGAGTACGTTTCCACAGCAGCGGCAAACTTAGGCGTCCGCTACCTGATGCTGAAGCCCTGCGACATGGCTGCGCTGGTTGAGCGGTTGGAGGAAATCCGAGGTGGGGAGAGCCTTCGGTATCCTGCCGCCCGCCGTTCTGACAAGGTCAGCATTGAGACTCTTGTAACCAATATCATCCACGAGATCGGCGTCCCCGCCCATATCAAGGGCTACCAGTATCTGCGGGAGGCAATCATCATTGCCGTGAACGACATGGATGTAATCAACGCCATCACGAAGGTGCTGTACCCGGAAGTCGCCAAAACCTTCGGCACCACGCCAAGTAGAGTGGAGCGGGCCATCCGCCACGCCATTGAAGTGGCCTGGGACCGGGGCGATTTGGACACCCTGCAAAAATTCTTCGGCTACACCGTGTCCAATACCAAGGGCAAGCCCACCAATTCGGAATTCATCGCGCTTATCGCAGACAAGCTCCAGCTCCAGCTCAAGTCCGCCGAGGCGGCGCAGTATTAACGCGGCTTCTTTTCTCACAGGCCAGGACCACACAGATATGATAACATCGAAAAAATGCATGTTCGCTGCAAAACTACGGCGCCCGGGGGATTCCCGGACGCCGTTCTGTTTCAGTCAGCAAGTGATTCCAGATAAGTACCACGCCGAAGCTGCGCCGGGGCACACTTGCGGCAGTAGTAATCTGTCACAAGTCCGCCGGAGGTCTTCTCCGGTTCGCCGCAGCGAGAGCAGGCAGGGAGCCGCGTGATCTTGTAGTCAAAGACCCAGAAGCCGGAACCGGCGCTGGTGATGCTGCCCCAGGTATGCTCATCGTTGATGTGATTGCTGATTCTTCTGTAGTTGTAAATATTGGAATCCCGCACCCGAACCATGCCGTCCTCCGTAATCTCCTGGAGCACAATGTAGTGCCCGGCCCGTGTCCAATAGCCCGGATGCTGGACGGAAATTGCCACATGACCATCCTCCAATCCCTGCCAGGCCGCCGTCGGGTCATAGGTCTGCTCGATCAGATAGAAGCCCATGCCCGGGGATTCCTTGAAAAAGATCATACCGTCTGTGCCGTGGCGGTGGCTGTAGCCGCCAAAGCGACGGCACATTTCCGGCGGGGACATCAGTTCATCCGTCATATAGGAGGCCACCATTGCCATGGAGGTGATGCCGCAGCCGTTGGTGCGAATGGGCCAGCCGCCATACATGGTGGTGGGGTAATCCTGCTGTAAGTACAGGGGAATTTCCGGGAACCGTTCATGGGCAATGTCCGGATACAGCAGCTCCCCAGAAGAAACCAGTGCTTCCGCCTCCGGCAGAACGATGTCACCGTAGGTGACCTCCATGGGGTAAGCTTCCTTTGCTTTCCGGATCAGCGCTGTCTGCGCATCCCGCTGGGCCTGCTCAGCTGCTTCCACCTCCGAAACAGATTCCTTCCCGGAGAAATAGAGAATATGTACTCCATCTTCGCCGTTGACCACCGTAGTGTCTCCCGGCTGGCGCTCCGGCGCAAAGCACCACTGCGCAATGTCCTCAGGAAGCTGCTCCTTCAGAACCCGCTGGTAGGCACCGCCGTCCAGCGCAGAGGCAGAATCCTCAGAGTACCAGTGGGCCAGATCCGCGAAGGTGCTCTCCCGCTGCTTCTCCTGCTTGCTCAGAGGCTTGACCCGGGCGGCAGCCTTCTTCTGAAATGCCGCCATGGCTTCCTCCGCAGTCGTTCCCTCCGTCTTCAGCAGAATGTGCCGAAAATTTACATAATACGCTCCGTTGACCTCCCCTTCCGTCTCCTCCTGAGGCAGGTCGTAAGTCAACTGGGTAAAGTACATATACGCCCGGTTCAGTTCCTCCACCATCTGTGTCAGGCTCTGCGTATCGGTACCAAACGCCTGCCGGGCCAGCGTATCCGTGTCCGCGCAATTCTTTTCCTGCGCCAGCGCGTTCAGGGTTTCAGGAATGGCATCCAGGTACGCCTGGTGCATGGAGTTGGGCGAATAATAAGGATCGTAGCCATATAAATACTTTGTTGCCGGCATTCCCTGCATATACTCTTCATAAAGATGATCGGCAGGCTGATAGGCTTCCTCCGTTTCCAGCGGGACAGCCGCGCTCTGCTCATTCAGCGCCGCCGCAGTGTGCCAGGCGTTCAGCGCCTGCCGCAGGAAATACTGCTGCCAGCTGTTCACGGCATCATCCACGCCGCAGCGCTGTGTGTCCAGCGGAGCCGTGTAATCCGGTGCATCCTGCCCCTTGGTCTGACAGTACTGCGCCGCCTCAGCCCAATACCACGCCGCCAGCTGCCCGTTGGTGAGCGTCTGCTTTCCCATGCTGGCAATGACCGTTTGTTCCTTCCCCTGACCGGTATAGCTGCCCTTGCAGGTCACGTTCTTCGGGTCGCCATCCGATGGGACAGTCGCCGCAGGTACGGTTTCCGCGGGAGCTGCAGTTTCAACCGCCGGTGTATCATCTATCTTCGCGCATCCGCATAAAATCAGCGCCGTCAGCAGCAACGCACAAATTCTTTTCACAGGATACCCTCCCATTTTTTGACATACCGGGATAGTTTACCACAAACTCCGTTAAATTGCAATCATTTCCATACATTTTTCTGTTCTGTCGTCCTATTTTCAGGATTGGGGGTTGCTTTTTTCTGGAATTCGTGTATAATGAGCACATTGATCCAGTTGAATATCCGGGTGTGGCCCAGTTGGTAGGGCGCTTGATTTGGGTTCAAGATGCCGGGAGTTCGAATCTCCCCACTCGGACCAAACGCCTCTGAAATAGCTAATTTCAGAGGCGTTTTCTATTTTTGTGCCACATACTTTCAAGGAGGATTTGCGTTATGGCTATTCTTACTTTCTCTGATGTCCTGGAAAAAGTCGGGCTTGATCCCACCCGCGTCAAATTAATTCGCCATGCGCTGTCTGATAAGGGCTTCAAAAAATGTTACGATAAGGACATGGTTTTGGAATATACCTGCCAGCAGAATACGGGATTCAGCCAGAACTATGACTATTGGTGTATATTTATCAGTGACAAAAGTACCCATGCTAAATTCTGGGGATGCTACAAGGTACTGGGTTCTATTCCGGATACGCCTGATGCCATACCCGAAGGTTTTCCACTTCCAGAGGCTTTCAAAGGAGAAGGTGCGTTCTATCAGCTGGAACACGTGAATCTTCTGGCGGAATATGAGAATCTTTTGACGATCGATTGGGGCACTGGAACACGTGCGTGGCATCAAAGAGGCAGCAATCAAAAGTCTATCATCTCCATCCAATCAGACTCAAAGAAGATGACATTATCTCAGCGTTAATTGAATTGAGATAACTTTTGGTCTATATCATTTCTGGTATTCCGACTCCCATTCGGTTACAAGTTAGGGTGCTAGGTTACAGCCATAGACCCTCGGTTACAAAATCTGGAGTGCGGTTACAGCCCCCTGGACGCTATCGCAGATTGTATCCATAAGTACCACCTTTTCCATTGAAAACGGCTGATTTCGCAAAAATCAGCCGTTTTCTTAACTTTTTCCACATAATCCGCGTTCTCTAGTGGTGACTGGCCACACAAGGACATTATCTCTTTTCCAGAGTTCCCCGAACATTCTAATGTATGATATTATCAATTTACTGCTGAAAACATATCCTTTTGCTACTTTCCGGCGCCTTTTACTTGACCACTCCAGAATCACTATTTTGAGAGCTGCGAGAATCATTTCCCGCAGCTCCTTTTCTTTGTTTATTGCGTAGCAATTATTGGAATTATACCTCCGACTCACCTGACCAATAAAGTCCATAAGCGGGAAGCATTTCCGGATATCATGGACGAAATCATCCCTTAGAATGATTCTGGCACTTTTTCCTGTGCGGTATTGCCTTCCGTCCTACAGTTGTGCTGCTGCGATAGATTATGGCTTGCATTTCAGGGTTGAAATATGCTATCATTAGATGTAAACAAAACGGTGTGACGGCCCCATGGGAGTTCGCTGTAACTGCGCGGTACCTGCGCATGACCCATCAAACGAAAAGGAAGGCGCTGACATGGATTTCGATATCCACTTTTACAAAGGGAAGCGTGTGCTCGTAACAGGGCACACCGGTTTCAAGGGCTCGTGGCTGTGCCGTATGCTGGTAAACGCCGGTGCCATCGTAACCGGCTACGGCCTGGAGCCAGCCGCGCAGCCAAATCTGTATCAACGCGCCGGCCTGGAAGGACGCATGACCAGCGTCATCGGCGATATCCGGGACTTTGACCACTTAAGCCGGGTTTTTGACGAGGCCCGGCCGGAGCTTGTGCTGCACCTGGCGGCCCAGCCCATTGTCCGGGAGTCCTACAAGGATCCCCGCTATACATACGAAACCAATGTGATGGGTACGGTAAACCTGCTGGAATGCGTGCGGCTACACCCCTGCGTCAGAAGCGTGCTCAACGTCACCACCGATAAGGTTTATCAAAACCGGGAATGGTGCTGGGGCTACCGGGAGGACGAACCACTGGACGGCTTCGACCCCTATAGCAACAGCAAAAGCTGCTCCGAGCTGGTGACCCATGCCTACATCGGCAGCTTTTGGGGGGACGGTTCCGTCGCCGTCTCCACCGCCCGGGCGGGCAACGTCATCGGCGGCGGGGATTTTGCCAATGACCGCATTATTCCCGACTGCGTGCGGGCCATGGCGGCAGGGAAACCCATCGGTGTCAGGAATCCCCATTCTACCCGGCCCTACCAGCACGTTCTGGAACCGCTTACAGTCTATCTGATGATCGCTGCAAGACAGTACGAAAATCCCGCTCTCCAAGGCTGCTACAACGTCGGCCCCGACGAGTGCGACTGCATGACCACCGGTCAGCTGGTTTCGCTGTTCTGCACATGCTGGGGCGATAACGCCCGTTGGGAAAATCAGGCAGAGGCCAACGCCCCCCATGAAGCGAACTATTTGAAGCTGGATTGCAGCCGTCTGAAGTCCACCTTCGGCTGGCAGCCCCGGTGGCATATGGACACCTGTATGGAAATGGTCTGCCGGTTCAGCAAGCTCTGGCTGACAGGCGGAGACATCCCGGCGGAAATGGATCGGGAAATCAGAGAATTTTTGGAGGATACCAATGGCTGACTGGAAAAATGAAGAACAGGCCCGGGAGCAGATCAAGGCCCTTGTAACGGAATATTATCACGATTTTAAGGAAAAGAAGGAACCCTTTCACCCCGGCGACCGGATCAGCTACGCTTCCCGGGTGTTCGACGAGAAGGAGATGTGCGCTCTGACCGATGCCATGCTGGATTTCTGGCTGACCACCGGCCGGTTTTCGGAGGAATTTGAACGGGAATTTGCCAAATGGCTTGGCGTTAAGTATGCCCACCTGGTGAACAGCGGTTCCTCCGCAAATCTGATCGCCTTTACCGTTCTGACAGCCCCGGAGCTGGGCGAGCGTCAGATCAAGCGGGGGGACGAGGTCATTACCGTAGCCTGCGGCTTCCCCACTACGGTAACGCCCATTCTGCAATACGGCGCAGTGCCGGTGTTTGTGGACGTGACGGTGCCCCAGTATAACATCAATGTGACGAAGCTGGAAGCTGCCCTCAGCGAAAAAACCAAGGCCGTGATGGTCGCCCATACCCTGGGCAACCCCTTCGACCTTGCCGCCGTGAAGGCCTTCTGCGACAAGCACAACCTATGGCTGGTGGAGGACAACTGTGACGCGCTGGGCAGCGAATATACCATCGGCGGCGAGACTCGGTTCACCGGCGCCTGGGGTGACATCGGCACCTCCAGCTTCTATCCGCCCCATCATATGACCATGGGTGAGGGCGGCTGCGTGTACACCAATAACCCCATACTGCACCGGCTGATTCTGTCCTACCGGGACTGGGGCAGGGACTGCGTGTGTCCCTCCGGTCAGGACAATTTCTGCCGCCACCGGTTTGACGGACAGTACGGTCAGCTGCCTCAGGGCTACGATCACAAATACGTATACAGCCACTTCGGCTATAACCTGAAGGTCACGGATATGCAGGCCGCCATCGGCTGCGAGCAGCTGAAGAAATTCCCCAGCTTCATCGAGCGGCGGCGACACAACTGGCAGCGGCTGCGCGGGGCGCTGGAGCCGATCTCGGACAGGGTGATCCTCCCTGAGCCTGCGGAAAACAGCGACCCTTCCTGGTTCGGCTTCCTGATCTCCGTGAAGCCGGACAGCGGCCTTGACCGCAACGCCGTAACCCGGTACATCGAGGCCCACAACGTCCAGACCCGGCTGCTGTTCTCCGGCAACCTGATCAGGCACCCCTGCTTTGACCAGATTCGCGGCACAGACGCGTACCGGGTGGCAGGCTCGCTGGAGGTTACGGATTTCATCATGAGAAGCACCTTTTGGGTGGGCGTATATCCCGGCATGACCGATGAAATGATCGACTATATGGCGCAAACCATCATCGAGGCTGTCAGCCGGTAAGAGGGTACTATGAGAAAAGACATATCGGTTCGGGAGCTTGAGGACGCGGCGCTGGAGATACGCCGCAACCTTGTGAAATTGTGTAACCACGAAGCCATCCATATCGGCGGGGATCTGTCGATCACGGATGTCATGACCGTTCTGTGGCAGTATCAAATGAATTATAATCCTAAGGATGTGGATGATGAAACCAGAGATCGGTTTGTCCTGTCAAAAGGGCACGCGTCTGCAGTAACCAGCTTTAATCAGGCTGCCATCGGATGCTTTGAGACAAATGAGGTAATCCGGGAATATGCCACGGATGAAGGCCGCTTTTCCATGCACTCATGTAATCTGGTAAATCCCTTTGTAGAGGTTTCCACCGGCTCTCTGGGACTTGGCTTCCCGGTCGCCTGCGGGATGGCTGCGGGTTTACGGCTGAAGGGCAATCGGACAAGCCGGGTATATGTCGTCATGGGCGACGGCGAGCAGTCCGAAGGTTCTGTCTGGGAGGCTGCCATGAATGCCGCGCACTGCCGTCTGGGGAATCTGGTAGCAATTGTGGACAACAACGAACTCGAAGCGGACGGCACCATCGATGAAATAACCGGACTTGGGGATATCGCCGCAAAATATCGCGTGTTCGGCTGGAACGTCAGGGAATTTGATGGGAATAACATTGCTGAAATCAAACGACAGTTTGACGCGCTGCCGCCGGCAGATTCGGATCAGCCCACAATTTTTATCTGCCATACCGTGAAGGGTAAAGGTGTTTCCTTTATGGAAAACCAGCTTCGCTGGCATGCAGGAAAACTGTCAGATGCGCTGTATGAACAGGCGATGCGGGAATTGGCCCCAAATGAGGAAGCGTGATCTATGAAGGACTGGAATGCAAAGAACTATCTTCGGGATGTGCTCGGGAATTATATGGCAACACTTGGGCAGAAGGATTCGCGCGTGGTTGTCGTGAATGCGGATCTGATGGGAACGTGCAGAAATCGTACCTTTGTAGAGACATTTCCGGAACGTTCCTTCAATGTGGGAATCGCGGAACAGAATCTGATCGGCTTTGCGTCGGGTCTGGCTCACGAAGGCTTTAAGCCGTTTGCATTTTCCATGGCGCAGTTTATCAGCATGCGGGCCTGCGAACAGGTTCGGACCGATGTGGCCTATGGAAATCTGGATGTGAAACTCATCACCACGTACGCCGGTTTGTCCGGCGGAATATCCGGCGCGACGCATTGGACCATTGAGGACATCGGCATTCTCACAGCCATGCCCAATATGGTGGTTATGGAGCCATGCGACCCAATTCAGGCGAAAAAAATGCTGGATGCCACGCTGGCAGACAGCAGGCCTACCTATATCCGCAGCACTATCGAGCCTGTCCCTTCCATTTACGACGAAGACTATTCGTTTGAAATTGGAAAGGCGAGTATTGTGATGGACGGCGATGACGGGGCGTTTCTCTGTTCCGGCGTGACCGTGAAATATGCGGCTGAGGCGGCAAAACGGATTGCGGAAGTCTGTGGAAAAGCCGTCCGCGTGGTTGATATGCACACCATCAAACCGCTTGACAGGCAAGCGGTTCTGGAAGCGGCAGAAACGGGCGTTCTTGTTGTGGCGCAGGATCACAACGTGATCGGCGGACTTGGCTACCACGTCGCCGCAGTTCTGGCTCAGGAAGGACTGCGTGTTCGATTCCGGAATCTTGGCGTTCCGGATGAATATGCCCCTATGGCTCACGCTCCATATCTATATCGAAAGTATGGTTATGACGCAGATGGGCTGTTCAATACAATGATGGATCTGATTGGAGAGTAAAAGATCAATGAGAGTGATTATCACCGGCGCGACCTGGCGTGGAGCATCACAGCCAAGGCAGGAAGTATTCTGATCCGCCCGGCGGAGAAATAAAGAGGAGGTACAAGGCAGAAATGAATACGATCATCTCGGAAGATATTGACTTGCTACTGGAGCGCAGTCTCCCTTGGGAGAAGCTGGAGAACTGCAATGTGTTGATTACTGGTGCTTCCGGTATGCTAGCGTCTTACATGGTTTTCGCCATTGCACGGTACATGGAGAAAAAACCTATGTCCGGTATACGGTTGTACTTGGCAATTCGTAATCCAGAAAAGGCACGCAGACGATTTGGGTCGATTCTGAATCATCCGGATGTCCGAATCGTGCCGTGGGACGGTGTCACCGAACTGCCCGGGGATATACATGCGGATTATATTATCCATGCGGCAAGCATCGCCGATTCCAGTCTATACCTTTCGAAACCGGTAGAAACCCTACTCCCAAATACAGTGGGAACTTGGCGTCTGTTGGAAATGGCACGCAGACAACCGGTCAGAGGATTCTTGTTTTTCAGCAGTTCCACCGTCTATGGAAAGGTATCCAGCAAAGCGGCGATTCAAGAAAATGACAGCGGTTTTCTGTTGCCTCAGGAAGTTCGGAGCTGTTACGCAGAAAGCAAGCGGATGGGAGAAAATCTCTGTGCCAGCTTCGCCAGCGAATATTGTGTGCCAGCCTTTGCGGTGCGGATCTCACACACCTATGGCCCAACCATGACACTGGAAAAGGACACCCGCGTATTTGCGGAATTTGTCCGCAATATTGTCAACCATGAAGATATTATTATGAAAAGTGATGGTAAGGCAAAACGGGCGTTTTGCTACATTGTTGACGCTGTGGATGCTTTTTTTCGGATTCTGTTTTACGGTACACCGGGAGAGGTATATAATATGTGCAACGATGAACAATTCGTTTCCATCGCCGAACTGGCGCAGAGAATGACGCAACTATTCCCGGAGCGGGGTCTTCAGGTGCGCCGCGTATCCAGAGACGCAGGTGACAGTTATTCTGAGAACAAAAATGCTAATACTGACGTGCTTTCCACACAGAAACTGCGTAATCTTGGCTGGAAGCCAACTCTGTCCATTGAAGATGGATTTCGCCGCACCGTTTTAAGTTTTGAGACAGAACAGTAGAATTCAGGGAACGATTAACACCCATCCAATTATTCATCACGTAGGATGCATAGTAAAGACAGTATTCTGCAAGTACTGTTGCATTTTTCAGGACAAGGGAGGAGGATATTATGAAAGTCGTATTGCTGGCAGGCGGCTTTGGAACCAGAATTTCCGAAGAATCCGAAATCAAGCCAAAGCCCCTGATTGAGATTGGCGGTATGCCCATTTTGTGGCACATTATGAAGGAATATTCCTACTACGGCTTCCATGATTTTATTGTCTGCGCCGGTTACAAGCAGCATCTGATCAAAGACTGGTTTGCCAATTACTATCTGCATATGTCCGATGTCACCTTTGACCTGACCGCGCAGAACAGGGTGACGATCCACAACCAGCATGCCGAGCCATGGAAGGTCACAGTGGTGGACACGGGACTGAACACCATGACCGGCGGAAGAATCCGGCGGATTGCGCCCTATGTTGGTGATGAACCCTTCTTCATGACCTACGGCGATGGGGTTTGCGATGTAGAAATCGATAAGCTGCTGGAATTTCATAAGTCCCACGGCAAAATTGCCACGCTGACCTCTGTCATGCTGGAACAGCAGAAAGGCATTCTGGAAGTTTCCGGTGACAATGCCGTCCGCTCCTTCCGGGAAAAAAGCGCCGCGGACGGATCGCTGGTCAATGCCGGTTATATGGTACTGGAGCCTCAAGTCTTTGACTATCTGGATGGCGATACCTGTGTATTTGAACGGGAGCCCATGATACGTCTGGCTGCCGACAACCAGCTCATGTCCTACCGGCACAAGGGCTTCTGGCAGTGCATGGATACCAAGCGGGAAAAGGATATCCTGGAGAAACTGTGGTCGTCAGGCACGGCTCCATGGAAGAAATGGAACGATTGATGCAAAAAGATGAACCCGGCAGGCAACTTGACGCCTGCCGGGTTCCATCATTTCCAAAACTCGCCGTTTCTGATTTTATCGTAGGTCTCCCTGATTGCCCTTTCCTCGTTTTCGTCCATAAACAGGTTCAGATAGTGGGCGCAGCGGTACAGCAGCAGCATGCACAGCTGGGCCCGGCCCCGGTCGCCGAGCCTGTAGGTTCCGAGCATGATATAATTCTTGACCACCCGTAGTACGGAGCGCCAGGATTTCGCCAGGTACTCCTCCCGGGTGGTATTCTGCCGGTCATCGTTCGCCTCCACCTTGGCGTAGCGCAGATGCCGTTCCAGAATCGTCTCCAGATCTCCATGGGTCAGGTGATAAATACCGATTTTGGGATCGTCTGGCATCAATCGCGCGATGTTTTTAATATTCTTGCCCGGATCGAAATGCAGCCGCGCCGCCTCCCAGTCAAAGCTGCTTTTTCGGAACAGCTTCGCCTGATACTGCACATCCCCATAATAGGAATGTTTGCTGGTAAAGCCCATGGAATAGCGGTACAGCGGGATTTCCACCGCATCCATCTGCCTTCCGCTGTTGATCATTTCCTTCATGCAGGAATAAAGCCTGGGGTGCTGTACATCAGAGCAGGTCACTTCCAGCAGCCATTCGTTTTCGCAGTTGTCCCAAATCTCCTTCACCGCTCTGACAGCGTTTTGATCCGAGAAGCTGTCGAAATAATCCACAACGGCAAACTTACATCCGTATTCCTTCGCAATCTGTGCCGAGCGATCAGTGGAGGACTTGTCAATAACAACAACCTCATCAAATTCCGACAAGCTTTTCAGGGTTGTCGCCAGCCGATTCTCCTCATTATAACACCAGACAAACGCGGTAATTCCGTTCATAGCAGTAAAGATTCCCTTCCATTTTTTCTTTTCCCGAGCCAGTATACCGCATTTCCCCGCGTAATGCAATCCCCTTTCTGCGTGCACAGACTGCCATTGTATTTATGCGGTATCATTTTTCAACCACTTTTTGCTATTTCAGCTCCTGATTCATATTGACAATTGCGCTGTGATAGACTAAGATGTAAATAAGTGAAATTATGGAAAAATGTTAACTAATCCCTGTCAGCATATAGAAAAAGTAAGTATTCTCGCCGAAAAACGGAGATACACAGCCAGATGTCTAAACTGGTTTCAGAATCTGCAATTCTTTAGCTGCTTTAGATTATATCCTCAGAAAAGCGGGAATCGCTGTCGGTCATTTTTTAGTAGCTTCCTGCGTGAGGGACTGCATTTTACAATGAAATATCAAGTCGTTATACGGCTGCGGAAGGAGTACTGGCATATGAAAAGATTTCTGAATCGGATGGTTTCTCTGCTGCTTGTGGTTTCCATGTGTCTGACCATGGTTCCCGTACTGGCATTTGCAGAGGAAGACTCCAGCGAAGAAACCACGCAGGTAGTTGCCTCTGTAGGAAATGAGGATCCCCAGAATCCGGCTGCAAGCGTGGCACCTGTTACAAAAGGGGATTCCACTGCTGATTCCGGCAGTGCGGAATATCTCGCTGCGCAGACCGGCTCTCCCAAAGAGAAAGAGCAGCCCCTCCAAGAGGAAGTGAAGCCCTCTAAGGAAGAGACGCAGCCCTCCAAGGAAGAGACGCAGCCCTCCAAGGAAGAGGCGCAGTCCTCCAAGGAAGAGGCACAGTCCTCTAGGGAAGAAGCACAGCCTGCCAGGGAGGAAGTATCCGTTGTCACCCTGACGGATGACAAAGAGTGCGTTATTGTTACCGGCTTGATCTCTGAGAATGCCGAACTGAGGGTGGAACTCACAGAAGGCGAAGTGACCATTGACGAAAAGGCAGGCGTAACGACCCAGTGGATGTACTATACTATTTCCTTGGGTGGTGTCCAGCCTAATGGCGAGCTGCAGGTGGCTCTGCGCATACCCGAATCCTTCACGGGCGACGTGTCCGTATGGAACCTGAACGAGGAGCCTGGAGACCAGGTGGATGGCGAACTGGAGGAAGAATACTATGTATTCGAGACGAATGAAGTCGGCAGGTTCGGTGTGCGCAACACGGCAGCTTGGGTTCCTGAGAAAGCTACCCCGCCTGAGGAGGGTGCGGAAGCTGTCAAGCCTGAGGCCGAAGCTGTCTATGCGTGCTTTGACAACAACGTAACGGTTGCTTTCACCGCCGAAGCAATTCCCCAAGGGATCAATCCGGAGAAGGTTGTTGTCTCTGTGAAGGCGGTGGAGTTGGATGCGGAGACTCTGGTAAACCTGGCTGCCGAGGGCCGCAAGGTTGCAAGCTATGTTGCTTATGACATCCGTCTGATCGATGGCGAGACCGGCAAGGATTTCGAGCCTGTCGCAGCTGTGAACGTGACGATGCCCGCAGTAGCTGCGGAGCCGAGTGCAGCAAGTGAGCTGTCCGTTGCGCATATCACTTCCAATCAGAAGATCGAGATGGTTGAGGAATTCCGTGTTGAAAGCGATGAGGTGTCCTTCGACGCTGCTTCCTTTTCTACCTGGGTCATGCTGCTGACCGTAGAAGAGCCTGAAGAAAAAACCGTCACTGCAACTGTCGCGTGGGCAGTGGACGAAGCGCACGCAGACATGGAGCAGGGCCAGCGTCCTGCGTCCGTTGTGCTGCATCTGTATGTCAGTGCGGATAAAGGCCAGACCTGGACGGAGTATGTGACGCTGGATGAAAATGGCGTAAACACCGCGATCAAGGAAGTAACCCCTAACGAAGGCGGAAGCTGGTCTGCCTCCTGGACTGTACCTGCTTCGGACAGTGAAGGCAATACGCTGGTCTATAAGCCTGTGCAGGAGGATGTCTTCCTGTACAACACCACTGTGACTCCCGCGGAGGTAGACGACTTTGCCGATCACTTCACCGTGACCAACACGTACACCAACCAGACCTGGAACTATCTCCTTAATCTAAGTTGGGATACGGACGATGTGGCATCCCGTACGAATCGTGTCTTTTCCTATGATCAGAACGGTAACCCGATCTTCAAGGTTCAGCTCACCGTTCGGACCAACGTTGCCTATGCGGCAGGGAAGATGCAGATTCGTGTGCCCCGCGAACTGTTTAAGAGTCGGGATGGCAGTATGTCGTATAAGTTCGGAGCAACCAGTTCGGATGTTTCCGTACCATTGAAGCCTTACACCAACAACCAGTATCCCTTCTACTATTATGTTGACAGCGAGACGGATGAACTGGTGTTTGAGAACTGGCGCGATCTGGAGGCTGGCTACAATATCAGCATGAATTTCCAGGCAGTCGTCAGCGCCGACCAGGATGTGGCTGACTTCACCGATTGTGAGGTAAAGGCCACCGGCATTGCCACGGATGTCAACCATACTGCTGCCGAGATTCGGGAATCCAATTCGATTTCTCTGCGGATGGACTCCGGTGTGCAGAGAGTGCAGATTGCTCCCGGGTTCCAGACCGCGCGGACGGATAATCTCATTCGCGTGTATTCCGAGAATGACCTTGGCAGCTATTTTACCAGTGAGCAGTCTCACCGTCCCGAAGCGCTGGACACTGAGAATTATCACTACTTTGTCTATGGCTTCAAGGCAACGAACTGGAATGCGCAGTCTTATGCGACCAGCTTTACCGTCGATGCCGGTCCGGACGGCGAAATTGTGGGCTGGGACAGCTCCAGAACTGACTTCCAGCACCGCGAAGCGGAAGGGGAAACCGGCGAAGACTGGTACTTTACCGGCCTTGGCAACAGCACGGACTATGTATACTTCCTGGTTCGCTACCCCATCAATGAAGATGAAAAAAATGTGGATATTACCCACGAGTATACCTATGCGTATGGCCCCTTCCAGGTGACCATGACAACTACCGGTGCTGACGAGCATGAGGGTGACAAGGAAGAAGGCATCGATGAGAACGATGTGAAATCCGACAGCACCAGCAGATCCGTTGCGTGGAAGCATCTGGAGTATCACTATCCGAAAGGTCAGTGGTTTGCAGATAAGCAACTATCCGGCTTTCCCACCGCGGGCGCACTTATGCTGCAGCGCGGCGAGAATGTGACCGGTCATGTCAGACTGTCTGCCAGTGCGTACCTCTATTGCGGCAAGAATACTTGGAACGATGGCGAGCCCCATATGCCGTACAAGGAGTATGAGGGAGAGAACGGCACGGTTGTCCGTGAGTATTCCGGCTATCAGCTGACGCTGGAGGATCAGGATCTGACCATTGGTGCAACCTCCGCAATCGGAGACTGCCCTTTGGATTTCCTCCAATTGCAGGATGGTGATTATAAGTACAGTAACATCACCATGGAAGTGGTGAACGATTCCGTGGATCCTGCCACCGGCGGCACCATCGACGTGGAACTTTCCGAGGGTGATTTTGTTCTGTACGGAAAGACATCCCTTGCTGCTTCCCAGTGGACGGAAATCAAGCGCTTCCGGATGACCAGCGGTCGCTCTATGACTGTCAAGGTTACGGAGCAAGAGCTGTCAGCTGCTCTGGCCAGTACCATCACCGAGGGGACGGAAGCAGACGAAACCTATGGCTTTGTATCTCTGTACATGGTTTCTCCGGAGCGAATGATGGACCACAGCCGGATCGAGCTGAATATGGACATCACGCTGTTTGGCAGCAAGCAGACCTACCAGCGCTGGGTGGACGAATCCGGTGCGATGAGAGCCAACACAGTCAAGCTGACAAATAAATGCTACAGCACGCTGAACATCCCCGAGGGATTTGAGGAGGGTGCCGTTCCTAAGAGGGACTATACCTGGCCCGCTACGGTGAGCATGGGCTCCATATCCGGTAGTTCCAAGATGACCAAGACCGCGGGCACGCCGACTCTGGATCCCAGTCGTTATTATGTGGAGGTTCCATACGTCATTTCCTACCGTCAGACCTTCGGCGCTGGCTTGCGCGATGAGGACTATGCGGCGATAGCGGATCAGGAGGGCGTGTTCTATGATCTGCTGCCCGAGGGCCATGTTCTGGATGAGAGCGTGCAGCCCACGGTATTCAACTATTCCACGAAAGGCACCGGCGCCTATGTAGCCGGATATGTGGACTACGAGCTGGTGCCCAACTATCAGAACACCGGCAGACAAATGGTGATCTTCCGGGTGGAAGCAGAGGGAGTCAACGTCTCCCGCGCCAGAGAGAGCGGCTTCGACCTTAGATATTCCACCAAGGTTTCTGTGAACCAGCTGGACTTCCTGCCGGAGCAGACCAACATCACGGCATATCAGCGTGAGGACGGCGCTCCCATCGGCGGCGGTGCTTCGAATGTGCCGGCAAGTGCCTTTTCTCTGCTGAGCGAGTATACGCAGAAAAAAGGAACGGAAGGTTCGTTAAATACCTGCTACGCCAGCTGCAGTGTGTCCGTCAGCGTGCTGCAGACCGTGGCTGTCGGTATCCAAAAGCTCGTTAAGGGCGAGAATCAGTACTATTCTACCAAGGATAAGGTTGCTCTTGGAGATGTCTACAGCTATGCCCTGACCCTGACAACCAACGATGGCGGTGTGAGCAGCAATGCCATTGTCATTGATAAGCTGGAAGCAGCAGGCTACGAAAGCGAGGCCGCCTGGAAGGGCACCTTCGACCATGTGGATATATCTGCCCTGCAAAGAAAGGGTGTCAATCCTGTCGTGTACTACACGATGCAGGATATCGTCTACGACTTCGATCAGACCAACAACAGCAATTCCTGTGGCCTGATTGTGGGCGAAGACGGAAAAGCCACACTGGATCCCAACGTGTGGAGCACGGAAGTACCCGCTGACAAATCTGCTGTGAAGGCAATCGCGGTGGATATGACCTACAACGCACAGGGCGGCGAATACGAGTTCCAGGCAGAAGAGACTGCCATGTTTGAGGTCTATATGACAGCGCCTGCAACGCGTCCTGCCGGTGATGAGAGAAGCTATGCCTATAACAGCGGCTCCTTTTGGGTGCGCTACCGCGCAGAGAGCAGCAGCCTGATTCAGTCCGGCTATGTCCAGAGCGATCGTACCGCGCTGGAGCTGGGCAAGCTGCAGGATGTGGTAATCACCAAGATGGCAACCACCACGGATGACAGTGGCGTTCGAACCAGTGCGCCTCTGCCCGGCATCACTTTCAATCTGTTCCGCGGAACCTGCACCAATGAAGAGGAAGGCCATGTCCATACTTCCTCCTGCGCGGAGAGCACCGTATGCAGGACAGCAACCTCCAACGGCCGCGGCAAGCTGACGCTGGCCAATCTGGACGATGGATTCTACATTCTGAAGGAAGTGAAGAACGATCAATACTTCCTGAATGACAGTAATAACTACTGGATTGTAAGGGTGGATACAGCGCAGGAAACCTATACCATTGCGTCCGTCTGCGCCAATAATGACGAACTGACGGACGAGGCGGTCTATGATGCGGAATCCAACAGCTGGGTCATTCAGAACTATCCTCCGGTATCGTTCCGGTTTGTGAAGATCGATGCGGAGACGGGAGAACCTTTGTCCGGGGCCAATTTCTCTCTGAGCTACTGCAGCAAGCCGAATCATGAATCCTGCTGGGACAGCGCTTCTAAGACTGTGAGTTCAAATTCTAGGGGCGTTGTTTCCTTTACCAATCTGAAACCCGGCTACTATCGGATAACCGAGACCAAGACTCCGAACGGCTACAGCACTGAGACGGCGTATGTATACTTTGAAGTTGCCGATGGCGGATTTTTCAATGTAACCTCCGAGCTTACCACTCATATCGGAACACATGAACCTCTGGTCAGGGAAGAAGATGAAGCTGGAAACGTTGTCTTCAAGCTGAAGAATTACAAGGCGCAGACCATCCCGCTTCTGAAGCTGAATGCTGAGACAGGCCAGCCTATTCCCAAAATACGCTTTCGGATTTACAGGTGCGATACGGATCATACCGAACACGGCACAGTTTTGCCGAGATACGGTAATCCCAGCGACAGCTGCTGGACAGAAGTGGACTATAAAGTTTCTGACAGCAATGGTATTGTGTCGATTGACGCTCCCATATCCGGGTATTACGCGGTAGAGGAGAGAGATTCCGATAATACCTACAGTAATGTATTGCCTTTGTCCGGCCGCTACTGGGTTTTCAAGGTAGACAACGCTGCGGGCACAGTTTCGTACGTAGGCGCCTATGTTCAGAGCGAATTAAAGGATATGAATCTCAACGATGTAGAGCCTGTGGAGCTGAAGACAAGCAAAATCGGTGATACCCTTTACTATGTCGTTGAAAACTACACACCCCCCCGTTTCCGGTTCACGAAGCTTGGCGTTTATCCGGACGGAAGGACTGCTCCGGTTAAGGTTTCCTATATTGTTTACAGATGTTCTAAATCTCAGGATCCGAATCATGTGCATACGAAATTCTGGCAGACAAAGGATGGAGATTGCTGCTGGACTAGAGGTACAACTTCTTTTAATAGTGGTGACGTAATATCGCTGGATAGACTCTATTGTGGTTTCCTGAATAAGTATGCTGATTATGAAGGTGATTATCTTTTACTTGAATATAGCAGCAATACAGGCGGTTGGTTCACCAGAGTGGATGAAAACACAATACCCTCATTGGTGAACACGAGATGGTCGGGGACGTTCATGAGGGCTGTGAATGGCTTTGAATATCCCTCCGGCCGTTACTGGATACTCAATGTCGACTCTGATTGTGGCGCCAAGAAGCCTGTGATTACCGTAAAGTCCATGGCAGAAGGCGGTCTGGAAGTTCTGCCGATGGAAGTATCCGAGAATCCTAATGAAAACGGTGTCTATACCTTTACCCTGCATAACTATTCCTACTTCAATCTGAATCTGGAAAAGGTCGCGGTGGATGCGAGCGGAAAAGAGACAAGCTCCAACTGTAGAGGTCCTTGGTATGTCTGCTCTGAATCGGATCTTCCCAACCATGTACACCGCGGCATTCCGGGCATGGATTCATCGAAGACATGCTGGCGCAGCTACTACTACGATCGTAATGGAGATGCCCCTGTTGCCGTACCCTATGACACTGCTGCTCATCCATTTATTTATGGTACCGGACAATATGCCTGGACTGAGACTGTAGCCTATGGCGGAAATCCCATAGACCCCGGTTATGATCCTTCCACACATGGTTCGTTCTCGGCCGGTAACTATAAGCGCTGGTACGTTTTCACCATTGATTCCGCCCATGGAACGAAACTGCCCGAGATCACCAAGGTAGAATCCGTGACAACTGACCCGGAGAAGTATCCCGCGATGCCGCTGCCGACGGTCACCAAAGACGCGGAAACCGGAACCTACACCGTCAAGTTCCGAAACTATTCGTTTCCCACAATGAATTTGAAGAAGATCGGTGTCCGTCCCAATCCCCAGGATCCGGAACATCCCATCGAGGAACCGATTTTTGTGTACTTCGGGCTGTATGCCTGTCAGAAATTCGGCGAGGAAGGCCATGTACACACGGATTTCTGGAATACGCCTTCGAATTCCGCGGACAGCTGCTGGACAAGAGTCGGTGGATGCACCACAAACACCACAGGTGAAGTCTCCAAATTAACGGTCGAAGGTTATGGGCCCTCAGGAATTTCTTCCTGCGATACTGATTATCTGCTCTTGGAGCTTGGTGCTACGGACGGCAGCGGCGCTTTCCTGAGACAATTAAACGCGTCTGGATCCATGAGTTCCCTGCCGAATGGCTACGAATACCTTTCCGGACGAAGCTGGATGTTTACCGTGGACAGCGGGATGGGTTCGAAAACTCCGGAAATCAAGAATTTGCGCTGTGTTTCCTCTGATTTCCGAGACACGATCGAGCTGGAAGTGTCCGAAGAGCCTGATGAAAACGGCGTCTACACCTACACCCTGCGGGACTACGCGAACCTGGAAATGAGCATCCAGAAGGTGGTCGTGAACCCGGATGGCACGCAGACGCTTAAGAGCGGCGTACCCTTGTGCTGGTACTATTGCTCCGAGGATGATAACCCCGATCATGTTCACTACGGTGTTCCCGGCTCCGATTCTTCCAAAACCTGCTGGAAACAGGTCAGTTCAACGACCACCGATCAGAACGGATTGGCGAAATGGGTTTATAACAGTTCCGAAAACCCCTTCCGATATGGAACTGGTGACTATGCCCTGGTGGAACCATCTTTTAACATCCCCGGTATTGTGTCCAGCAATTCCCCTAACACCTTCGAACACTGGTGGGTCTTTACCGTGGATACCGCCTATGGCACGAAGCTGGCGAAGGTGACCAATGTCTATTCCGCCTCCAGCGACCCGGATACGTATGGCCTGATGCCCGTCCCTGAGCTGGTCAGCAGTCAGGATGGCAGCTGCGTCTATAAGATCAAGAACTACAGTTCGGAATTCTATCTGAAAAAGCTGGGCCGGAAGGATGAAAACACTACCGTCCCCATTTCGGGCGCGCAATTCTTGTTCACCTATTGTACGAAGAGTGGTGAGGAAGGCCATGAGCACTATGGTTATCCCACTTCAGCTAACAACACCAATACCTGCTGGAGGGTGAATAGTTGCCTTAGCAGCAATCAAGACGGCCTGATGTACATTGCTTCGATTGGTATTGGCTTCCTTGAGCAAGGTCTCACGAATCCATCGAGTCCTCGCACCCGTGACTTTGCGCTCTACGAAGTCTACAGCTATGCCACGGATGCCGATGGCGAGAAGTATGATCGTCTGGCCGGACGCTGGTGGACGTTCACGGTGGATAGCCACTGGGGTGTTGCGCCTGTCAGCGTTGAAAACATTGTCTGCCACACCCTGGACGAAGAACGCTATCCCAAGGTGGAAATGACCTGGAATGAGCAAACCCATTGCCTGGAGCTTGTTGACAATAAGACTCTGGACTTCTCCTTCACCAAGCTGGGCGTGGATACCGATGGCAACGTCAAGCCGCTGGCGGATGCATCTTTCACTCTCATTCGCTGCTCGTACAGCGAAAGCCTTTCCGGCGAAAAATATCTTGGCCAGAATTCCACGGATACTAAGAACTATAAGACCCATGAGGTGGATCACAAAACTCAGGGGACGATGTATTGGCGTGATGCGATTGCGACTGTGAAGAGCGACGAAAATGGCGTCGTTACCTTCAAGGGGATTCCCTCCGGCTGTTACTTCATTTACGAGGGCAGCAGTGTGTCACCCTACGATTCCAACCCTTCTCGCTGCTGGCATATTGATGTGAACTGCGATGCCGGTACGATCAGTGATCCGGTGGCTGAGCTCATGATTCCCGACAGCGCAGACAGCTCTGGCTTCACGAAGGTCGAAATGGAGAAGGATGCCCATGGCAACTGGACGCTGCGGAATCCCATCCGTATGAACGTCGCCATCGAGAAGCTGGGCGTCAACCCCGATGGTTCCACTGAATGCCTGCCCGGTGTGCAGTTCAAAGTCTACTACGCAAAGGACAGCCATCATGACGATTACACACTGCGTAAGGATCTGGCTCCTTCGCAGGATTCGGAGCACTGGGCTCTTCTGGGCGCCGGAGAGACTGACGAAAACGGCCTGCTTTCCATCGGGAAGGATGGCGTTACCCGAGGCTATTTCGCAGTGGAGGAAACCGGGGGCGTTGAGGGCTTCCATGCCGCGACCGGCCGCTGGTGGATCGTCTATCTGGACAGCTTCACCCGCGAGGCAAGAGTGGAAGCCTGTCTGACCACCGATCCCGTCCACTACCCCGCAGTTGAAATTTTCCTGAAGACCAATGCTGACGGCTCCAGGGCAGTTCTGGAGGACGGCTCTCCCATCTTCCAGATCCGTAACGGCAAACCCCAGTCCGTCACCATCAACAAGGTCAGACTCTATGGCCACAATAGCTCTGCTCTGGAAGGTGTAAAATTCAGCCTCTATTTCTGCGGCAATTTCGCGGCGGATCACGAGCACACCGGCATTACCGGTGCAGATAGCTGCTGGGCCCTGATTGGTGATGACTATACCTCAGATGAAGCAGGTAAAGTCGTATTTTCCAATTTGGCAAGCGGCCATTACCTGTTCATCGAGAACGCTGTCAAGGACGCTTCCTACTACGATACCGCGACTGACCGCTACTGGACATTCGATGTGGATATCCTGAATCCGCCCGTGGCAAAGCCTGTCGCACACACCTGGAACGAAAGCAACCCTGCTGTCGAACTGGAGGTTCCCGAAAGCAAGGAAAGCAACAACTGGATTCTGACCAACACCGTCAAGCAGGGCGCAATCCGCCTGACCATGAACGTCACCGGCAACGCCGGCCGTTCTGCGGATGAATTCACCTATACCATTACCCTGAGCGATCAGACAATCAACGGCACCTATGGCGACGTGGAATTCAAAGACGGTGTGGCAGTTATTACCCTGAGCGATCCCGCGGTCAACAATTCTGAGACCGGCGCCTCGGTTACGATCCGAGACCTGCCCTTCGGCATTACCTACACCAGCAAGATTACCGCCGGTCATGAAACCATCGGCTACACCGTTGCTGCCCGCGGAGGCGAGACCGGCACCGTTGCCGCGGATGCGGTTCAGGAGATCAATTACGTCCACAACCGCGACGGCGGCGACCTGAAGCTGACGATGAATGCCACCGGCAATGGCGCGTCCAGCGAGGATGCGTTCACCTACGAAATCACCTTCACCGCTCCCAAGGAAGTGAATCCCAAGTCCGTGGACGGCACCTATGATGCCGTTGCCAACGGCAAGGAGACCACCGTCACTGTCAAGGACGGCAAGACAGTGATTACCCTGATGGACAGCGATTTGGGCAGCACCGAACCCGGCGAGAACATTGTCATCAAGGGCATCCTTGCGGGTACAACCTTTGAGGCAGTGAACACCGTAGACAACAAGGACATGGGCTACACCACGGAAAAGGCAGAGGGCCTGACCGGCACGATTGTCAAGGATACGGTTGCCAGGATTGCGTTCGAGTACCAGCGCCTTGTGGGTGAGTTGACTGTCAGCAAGGTCGTTGCCGGTAATGATGCCAGCAGGGAGAAGGCATTCACCTTTACAGTTACCCTGAGTGACGAGACCATTACCGGTACATACGGCGAGATGCGTTTTGCAGAGGGCGTTGCCACCTTCACTCTGAAGGACGGAGAGTCCAGGAAAGCAGAGAATATCCTGGCCGGTACCAGTTATACTGTGGTTGAGAGCGACTACACCCGGGATGGTTACGTTACCACGAAGACAGGTGAGACCGGTACCATTGAAAGTGACTCCCCCAAGACTGCGGTATTCACCAATACCAGAGATACCTTCGGAAACCTGAAGGTTTCCAAGAAAGTCTCCGGCAACGGCGCAAGCAAAAAAACGCCGTTCAAGTTCACTGTGCAGCTGAGCGATAACAGCATCAACGGTACATACGGGGATATGACCTTTACCGATGGCGTTGCCACGTTCAAACTGAAACATGGTGAGCACAAGACCGCAGAGGGTCTGCCCAACGGATTGATCTATGAGGTTGTTGAGAATGGTGCCAGCGGCTATACGGTAAGCAAGAGCGGAGACAGCGGCAAAATCATCGGCAATAAGACCGTGACAGCTAAGTTTACCAACACCCGGGTAGTTGAGCACAGCAAGAACCCCAAGACAGGCGATGATTCCAACATGATGGACTGGATTCTGTTGATTCTTGCAGCAGTGGCAGTGATGATTGTAACCTTCTTCGCTGGCAAACGCCGTAAGCAGAGAGACAAGTAACCCCCAAAAAGCTGATAACCAAGAAAGAACGGCGGCTAAAGCCGCCGCTCTTTCCATATGGCGGAGGAACAATATGAAGTGGATTCGTGGAATGATTATCCTGCTCTGTGCAGCAGTCATTGCATTCAGCAGCTGGAAGATTTATGGCATCCAGTCTGAATACAGTAAGGGCGAGAAAGCATACGCAGAGCTGGAAACTTTCGTCGTGTTTCCCTCCGGGAAAGAAACGTCTCAGGAGATACCGTCAGCAATCTCACCAACAACACAGACAGCGGAATCGACAACAATCCCGGAGGAGACGCTTCCAACGGTAACGGTCCCCTGTCCCGAGGTGAACTTCGATGAGTTGAAGCGTACAAATTCACAAATTGTGGGATGGATCTATGTTCCGGATACACCAATCAGTTATCCCGTGGCGCAGGCAGAAAATAATGAATTCTACCTGGAACATATTTATACCGGCGAGTATAATGCCTATGGATGTATCTTTCTGGACTGCAATAACAAACAGGATTTCTCCGACCCGAACAGTGTTCTGTATGGGCATAACATGAATAACGGCTCAATGTTTGCCGGATTGAATCAGTACAAGAAGCAGCAATTTTATGATGACCATCCTTATTTCCTGCTGCTTACACCGGAAGCAAATTATTATGTGGAATTGTTTGCAAGCGTTGTAATGGGGGATTGGACCGATGCTTGGAATACAACATTTGCAGACGATGAAGAATATGAGAAATGGCTTTCGGATAAGGTGAAAAACTCCAGAATCCAGACGGATGTTACCCCCACCGTCGAGGATCATATTCTTACGCTTTCTACCTGCACCTACGAATTTACAGACTCCAGACTTCTTGTAATGGGAAGAATGACGCAAGTGCAATTCGCAGATTTCACGAACAACTGATACTTGACTCCTCCCCTGTCCTAAGCCACAATCACACAAACGAAGCCGCTTCCCAAACTCGGCAGAAAAGCTGCCGTGAAGTGTGGGAAGCGGTTTTTGACCACATTTTTGACCATAGACTGGTTCGGAAAGCACGGTGATTCGGAGCGGAAAGCATCAGAAACGATTAGAAAAGATCAGGAAAGCATATTTTCTGTTGTATGGCAGAAACTACGTCCAAAGGAGCGATGAAAATGGAACAGTACAATCTCGTCAAGAATACATTGGATCAAATTCCTCAACCCGGTGCCAACGCGAAACGCATTGTAGGGCTTGTGAAGGAAGGCGGCAGGATTACAGGGTACAAGCTGTCTGATGGAACCTTCGTTTCCAAGCCAGTGGCTGTTTCCATGGCAAAGCAAGGGCAAATCGCAGGCGTCGGCATCGCCCACCGGGGAGAAACCGAATACCTGAAAGCCATCCCCAATGGGAGCGAAAATGACAATCTGGGGAATCTCCCCTCTGTTTCCCCGGAACCCAAGGCATAAGCTGTATCGTTCAAGGCCGCCGGTTTTCATCACGAAAACTGGCGGCCTTAGTACTTTTCAGATACAGTGTCTAATATTCCGTTGACACATCTGCTTCGGAAATATCATAATCTTCCAGAAATTCCTTCAGATCGCTGCTGTTGCGGATCAGCAGAACAGCGCTGAATTTCCCTGTGTGGATATTTTTGAACCCAGCCACCTGCTCCCCGGTGCAGATACTCGCCCGAATCACCGGTTTCAGATTTTCCCGGTCATAGGAACACTTTTTCCTTTTTCTTCCAAACAGCATCAGAATGTAACCGTCTCAGGTGCGGCGGTGAAGGAACAGAAGGTCGCGGTGGCGTTTTTGAAATAGAACACCTGCGTGTTACCGTCGTTTTCGTCGTACATCTTCCGCAGATTGGGATAGGCGTCCAGCATGGATTTCCGGGCCTCCACACGGTCATCCTCCACCAGCTCGCCTGCGAGACGCAGCCATGTGCCATTGTGGAAGGCGCAGATTTCAGCCTTGGGATTTGCCATCAGCTGCTTGGAAACAGGTTTCACCTTGCCGGTCTGGATGTACAGTCTGCCCTCAAAAATGTGGGCGGTGCCAAAGGGACGAACCCGGGGCTGGTCACCCTCCACGGTTGCCAGATAGTAGGTTCCGGCGTCTTTCAGAAATTTGCATACACGTTCCATGGTATTACCTCCGTAAATGGTTTTTCTTAATGATACTCTTAAACGTCACCAAGGCCATAATCCATTTCCTCAAAACACGATATCATATCTTGTTCCATTGGAGAACAACACCCCATCCGTCAACTTGACTTTCAGAAGACAGGTATTGGCGTCCCCTTCATTGATATGTCCATTGTCATACCATGCAGCAAAGGCTGTACGGAGTTTGTCCATGATCGCCTGGTTTTCTTCTCGCAGAACATGACCCAGGTTTTCGCCAATTCCATGGGCCGTAAACCATTCGCCGCAGACAGCTACTGTGGGATTCTTCGCAATTTGTTGCATTTTTGCCGAAAGCGCATAAGTCACCACATAAAACGCGCTGTCGATATATACTGTATTCACCGTACGAACAGATGGAATGCCATGATCCACCGTTGCAAGAGCGACCAGGGAATCCTCGCCGAAACGTTCCATCATAATCGCGTTTGTGTGTTCATTATTCTTCACAAGAACTCCCCTCATTTCTGGCTCCCCGAATCTCATCGAGCAGTCCTTTTTCAAAGTCGGGAGCAAGCACTGGTTTGTCAGTCTCTCTCCGAAACCATGCGTCCAGCGCAGCCAGCTGCTCCTCCGTGTGGAACCAGTGCTCCCCGTTCTCCATGACCGTGACCGTGCAGCCAAACTTCCAGGCAAAATCGTCAACCGTTTCCCGGGCTGTCAGGTGATCCTGTCCGGCATAGAGAATCGCCGTGGGGCTGTCCCACTTGGTGATCCGGTGTTCCGCCGCATAAGTCAGGTATTCCCAGCTCAGGGTCTCCCCGAAAGCGGTAGGCATCTCCCCCGCCGCCTTGAGCTGCTCCTGAGTCACCCCTGCCCAGCCCATCATGTCACGGATCAGCTTTTCCATGTCCAGAATCGGCGACACGAACAGGCTCTTTTCCAGCTTGACCTCCCGGAACGCCAGCAGGCTGAAGTATGCGCCAATGCTGTTTGCGTAGAGTCGGATTCTCTTCCAGCGCTGCCGGACAAACCCATAAACCGCCTGCAATTCCGGCACAACCTCCCACGGGACAAACCGCTCCATTTCCCCTGCTCGCTCCCCATGACCGGGCAGATCGATGCTCAGCACCTGATACCCCTTGGGGCAGACAATCTCCGCAAAACGCGCCGCTTCTTCCTTGCAGCCCATCTTGCCGTGGATGTACAGAAACAGCTTTTCACTGCTGTAGCCGTACAGAATGGATGGAAAATTTTGAATTGTAAATCGTTCTTCTTTCATATGCTTTTCTCTTTATTGTGCTGCTAATTCACTTCAAAATCTCATAGATTTTCCGGTTTCACCAGAATCTCATATCACTTTGTAGGCAAAAAACTTCCTGTTCTATTGTCACGCTACTCTAAAGCTTCTCTGTACCTCAGTACATAGATCGACCCGCCAGGAAACAATCCACTGCGTAGAAACATGTGAGAGATTTTCAAGAACCGTTGACGCAGCTTTGGCTGCAAGCTTCTTCGGATGCCGTTCGACCAACGAGGCTGTAACAACCCTTGACTTTGTTCAGATTTAGACTAACGCACGATAGCACTGGCTTTCACACGGAAATTGCTCCTTTGTTTTTATGGGATTATTATAGAATAATTGTTCGACTTAGTCAACCAATGCTCCCCCGCCCTGTGCAGCTGTTTTGCGTTTTCTTTGAAAAAGAAAGCGAAATCTGGTTTGTATTCCCGACGGAATGAGAATGTAACCCACACTCAGGCCAAAACCGCCAGTTTTCGTCTGCAAAAACTGGCGGCTTTTCAGTATTGTCATTCCTTTTCTCGCGCCCCACAGAGGGCTCTTTGGGCGGCAATGGTTGCCAGAGTGTCTCCAAGCTGCATAAACAAGGAGCTGAGGAGACTGATCTCCTCCGTTTTTAGTCCGCAGGCGATGGTGTTTGCCAAGGCGGTGATTGCCGCAGTCAGATTACAGGCGTTCATATCCGAGTCCCCCTTCCATTCAGACTATGCGCACCGGGGGTGAGGGGGCACGGAAACGCAGAATAATATAATCTGTTTTCAGCCTTTGGTGCCCGGGATGTGCGATAACATTGGTGCAAGAAATGTTACAGGCTCCACGGAACAGCACCGTGGAGCCTGTTTTCGTTCTGCTGGGCTTTTCTTTGTTTACAGCGCCCAGGCATTTGCGGATCGGTTCAGCCCTTGACAGAGCCGGCGGTAACGCCCTTGATAATGGATTTGCTCAGGAAGATGTAGACAACCACGACAGGCAGAATCGCCAGCAGGATGAACATATACACCTTGCCCATATCGAACTTGGAGTAGTCTGCGCTGCGCAGCTGGGCAATCATCAGAGGAACGGTCTTCATTTCGGCCTTGTCGAGCAGGAGGGCGGGCATGAAGTAGTTGTTCCAGGATTCCACGAAGGTAAAGATCAGCTGGACAGCCAGCGCGGGCTTCAGCATGGGCAGAATGATGGTGTTGAAGGTACGGAACTCGCCGGAGCCGTCCACCCGGGCAGCGTCCACAATTTCCATGGGCAGAACGCTCTCCATGTACTGCTTCATGTAGAAGAACACGATGGGGGCGGCGATGCCGGGGAGGATCAGGGGCAGATAGTTGTTGGTCCAGCCCAGCTTCACGCACATCTGGTAGAAACCGACGGCGGAAACCTGATTGGGAATGACCATAACCGCCATAATAAAGGTGAAGGCCAGCTTTTTCAGCTTAAAGTCATAGGCATGGATGCCGTAAGCCGTCAGGGCGGAGAAATAGGTCGCCAGAACGGCGGTAGAGGCCGCGATGATGAAGCTGTTCAGCATGCCCCGGGGAACGTTGATGGAAGCGTCCGTCCAGGCGTTTTTCAGGTTCTTGAAGAAGTAGTTGCTGGGCAGAAGCCGGAAGCCGCCCTGCAAATCCGCGTTGGAGCGGGAGGCGTTGACGATCAGCATATAGAAGGAGAACAGGCTCAGTACGGACAGGAAAATCAGAATCAGATACACCACGAAGCGGCTGAGCTTCAGCTGGCGTCTTGCCCGCAGGTTCTCATCAGAAAGTCTATTCATGTTCTTCCCTCCTTAGTCCTTTTTGGTCAGGGAACGGTACACCAGCATGCTCAGCAGGCCCGTGATGATGAAGATAATCACGGAGATAGCGCCGGCCATACCGTAGTTCTTGCTGGTCTTCAGATAGCTGTTCAGGAACATGATCAGCGTCATGGAGCTGCGGTTGGGATTGCCCGCGCCGTTGGTCAGAACCTGCGGCACATCGAACATCTGCAGGCCGCCGATAAGGGCCGTGATGACGGTGTAGACCAGAATGGGGGTCAGCAGCGGCAGGGTGACCCTGAAGAAGGTCTGAGTGGAGGTGGCGCCGTCGATGTTGGCGGCCTCGAACATATTCTGGTCGATGCCCATGATGCCCGCCATCAGCAGTATGGTGGTGTTGCCGAACCACAGCAGGAAGTTCATCAGGCAGATCAGGCTGCGCACCGTAATTTTAATGGCAAAGAAGTCGATGGGCTTCTCGGCAATTCCCATCTGCATCAGCAGCTGGTTCACAGGGCCGACGTTTGAGAACAGGGTGTAAAACAGCATGGAGAAGGCGGAGGCCATGATCAGGTTGGGCATATAAATGACCGTCTTGAAGAACTGCTGGCCCTTGATGTTCAGCCGGTAGCTGGTGAAGAAGATGGCCAGCAGCAAAGCGATGACGATCTGGGGAATCGCGCCGCCCAGCCACAGCACCACGGTGTTGCCGGTATATTTAATGATGTCAATGATACCGTTGGCATCCGGGGTGAAAAGCTTGATGTAGTTGGCCAGACCCACGAAGTTGGGGCCGACCTGCTTCAGGCCGGAACGGTAGTTCTCGAAGAAGCTGTTGTAAATGGTCAGGAACAGGGGATAAAGCTTGAAAATGGCATAGGTGATGAAAAAGGGCGCGATGAACAGGTAGCCCCACTTGGCATAGCTAATGCTTTTATGCTTCGCGGGCGCTTTTTCACGCAGTTGATTCATAAGTACATCCTCCTTGCTTTCTTGTCTTCGATTCAAACCGTGTGCGCACACGTTCTGAAGCCAAGGCAAGTAGTTACTGACGATTGCCACACCAACGTGCGCGCTGGTTCGCAATGACAGATAACCTTAAGTGAGGCAAGGCTCTCGCCTTGCCCCACAGGTTGCGTTATGTCAGGTTTTTACAAGCCATCAGGGAGTGACGATCTCGGGGTACTTCTCGTTGATGTACTTGTAGTAGTTGGCCATGGCCTCTTCCTCAGTGACCTCGCCATCGCAGTACTCTCTCCAGTAGGTCTGCAGGCCTTCGCACAGCAGCTGGTCGTAGATGGTCTTATTCTCGAACTTGATGTTCTTAGCCAGGTCAACGAAGACAGCCACGTCGTTCTGGCCGCCCAGGAAGGCGTTGCCGTAGTTGGGGTCAGCAGCGAACTTGGCGTTGACAGCCTGGTTGTTGGTGAACTGAGACTCGTTCTTGATCAGGTTCTCGCAGACTTCCTCATCGTTGATGAAGGTGTCCATGATGTCAGCCAGCATGGTGGGGTTGTCGGAGCCGGTAGCAGCCAGCAGCCAGGTGCCGCCCCAGAAGTGAGCCTGAGGTCCCTGGCAGATCGCCCAGTCGCCGGGGCAGCCCTTCTCAGGATCCTGAGCGTTGCCCATGGAGAAGTTGAAGTACCAGGCAGGTCCGAAGTAGCACATGGTCTTGCCGTCCTTGAACATCTGAGCGGTGCACTCGTCGTCCCAGATGCCGGTGGTCAGGGTGTAGCCCTTGTCGGAGAAGTCCTTAGCCTGAGCCTGCCATGCCTTGATGGAGTCGTTCAGAGTCAGCTTGCCGGAGTCGTCAACCAGAGCGGAGGTGCCGTTGTCGGAGAACACACGGAAGGTCTCGGACTCGGAGGCGGTCATGTAGTAACCCTTAGCCTTGGCGTCAGCGGCGACAGCGTTGAACTTGTCCCAGCTGTCCAGCTTGGCCTGAACCTCAGCGGGATCATCGGTGCCCAGGACGTCCTTGGCGATGGAGCGGCGATAGATCAGAGCGGAGGGGCAGCACTGGAAGGAAACGCCCTTGACAACGCCGTTGGAGTCGGAAGCGGCCTGCACAGTGTACTCATAGGTGTTGGAGAAATCGGTGACGCCCAGAGCCTGAATGTCCTGGGTGAACTCGGAATCGGTGTACTTCAGGATGTAGTCAGCCTCCGCCAGGAACATATCGATCTTCTCATCGGCGGGAGCATTTTCCTGATTCAGCAGAGCCTCGTCCAGCTTGTCCTGATAAACGCCGCCGTCAGAGGGGTTGATGATCCAGTTGACGGTGATGCCTTCGGGAACGGTGTAGTACTTCTCGAAGAAGCCCTTGAACTCCTCGTTCCAGGCGTAGATGTTGAAGACCTTGCCTTCTTCCGCAGCGGGAGCTTCGGTTTCGGCAGGGGTGGCAGCCTGTGTCTCCGCGGGAGCGGGAGCGGCGGCCTTGGTTTCTTCGGTTTTGCTGGTACCGCAGGCGGCCATGGAAAGGACCATCACCAGCGCCAACAGCAATGCAAGTGCTTTTTTCATTTTGTGTTCCTCCTTAATATTAGTTACGGGATTTCTCCCGAAAACTTACAAATTTAGAGTGCGCAGTACCATTCAAGGATTTGAGCCGGTATTATATCTGCCGGACAGAAGCCCCCTCCACCAGGTAGCCGGGAATGGAGATTTGCTCCGGCAGGGTAGTCTTGGGATGCTCGATCAGGCGGATCAGCCGGTCCGCGGCCGTGGCACCCAGCGCCTTGGTGTCCTGTGAATAGGTAGTCAGCTGAAGCACCCGTGCCAGATGGATTCCGTCATAGCCCACTGCGGAGATATCCTCCGGAACCCGAAGGCCCGCATTATTCAGAGCGTTCATGCCGCCGATATAGGAATAATCGTCCGGGAAGAGAATGCAGGTCGGCCGGTCGGGCAGCTCCAGAATCTCCCGTGTCACCTGAGCGCAGCGATCAGGATCATGGTAGACGCACTCCCGGATATATTCCGGCGGAATTTCCAGCCCCAGCTCCTCGCAGGCCCGGTAAAAGCCGATCATCCGGTTCTCCGTAACAGAGGTGCGTTCACCATGGAGAAAGGCAATCTTCCGGTGGCCCTTTTCATAAACATAATGCACCAGGGCTTCCACACCGCTGACATTGTCGGAAACCACCGCCAGCCGGTTATTGAAAACATGGTCGATGGTAACCAGCGGGATACCGCTTTCCACCAGTTCCCGGACCCGGGGATCGTTAAAATCCACACAGGCGATTACCACGCCGTCCACGCCCCGGTAGCGGCAGTGCTGCAGGTAGCTGGTGGGCCGCCCGCCCACGTTATGATTGATAAAGGTTATATCGTAGCCATGGCTCTCCGCTTCCACCTTAAAGCTCTCCAGCACAGAGGAGAAGTATTCGTGAGCCAGTCCGCTTCGGCGCTCGTCCACAAACAGCACGCCCAAGTGATAGGTTCGGTTGGTCTTCAGCGCCCGGGCTGCCGAATTGGTCATGTAGCCCATTTCTTCCGCCGCGGCGCAGATCCGGCTTCTGGTCTCCTCGCCGACATCCGCCTGCCCGTTCAGCGCCTTGCTGACGGTTGCCACGGATACGCCGCAGCGTTTGGCGATGTCCTTCATTGAAACCACGAAGCTTCCCTCTTTTCTGTGCTGATTTTTCCTTAATCGATTTCGCAATTTGACTATACCGCACACTGTACGAAAAATCAAGTGATTTTTTTCAAAATGTGAGCGCCCTGACCAATATTTGGCAGTTATGTATAGTTTGCTCACGAAAAACTGTGCAAACTGCCCGCGAAAAAATGCGAAATTCTTGCTCCCCCTCAATTTTTACCATCTTTTTTTCTGATTTTTGAAATTTGTACTTGCATTTCTTTAAATTATCCGCTATTCTAGCTGTGTTAGGCCGTATTTAAACGTTATCGAATTTATGCAGGCTTGTTTTTAAGGAGGGAAACATATCGTATGCAGTTTGGATATTTTGATGACCCCCGCCGGGAATATGTGATAACCACCCCGGAAACGCCCCTGCCCTGGATCAACTATCTGGGCAGTGAGGACTTCCTGGGCATGATTTCCAATACCGGCGGCGGCTACTGCTTCTATCGGGACGCAAAGCTCCAGCGGATCCTGCGCTACCGGTACAATGCCGTTCCTGGCGACCAGGGCGGCCGGTTCTACTACATCAAGGAAGCCGGAAAGCCGGCCTGGAACCCGGGCTATCTTCCCACGAAAACGCACCTTGACAGCTATGAATGCCGCCACGGCATGGGCTACACCACCTTCACCAGCGCCAAGGATGGTCTGGAAGCGAAGATGACCTTCTTTGTACCCGTGGGGGAAAACTGTGAGCTTCACGACCTGGTGTTGACCAACCGAACCGACGCCCCGAAAACGGTGCACGTTTGGGGCGTGATGGAGTGGTGCCTGTGGAACGCCGTAGATGACAGCCAGAACTACCAGCGCAACCTGAATATCGCCGAATCCGAGATAGAGAACGGCGTGATCTACCACAAAACCGAGTACCGGGAGCGCCGGGATCACTATGCCTACTACGGCGTCAATATTCCCGCCGCCGGGTGGGACACCGACCGCAATACCTTCCTGGGTCATATGGGCGACTGGTCCGATCCCCAGCTGGTGCGGGAGGAGCGCAGCGCCTTTTCCCATATCGTAGGCTGGTATCCGATCGGCTGCCAGCATTTGGAACGCACCCTGGCGCCGGGAGAAAGCTGCCGCGCCACCTTCGTCTTGGGCTACGGCAAGAACCCCCGGGATCAGAAGTTCCTTACGCCCAATGTCATCCGCAAGGACACCGCCCTGCGGGTAATGGAGAAATTCGCCACCTCCCAGGCGGTAGACGCAGCCTTTGCGGAGCTGGCGCAGTATTGGGATGGTCTGCTGGGCAACTATCAGCTCCGTTCTGACAACGAGAAATTGAACCGCATGGTGAACATCTGGCATCAGTACCAGTGCATGGTCACCTTCAATATGAGCCGTTCCGCTTCCTATTATGAGACCGGAACCGGCCGGGGCATGGGCTTCCGGGATTCCTGTCAAGATCTGTACGGCTTCATGCACATCATTCCCGACCGTGCCCGTGAGCGAATCATCGACATCGCCTCCATCCAGTTCGCCGACGGCTCCACCTACCACCAGTACCAGCCCCTGACCAAACGGGGCAACAACGACATCGGCGGCGGCTTTAACGACGACCCCCTGTGGCTGGTAGGCGCGGTGTGCGCCTATATCAAGGAGACGGGAGACTTCGGCATTCTGGACCATCCCACACCCTTTGACAATCAGCCCGGTACGGAGGTTCCCCTGCTGGAGCATGTGCGCCGCAGCGTGCACTTCACCCTGAACAACCTCGGCCCGCATAAGCTGCCGCTGATCGGACGGGCGGACTGGAACGACTGTCTGAACCTGAACTGCTTCTCCGAAGAGCCCGGCGAGAGCTTCCAGACCTTCGGCCCCAGTGAGGGACCGGTGGCGGAATCCGTGTTCATCGGCGGTATGTTCGTCAAATACGGCGGCGAGTACGCGGCGCTGTGCGACCGCATCGGTCTGGCACAGGAGGCGGCGGACATCCGCGGAGCCGTGGCGGACATGGAAAAGGCCATCCTGAAGGATGGCTGGGACGGCGAGTGGTTCCTCCGGGCCTATGACGCAAACGGCAGCAAGGTAGGCAGCCACGAGTGCGAGGAAGGACAGATTTTCATTGAGCCCCAGGGCTTCTGCACGCTGGCGGGCGTTGGCAAGGATACCGGAGAAGGCCTGAAGGCCATGGAATCCACCCGCAAGTACCTGCTGGGAGAATACGGCGTGGAACTGCTGACCCCCTGTTACACCGAGTATCATGTGGAGCTGGGCGAAATCTCCTCCTATCCCCCCGGATTCAAGGAAAATGGTTCTGTCTTCTGCCACAACAATCCCTGGATTGTCTGCGCGGAGGCAACTCTCGGCAGAGGGGACGAGGCCTTTGATGTCTACCGCAGAATCTGCCCGGCCTATCTGGAAGAAAAGAGCGAAGTCCACGAAACGGAGCCCTATGTCTATTCCCAGACAGTCACCGGCCGCGCTTCCGGCAACCCGGGCCATGCCAAAAACAGCTGGCTCACCGGTACCGCCAGCTGGACCTTCCTGTCCATCTCTCAGGCGATTCTGGGCATCTATCCGGACTACGACGGCCTGCGGATTCACCCCTGCATCCCGAAGGACTGGACGGAATACACGGTCATCCGCCGCTTCCGGGGCAGTGAATATACCATTCACGTCCACCGCGGAGAAGAAAAGGGCATCACTGTAAACGGAACGCCCATTGCCGGCGAGGTGATCCCCCTGTCCGCAGACCCCAAGGTTTCCGTGGAGGTAACTCTTTGAGTCAAGTGTTTCCGGACAGCTTTGTGTGGGGAGCTGCCTCCAGTGCCTATCAGATCGAGGGGTACTCCACCGCCGACGGCGGCGGCGCCTCCATCTGGGATACCTTTAGCCATACGCCCGGTAAGATTGCCTACGGCGATCATGGCGACACAGCCTGTGATTCCTACCACCGCTATGGTGAGGATATTGCCCTGCTGAAGGAATTAGGGGTCAAGGCCTACCGTTTCTCCGTCAGTTGGGCCAGAATCGACCCCAACGCCGACGGCAGCTGGAACGAAGCGGGTCTTGCCTACTATGACCGGGTGGTAGACTTGTGTCTGGCCAGCGGCATCACGCCCTACCTGACACTGTATCACTGGGAGCTGCCTCAGGCGGCCCAGAACCGGGGCGGCTGGCAGGAACGGCAGACCGTCGCAGCCTTTGCCCGGTTTGCCGGAATGATGGCAGCGCATTTTCGGGGCCGGGTGCGGCACTATTTTACCCTCAACGAGCCGCAGTGCACGGTTGCTCTGGGGCATCAAAGCGGCGTCCATGCCCCGGGAAAACAGCTGGATCTGGCCGGACAATTCGATGTTCTGGTTAACCAGCTTCTGGCTCACGGACTGGCCCAGCGGGCCATTCAGGCTGCCGACCCGGAGGCGCTGGTGGGCATTGCCTCCACGGGACGGCTGTGCTACCCGGAGCAGGAAACGCCGGAGGACATCCGGGCCGCACGGGAAGCCACCTTCGCCGTCTCCGACGAGGATTGGGCCTTTACGCACCACTGGCTGTTGGACCCCATCTGTCTCGGACGGTTTCCGGACTGCGCCGGAACCCGGCTGGAACCCTTGGTACGCAGGGTCACAGACCAGGAGATGGCGGTCATTCACACCGTGCCCCACATGCTGGGCTATAACATTTACAACGGTCACGCTGTCCGGGCAGATCAGGCAGGCTTTGTCTACTCGCCCCGGTACCCCGGCTTTCCCCGCACTGCCCTGAAATGGCCGGTGACCCCGGAGGTGCTGGATTGGGGCGTGCGCTTCCTGCAGGAGCGCTACGGCCTGCCGGGCTACATTACGGAAAACGGTCTGAGCTGCAACGATCTTATCTATCTGGATGGACAGGTTCACGACGCCGACCGGATCGATTTTCTGGCCAGATATCTGACCTGTCTGGGGCGGGCAATGGAGAGCGGCGCGGACATCCGTGGCTACTTCCACTGGGCGCTGACGGACAATTTCGAGTGGAACAACGGCTACGCAGAACGCTTCGGTCTGGTATACATGGACTATCCCACAGGCAGTCGCATTCCCAAGGACTCCTTCCGCTGGTACCGGGAAGTGATCCGCAGTGGCAGCATCCCAGCAGCCCTGTAATGCGAATGCCTTAGAAAAGGATTCTGTCTTCACTTCAAACATGCGGGGCCAGATGCGGATTTTCCCGTCGAAATGCAAAATAGAACAGCCCGGACATGGTCCGGGCTGTTCCTGCGTTATCCTTTTGCATACGGCAATCATTATCTCCACTTGGCGGCGCAGTCGTGGACAATTTGCTCCATTTCGTCCATGTGCTTCCGCATATCCTTCGCCAGCGCGATCTGGCAGCGGGTGCGGATCAGATTGTGATCGGGGCACTTGATGTTGAAGTACAGGTCGCCGTCCAGATAATCCGCAAGGAACCGGGTGGCCAGCTCCGCCGTCAGGGCAAAGCAGCTCATGGCAAGGGTTTTGACCTCCGTGTCCGTCATGGCTTTGGCGGTCATGGAAAGGAAACCCTCCGCGAACGCCCGGAACACCTCCAGATTCACCCCGGCCTTTTCCGGCGACCGGCAGTCCTCCTCTACGAAGTTGGCGGCAAAACGGATAGCGTCGCCAAAGTCGTGGCCGATGAGGCCGGGCATGACAGTGTCCAGATCAATGACGATCATGGCCTCATGCCCCTCCGGGGTGAACAGCACATTATTGATCTTCGTATCGTTGTGGGTCACCCGCAGGGGGAGCTTCCCGGCGTTGTACAGATCCGTCAGGCAGCAGGCCTGATCCTGCACGGAAAGCAGGTAGTCAATCTCCTCCCGGACCTGTTCGGCCCGGCCCGCCCTGTCCTCCTGAACGGAGCGCAGAAAGTCGGCATAGCGCTTGCGGGTATTGTGGAAGCCAGGGATGGTCTCCGTCAGCTCGGAAATGTCAAAATCCGCCAAATCCATCTGGAACTCGCCGAAGGCTTTGCCCGCGTTGCGGACCACGTTCAGATCCGTCACGGTATTGAAGGTGACGGAGGGGACATAATTGGTCATCCGCCAGAAATTTTCGCCGTCAGCGAGGTAGGTCTTGCGGTCGGCGGTGTGGTGGAAATGGAGGGCAAGCTTACCCGGCTTTTTTGCCCGGATATGCTCGGTCACCTTGTCGATGTTGTCCATCAGGCCGATGGGATTGCGGAAGGCGTAGGTATTGACATTCTGCACCAGAAAGGACTTTGGGTTCCCGTCCGGCAGGCGGAAATTCACCTTATAGGTGCGGTTCACGTTGCCCATCTGAATGGTTTCATAACCAAGATACTCATATTCAATGCGAAAAGCTCTGGAAACCTCCAGCAGCTTGTCATACAGCTCCATAATATTTCTCCTCTCTATTGCAATTGACAATTGAGAATTGACAATTGACAATTATTGTATCCCCTCCGGGGATTATGAAATTGCTCGTTCTACAGGAGTATATTTCTTTTCCCGTAAGGACTTCTAAACTGTCAATTGTCAACTGTCAATTGTCAATTATTCTCGGGGAACAGCTTCTCAATGGCGGCACGGGCGGCGTCCTGCTCGGCCCGCTTCTTGCTGCTGCCGCTGCCAAAGCCCACCACGGTGCCGTTAAGAGACACCTCTACGTCGAATTTCTTGTCGTGGTCGGGGCCGGACTGGCCCACCAGCTCATAGGACAGAATCTGGTTTTTCTTCTGCTGCACCATCTCCTGAAGCTGGGTCTTGTAGTCCGCGTTGTGCAGCTTCGTCACCGGCACCTCCACGAAAATGAAGGTCCGCACAATCTGCAGCGCCGCCTCCATGCCGCCGTCCAGAAAGGAGGCCGCAATAACGGATTCCATGGCGTCCGCCAGGATAGAATTGCGGGTTCTGCCGCCGCCCTGCTCCTCGCCGTGACCGAGCAGCAGGTGCTGGCCCAGACCAATCCGGTTGGCCGCGGCGGCCAGGGTCTGCTCGCAGACCATGTCCGCCCGCATCCGGGTCAGTTCGCCCTCGGGGCGGTTGGGGAAATTCCGGTACAGGTACTCCGCCACCAGCATTCCCAGCACGCTGTCCCCCAGAAATTCCAGCCGCTCGTTGCTGAGCAGGCTGTTGTGCCAGCGCTCGTTGGCGTAGGAGGAGTGGGTCAGGGCGTTTTGCAGCAGGGAAATGTTGTGAAACTTGTAGCCGATGACCGCTTCCAAATCCTTAAGCATCGGCTTCACTTCCCTTCAGGGCCGCCAAAGTCTGTTCAAGCTGGGCTGTAAAGTTTCCTTCCGCCGCCCCCATGGCCTGCTTCACCGCGTTGCGGAAGGCCAGCGCGTCGGAGGAGCCGTGGGCCTTGATGACGGGCTTTTTGATGCCGAGGAACTGGGTGCCGCCGATTTCCCGGTAGTCAAGGAGTTTGGTGAGATCCTTCACGCCGGAGCGGCACAGAAGATACCCCAGCTTGGAGCCTAAATTTTTCTTGAACATCCGCTTGAGTTGACTTCCCATGAACATGGCGGTGCCCTCGATGGACTTGATGAGCACGTTGCCGCTAAAGCCGTCGCAGACCACCACGTCCACCGCGCCCAGGGGTACGTCACGGGCCTCCACATTGCCGGTGAAGTTAATTAGGCCCTTGTCCCCTGCGTCTTTCAGCAGGACGTAGGCGTCCTTTTGCAGCTGGGTGCCCTTGGAATCCTCGGTGCCGATGTTCAGAAGGCCCACCCGAGGGTTCTCCACGCCCAGCGTATACTTACTGTAAGCGGATGCCACCAGACCGAATTGCAGCAGAAATTCCGGGGTGCACTCGGCGTTGGCGCCGCAGTCGCAGACGATGACCTTTGTGCCCGCCTTGGTGGGCATGGCGGGGGCCATAGAGGCCCGGCGGATGCCCCGCACCCGCTTGACCAGCAGCGTCGCGCCGGTCAGCAACGCACCGGTGGAACCGGCGGACACAAAGGCGTCGCCCTTGCCGTCGGCAAGCATTTTCAGGCCCACCACCATGGAGGAATTCTTCCGCTTGTGAATCACTGTGCCGGGGTCGTCGTGCATATCCACCACATCGTCGGCGTGGGCAATCTCAATGCCCTCGGGCAGCGTTTCCAGACCGTTCTTTTTCAGAACCTCCAGAATTTCCTCCCCACGGCCCACCAGAATAATGTCCGCGCCGTAGGTCTTTACCGCGTCCAGCGCGCCCAGTACGGGGGCCTCCGGCGCGTTGTCTCCGCCCATGGCGTCCAGAATGATCTTCATACGTACACCTCTTTCTTTAGATGCCGGTTTCCTTCAGGCCGTCGATGACCGCCAGCGCCCGCTGGGAAATGGCAAGGTTCTTTTCCGCTTTCTTGCGAATCCGCTGCTCCAGAGGAGCGATAATGCTGAAATTGACATTCATGGGCTGGAAATTCTCCACGCTCTCATCACTGATGTACAGCCCCAGCGCGCCGATGGCGGTGGTCTTGGGGAACTCCGGCAGGGGCCTTCCCAGTACCTTCGCCGCCATGGCAACCGCCGCCAGATACCCGGAGGCGGTGGATTCCACATAGCCTTCCACGCCGGTCATCTGCCCGGCAAAGGCAACCAGAGGGTTCCGGCGATCAGCGTAGTATCTGTCCAGCAATTTGGGGCTTTGCAGAAAGGTGTTTTGGTGCATGACCCCGTAACGGACAAATTCCGCGTTTTTCAGGGCGGGAATCATGGAAAACACCCGCTTCTGCTCCCCGAATTTCAGATGGGTCTGGAAACCCACCAGATTGAAGACGCTGCCCGCCGCGTTGTCCTGCCGCAGCTGTACCACGGCGTAGGGCTCCTTCCCTGTTCTGGGATCGGTCAGGCCCACGGGCTTCAGGGGGCCGTAACGCAGGGTGTCGAAGCCCCGGCGGGCCATGACCTCCACGGGCATACAGCCTTCAAAGACGTTTTTATCCTCAAAGCCGTGCACCTCCGCCTCCTCAGCGGTGGCCAGGGCGTTCCAGAAGGCTTCATACTCCTCCCGGTTCATGGCGCAGTTTACATAATCCGGCGTACCCCGGTCATACCGGGACTGCCACCAGGCAAGGTTCATATCAATGGACTCCGCCGTTACCAAGGGCGCCGCGGCGTCGAAGAAGTGGAGATACCCGGTTTCGCCAAAGTAGTCCCCGATGGCCTTGCTCAGCGCGCCGGAGGTCAGCGGGCCGGTGGCAATAATGACAGGTCCCTCGGGAATCTCGGTCACTTCTTCCTCAATCACCGTGATTCTGGGGTGAGAGCGTATCTTTTCCGTAACCATTTTGGCAAAACCGCCCCGGTCAACCGCCAGACAGCCGCCTGCTTCCACACGGGTGGCCTCGGCGCAGGTGAGGATCAGGCTGTCCAGACGGCGCAGTTCTTCCTTGAGTAAGCCCACCGCGTTTTCCAGACGGTCGCCCCGGAGGGAATTGGAGCACACCAATTCGGCAAAATCCGGGCTGTGGTGGGCGGGGGTCATTTTCTTTGGCTTCATTTCGTACAGAAGCACGTCGATGTCCCGGTTTGCCAGCTGCCACGCAGCCTCGCACCCGGCAAGGCCCGCGCCGATGACTTTCACCTGCATTCCTCAGGCCTCCTTCTTCGTGGTCTTTTTCGTGGTAGTCTTTTTCGTGGTGGTCTTCTTGGCGGTGGTTTTCTTTGCAGCGGTCTTCTTCGGCTTCTTCTCCGCTTCTTCCCCGGACTCCGCCGTTTCCGCAGATTCCGCCGTCTTCTTTTTATAGTAGCCCCGCTGGTCTTCCGGCAGGAATTTGGAGCAGTTTTCGTTGATACAGAAGGGCTTATTGCGGCCCTTGCCCGCCTTCTTGAACAGGGTCTGTCCGCACTCGGGGCAGTCCTCTGCCGTGGGCACATCCCAGGTCATGAAGCCGCACTCCGCGCCCTTTTCGCAGGCGTAGTAGGCATAGCCCTTCTTGGACTTGCGCTTGAGCATCCCGCTGCCGCACTTGGGGCACCGTCCGGGCATATGCTCCACCAGCGGCTTGGTGTTCCGGCACTCCGGGAAACCCGGGCAGGCCAAAAACCGGCCAAACCGGCCCGTTTTGATAACCATTTTCCGTCCGCACAGCTCGCAGACTTCGTCGGTTTCCTCCTCCGGCACCTTCAGCCGCACGCCCTCCAGCGCTTCCTCCGCGTCCTTCAGCTCCCTGCTGAAGCCCGCGTAAAAGTCCGCGAGCAATGCCTGCCACTGCTGCTTGCCCTCCTCCACGGCGTCCAGCCGGGACTCCATGTTGGCGGTGAACTCCACGTCAATGATGTCGTTGAACCGCTCCATCATCAGGCCCGTGACGATTTCCCCCAGCGGAGTGGGGGCAAGGCGCTTGTCCTGCTTGATAACGTACTCCCGATCCTGAATGGTGGACACGGTAGCGGCATAGGTGGAGGGACGGCCCACGCCCTTTTCCTCCATGGCCTTGACCAGCGTTGCCTCGGTATACCGGGCGGGGGGCTGGGTGAAGTGCTGAGCCTTCTCATTTTTCGTGGAAACCGCCTTGTCTCCTGCCCCGAGATCCGGCAGCGGAGAACCCACGGCCTCGCCGTCGTCATCCCGGCCTTCCTCATACACGGCGATGAAGCCGGGGAAACGCATGCTCTGATGGCTGGCCCGGAAGACGTGTCCGGCGCACTCACAGTCGATGGAAACCGTGTCAAACACGGCGTTTGCCATCTGAGTGGCAAGGAAGCGGCTCCAAATCAGCTTATACAGCTTATACTGATCGGTGGTCAGGCTCCCCTTCACCCGTTCCGGCTCCAGCTCCACATGGGAGGGGCGGATGGCTTCGTGGGCATCCTGCGCCCCTGCCCTGGTCTTGAAGACGTGGTGACTGCCGTAATAATAGTTCTTCCCGTAGCGGCTGCAAATAAAGTCGGCGGCAACGTCCATGGCTTCGTCGGACAGTCGCAGAGAGTCGGTACGCATATAGGTGATGAGGCCCGTGGTGCCCTCGCCGGCGATTTCCACGCCTTCGTAGAGCTGCTGGGCCACCATCATGGTCTTCTTGGGGGTGAAGCCCAGCTTCCGGGAGGCCTCCTGCTGTAAGGTGGAGGTGGTGAAAGGAGGGGCAGAGGAGCGCTTCTTTTCCGCCTTTTTCACATCGGTAACCGTAAATTCCTTCCCGGTGATGTCGGCAATGACGGCATTGGTCTGTTCCTCGTTTTCCAGCTCCCGCTTTTTGGGGCTGCCGTAATAATGGGCCACAAAGGAACCCGGTTTACCCACCCGATTGAGGGTCACGTCCAGCGACCAGTATTCCTTGGGCTGGAAGGCACGGATTTCATTCTCCCGGTCCACCACCAGCCGGGTGGCGACAGACTGCACACGGCCTGCGGAAAGCCCCCGGCGGACCTTCTTCCACAGCAGGGGCGATAGTTCGTAGCCAACGATTCTGTCCAGAATCCGGCGGGCCTGCTGGGCATCCACCAGATTGTAGTCGATATCCCGGGGATGCTGGATAGAATCCTTCACTACCTTTTTCGTAATTTCATTGAAGGTCACCCGCTGGGCTTTTCCATCGGGCAGGCCCAGAAGCTCCTTCAGGTGCCAGGAAATGGCCTCGCCCTCCCGGTCCGGGTCGGTTGCGAGATAGACGGTGTCCGCCTTGGCGGCTTCCGTCTTCAGCTCCTTGATGAGAGCCTCCTTGCCCCGCACCGGAATATACTGGGGGGCAAAATTATGCTCGATATCCACGCCCATTTTGCTCTTGGGCAGGTCCCGCAGGTGGCCCATGCTGGCCTTGACGGTGTAGCCGGGGCCGAGGTACTGCCCGATGGTCTTTGCCTTGGAGGGGGACTCCACGATCACAAGATTGTTGGTCTTACCCATATTCTCAAAATTCTCCGTTTCGTTACTTTAAACATATTTGCTTTCCCGGCAGCCGGCGGATCACGCCCTTCAGCTCCAGCATGGTCAAAATGCCCAGAAGCTTTCCGGTGGTCATCCCGGTTTCGGCGATCACATCATCCACCAGCCGCTGACCGCCGCGAAGGGTCTGCACAACCTGACGCTCCTCCGAAGACAGTCTGGAAAGGGTAGCATTGACGTCACTATAAGCCTCCCACGGCTCCTTGTCAATGGATTTTTTCTCTAAGTTTTTCTTAAGATCCGACATTTCCTCCGGAATCCGGGGATTTTGGGCCACCTTGGGCGGGGCTTTTTCCGCTTCCAACCCGGCACTGCGCACCTCGTCCGGGTAGGCCCGCTGGTGGGATGCCCCGTCTTCCCGGTGAATTTTGTCCGGGAAAAGGGCCTGATATTCGCTGAGCACATCCCAGCCGGAGGAGACCATGATGGCCCCGTCCCGCAGAAGGGCGTTGCTGCCGGCGCAGGTGGGAATGTCGATATTTCCCGGCACCGCGAACACATCCCGGCCCTGCTCCAGCGCCAGCCGGGCGGTGATCAGCGCGCCGCTTCGTTCCGGGGCTTCCACCACCAGCACCCCACAGCTCAGGCCGCTGATGATCCGGTTCCGCTTGGGAAAGGTCCACTTTGCCGCCGGCTGGCCCGGGGCAAATTCGCTGAGAATGCAGCCGTAGCTTTCCACGTCCCGGAACAGCGCCCGGTTGGACTGGGGATACACAATGTCCGCGCCGCAGCCCAGCACGCCGATGGTCATTGCCCCGGCGGTCAGCGCCCCGGACATAGCTAGCCCATCAATGCCGTAGGCCAGCCCGGACACCACCGCGCCGCCGCATTTTCCGATCTGGTAGCCCATGCGCTTGGCAACCGTCAGGCCGTAGGCCGATGCCTTCCGGGTGCCCACCACGCCAATCACCGGCAGGGCGTCAAAATCCGGAAGCTGGCCCTTGTAGTAGAGAACCAACGGCGGGTCGGGGATGTTTTTCAGCCGAATGGGATACGCCGCGTCCTGAAGGGTCAGAACCCCCAGCCGCTTCCGGCGGCAATCCTCCAGAATTTCCTCAGAGGGCATCAGGTTCTTATCCATCAGCGCTTCCCGGGCCTCCGGCGTCAGGCCGGGAACCGGATTCAGAGCGGCTTCATCCGCGAAAAATACCGCCTCCGGGTCACGAAAATGCTCCAGCAGCGCCGCTTTCAGCCGATCGTTCACCGCCGGACGGTGGGCCAGCCATATCCAGTGTACCAGCATTTTCGTTCACCTTTTTTCTCTAAGTTACTGTTTCATCTGCCACAGGACGATGGTCGCCGCCACGGCGGCGTTCAGGGATTCGCAGTGGGGATTCATGGGGATAATCAGCTCGGCATCCGCGCTGTCAAGGATTTCCTGCCGGACGCCCCGGCCCTCGCTGCCGATGACCACCGCCATGGTTCGCAACTCTGCCTGCCGCAGGTCTTTGGCACGTTCACTCAGCGCGGTGACGCCGATGGGAATGCCCGCCTGACGGCATTTCTGTTTGGCTTCTTCCCATGTGGTCAGCACCGGCTGGACGCGGAACACCGCCCCCATACTGGCCCGAACCACCTTATGGCTGTAGGGGTCGGCGCAGCCCTCCAAAAGGGCCACGGGAATGTCCAGCGCGTCCGCCGTCCGCAGAATGGTGCCCAAATTTCCCGGGTCCTGAATGCCGTCCAGCAGCAGCATTCCGGGGGTCGGAGCGAACGTCTTTTTTTCCGGCAGGCGGCACAGAAACAGCGCCCCCTGGGGGGTCTCCATGGGCGAAACGGAGGCCATCACGTCCTCCGGCACCCGAATGAGACGCACATTTTCAGGCAGTTTCGCTTCCACACCCTCGGACAGAATCACCGTGTCCAGTCCCGGGCAGTAGCGCACCGCTTCTCCGAGCAGCTTGATGCCGTCAGCCGCGTACAGCCCCGCTTCCTCCCGGGCCTTGCGGGAGGAAAGCAGCTTTCGCACCTGCTGTAGCAAGGGATTTTTCCGGGACGTAATCACCTGCTCCATCACAGCTTCTGCACCGCCTCAAGGGCGTAATTGTCCCCCAGCACCACCATCACATCGCCTTCGGCGATACAGTAGTCCGCAGAGGGAGACACGTTGGTTTTCTTGTCGTTTTCCACCGCGATGATATTCACCCCCAGCTTGGCCCGGATGTTCAGCTCCTTCAAGGTCTTGCCGATCCAGCCTTTCGGGGCGGGGATTTCCAGAATGCCGTAGTCCTCGCTCAGCTCGATATATTCCAGAACATTGTGGGAATTCAGGCTCCGGGCCAGCCGCTGGGCGTTCTCCTGCTCGGGGATGATGACCCGGTCGACCCCCAGCTTTTCCAGCACCTTCCGGTGGGTCTCGTCGTGGGCCTTGCAGATGACGTAGGGCACGCCCAGCTCCTTGAGATTCATAGCGGTGAGCACGGAAGCGGCAAGATTGCTGCCGATGGCAATGATGGCGCAGTCGAAATTCCGGGCGCCCAAAGCCCGCAGAACTTCCTTGTCCTGCCCGTCGCCCACCACCGCATGGGTCACGTCGTCCGCCACCTGCTGCACCAGATCGCCGCGCTTATCCAGCGCCAGCACCTCCGCGCCCAGCATGCACAGCTGCCGGGCAAGGGTCTGACCGAACCGGCCCAAACCAATGACAATGTAAGATTTCATACGCATTCTCCTATCCAATCAGCAGGTTTGTTTCCGCGTAGCGGAAGCGTTCCTCCGCTTTGTCGCCTTCCAGGAAGCCCATGCTGATGGTCAGCACGCCCACCCGGCCGAAGTACATATAAATAATAATCAGAATCTGGGACGCGATGCTTAAGTGCCCCGTGGCTCCCGCCGTCAGGCCCACGGTGCCCAGGGCGGACACCGCCTCATACAGGGCGTCCGTAAAGGCCACGGGGGACGTGGCGCTGATAAAAACGCCGCCCAGCAGGGAAAGACTCACCATCATGAAGGCGATGGTCATGGCGTCCAGCACCTGCCCCTGGGGGATGGTGCGCTGGAACACGCACACCCGGCTTCTGCCCCGGGCCCGGGAGGCCAGGAACAGCACCAGCACAATAAAGGTCACGGTTTTCAGGCCGCCTGCCGTGGAACCGGAGGAGCCGCCGATGAGCATATAGAACAGACACACCGCCTTGCCCGCGTCGGTCAAGGCCCCCTGATCGATGGAGGCAAAGCCCGCGGTGCGCAGGGTCACGGACTGGAACAGACCGTTGAGAATCTTGTCTCCAAAGGACATTCCCCCCAGCGTCGCCGGGTTGTTCCATTCCAGAACACAGGTGAGGATCCACGCGGACAGAATCAGCGCTAGGGTCGTCACCAGCACCAGCCGGGTGTAGACGCTGAAGCTCCGGAACCGCTTCTTTTCCAGAATTTCCTCCCACACAAGAAAGCCCAGTCCGCCCACGATAATCAGGGCCATGAGGGTCAGCAGCACCACCGGGTCAGACTGGAGCCGCATCACGCTGGAGCCCGGCTCCAGCGCCCCGAAAATGTCGAAGCCCGCGTTGCAGAAGGCGGAAACGGAATGAAACACGCCCCATTTCAGCGCCTGAATCCACCCATATTCCGGCAAAAACCGTAAAAACAGAATGGCTGCGCCGATGCCCTCAATGAGGAAGCTGCCCTTGAGCACCATGCGCTGAAGCCGGACGATGCCGTTGATGTCGCCCACGCTCAGGGCCTGAGCCATCACCAGCCGCTGCTTTAAACCAATGCGCCGCCGCAGAATAAAAACGATCAGCGTTGCCGCCGACATGAAGCCCAGTCCGCCGATCTGAATCAGGCACAGCAGCACGATCTGACCGAAGCCGCTCCACTGGCTCCAGGTGTCAAACAAGGACAGTCCGGTGACGCAGGTAGCCGAGGTCGCCGTGAACAGCGCCGGAAGGAATCCCGCCGACACCCCGTTTCGGGAGGCCGCCGGCAGATTCAGCAGCAGCGCCCCCAGCAGGATAATCGCAGCGAACACCGCAGCAATGACCTTGGTGGCGCTGAGGCTTTTGGGCCGGTTCTTCATCCAGAATTGATAGAGTTTCGCTCGCAGAGACATGGGCTGATTCCTCTCCTACAGGCACACTTCGCCATAATACTTTGTACCATTATAGCAACTTTTATGGTATTTGCAAGTGATTGTTTTTTAATTGACAATTGTCAATTGACAGTTGACAATTATTGTGTCCCTGCGGGACGATTTCATATATTCCTATTGCGTTGATGCCCGTTTTTTTAATCCATCCCGAAGGGATACCACAATTGTCAATTGTTCATTGTCAATTGTCAATTCAATTCTGCTTTTGCTGCCTTTGGGGTCTGTCAGGGCGTCTCAAAGCACCGTCATCATATTATAATGCTTCATGAGCCGGATATCCTCTTTGGTGACCTTGAGCTTGCGCATCAGGCTCTCGTCCATGGCAAGCCGTTTCTTCGAAATCAGCATTTTGATAGCCACCGGCATCATAGGCCGGACGGACAGGCCGGTGAACAGGCCCCAGATGGTATCGGAGGTGGTAAAGGTGGCGAGAATCTGACAGAAGGCCCGCTCCATGGGGGAGGCCTGATTGGTCAGGGTGATGTTGGTGATGGCGTCGTAGTGCTCCATATAGCCCCAAAAGGCGGTGCCGCAGTTCTGATAGCTGTCAAAATCCGTGAAATTCATGTACGCCATGATTTTGTAGCGGTGATCCTCCGACAGGAGCAGCACGTCGAACACCGACGGAACAATGCGGTTCACCCGTCCGTCATAGTAATAGCCGTAGAACTGGGTCAGGCCGCTGAAAAAGTTCGCCTGCGCCTCCGGTTCCTGAATGGGCGCCCGCTCCGGGGTGCAGTAGAGCAGCTGCTCCACGTGAATGCCCAATGCCCGGGAAATTTCGTAAATCGTTTCAATATCCAGCACGATTTCCCCGGTTTCGTACTTGGACAGGGTGGATTTGTTCTTACAGAGAATCTGCGCCAGTTCCTCCAGCGTCATATGCCGGGCCTTGCGGAAGGCGCGGATGCGTTTTCCGATCTCGTGACTGATCTGTGCCATAGGGGCCTCCTTTGTTGCGTAAGAATCAACTATTTGCTGGTTTCTCCTGCATTTTCGGCTGCTGCCGCAATTATAGCACAAATCCTTCATAAAATCTATTATAAAGCAACGAATTCTCCAAAAAGTTTCTTGCTAGGAAACCTGATTTCGCTTGCGGGAAGCGGGCAAATCCGATAGGATACAGGTATTCAACTATGGAAGGGGCATTCCCATGAAACGCAGTCTTACCTTCAAGGAAACCGTGGCCATCACCAGTATGCTCTTCGGCATGTTCTTCGGCGCGGGCAATCTGATTTTCCCGGCAAAGCTGGGTATTGATGCCGGCAGCAGCATTTGGAGCGCCTTTTTGGGCGTCTTTGTCACCGCCGTGGGCATTCCCATGCTGGCGGTGGTGGCGCTGGGCCTGAGCCGCAGCGAGGGCGTGGTGGAGCTGTCCGGGCGGGTCTCAAAAAACTACAGCCTGTTCTTCTGCACCCTGCTGTACCTCACCATCGGCCCCCTGTTCGCCATTCCCCGGTGCGCCAGCACCGCCTTCTCCGTGGGCGCGGTGAAGCTGCTGCCCGCCGGACATGAGGGGCTGTTTCTTGCCCTGTTTTCCTTGGTTTTCTTCGCCGCCACCCTGTATTTTTCCCTGAAACCCGGCGGAATTATGACGTGGATCGGAAAATGGCTGAATCCGGTGTTCCTGCTGTTTCTGGCGGTGCTGGTAGGCGCCGCCCTGCTCAGGCCCGTTACTGACGTTTCCGCCGTCACACCGGCGGCGGGGTACGAAACTGCGGGCGGGGCCTTCTTCCGGGGCTTTCTGGAGGGCTACAACACCCTGGACGCCCTGGCGGGTCTGGCCTTCGGTATCGTGGTCATTGACGTGGTGCGCGCCCATGGGGTCACTCAGCCGGAGGATATCGCGTCCAACACCGCCAAGGCCGGGATTTTCAGCTGCCTGTTCATGGGCCTGATTTATCTCTTCATCACCCTTGTCTGCGCCCAGAGCGCCCCCATTTGTGAAGGAGCCGCCAACGGCGGCGAGGTGCTGGGGCTCATTGCCGACCACTTTTTTCACGCCGCCGGCTCGGTGCTGCTCACTGCCATCGTCACCTTCGCCTGCCTGAAAACCGCCATCGGGCTGGTCACCAGCTGCTCCAAGGCCTTCGTGGATATGTTCCCGAAAGGGCCGGGTTACAACCTGTGGGCGGTCATTTTCAGTGTGGTTTCCTTCGGAATCGCCAACTTCGGCCTGTCCTCCATTGTGGCCTGGTGCGTGCCGGTGCTCATGTTCCTGTACCCGCTGGCCATCACCCTGGTGCTGCTGGCTCTGTTCGGCAAGGCTTTCGGAAACCGCAGGGGCGTCTATGTCTGGACCACCGCCTTTACGCTGGTCGCGGCGGTGTTTGACATGATCGGCGCGGTTTCCGGCATGGTGCCGGGAAGTGCTCTGCTGGGCACGCTGACAGCCTTCGCGGGGAAGGTGCTGCCGCTGTACTCGCTGGGCCTTGGCTGGGTGTGCCCTGCCGTTTTGGGATTTATCGTGGGATTGGTTGTGTCCCGGAAAGAGAAATAAGGATTGGGCTGTCGGAAACTCCGGCAGCCCATAATTCGTAGGGCGGAGTCATGACTCCGCCAACCATGTTGTTCCATGATTCCGGTGAAAGCGACACATACAGAGCCATGCAATATAATCGGTGCGTCGGCGGGGCCATAGCCCCGCCCTACGGTTTCATTGCATCAACTCCGCCGCCATGGCGAACAGGGTCTGCGGGCTTACCTTGGCCCCGGAGTCCATGATCGTATAGTCCACCCCGTCCTTTTCCCAGCAGGCAAAGGCTACGTCGGTTTCCTCCACAGCGTCGGTGCCGTAGGAAATGTAGTTGCCGGGAATTGCCTCCCACTGCTTCTCCGCTTCACTCAGCTCATAGTCCACGGGGACGAATTTGTAATGGTCGTGGTAGTAAGTAACCGTCACGCCGCCGATCTGGGCGGTCTGGGCCACGGGGCTTTCCGAATCGGTGATCTCCTCGATGTCCGGGTGGGCGAACAGGCAGAGCCGAAGGCCGTCGGCATTCCGGTAATTCACCTGCACCTCCCGGTACTTGAGCACCTCCCGGTCGTTTTCGTCCAGGCCCCGGGTTTCCTCCACATAGGCCTTCTCAAAGGCGAAGCCGCTGGAGAAGGATTCCTTCACATCCATCCGGAAGCCCGCCTTGTCCATGACCTTGTCCATGTCGGAAAACTGGCTGCTGGTATAATGGGTCATGCCGCTGACCAAGCTTCGGATATTCAGAACGTCAGAAGCGTAGGCGGTGATGGTCAGCAGCGGAATCAGGGCCGCCGCCACCAGAATTTTCCAGGGCAGCTTCCGCTTCCGAACCGTGGGAGCCTGGGCCGCTTCCCGGACGTAGGTTTCGTCAATATCCGCCATAGCCTTCAGTAAAAATTCCTGTTTCACAGCAATTCCTCCTCAATCAGTTGTTTTTTCAGTCTTCCCCGGAGCCGGTACAGCATGGAAGCAACCTTGCTCCCCGAGAAGCCGGTTTTTTCCGAAATATCATTTAGGGAATCCAGATACCAGTACCGGCGCACAAATACATAGCGCTCCTGGGCTGTCAGTCCTGCCAGAAACCGGTTCAGAGCCGCGGTCAGCTCCTTCCGGACGGCTTCATTTTCCGGGCTGTCAGAGCCCGCCACCACTTCCTCCAGTTCCTCCAGCGCCAGCGGCGTCTCTCCCCCGCCCCGCTTCTCCCGGCTGCGGGTGCGCAGGCGGTCGATGGACAGGTTCCGGGTGATTTTGCCCAGGTATGTACCAAGGTCGGCAGGACGCCGGGGCGGGATGGCGTTCCATGCGGTTAAGTACGCGTCGTTGACGCACTCCTGCGCGTCCTCCCGGGACTGTAGGATGCCATAGGCGATGGCATTGCAATATCTGCCATATTTCCCGGCGGTTTCGGCAATGGCGTTTTCCGAGCGGTTACAATACAGCTCGATGATCTTCTGATCGTCCGTATCATCATCTCCTTTTGTTTCGAAAGGCCCTTCACCCATCATCACGACATTTTCGGGATTTCATTGCATGGGGGTGAAAAAAGCCATCGGGAAACCGATGGCTTTGTGATTTACAGCTGTGAAAACACCTCGCCAAGGCTCCGATGGAGCACCAGATCGGCATAGTGGTCATAGGGCGTCTCGTCCCGGTTGATGAGCACCAGACGGCTCCCCCGGTAGTCGTTGATCAGCCCCGCCGCCGGATACACCGTCAGGCTGGTGCCCGCCACAATGAGCATATCCGCCTGCCGGATGGCCCGCAGGCTCCCCTCGATGGTTTTCTGGTCAAGGCCCTCCTCGTAGAGCACCACATCGGGCTTCACCATGCCGCCGCAGTCGCAGCGGGGAATCCCGGTGGAATTCTTCACAAACTCCGCGCTGTAGAATTTCCCGCACTTCATGCAGTAGTTGCGCAGGACGCTGCCATGCAGCTCAAAGACGCGCTTACTGCCAGCTTTCTGGTGCAGGCCGTCAATGTTCTGGGTCACCACGGCGGAGAGCTTTCCCTCGGCTTCCCACCGGGCCAGCACCTTGTGGGTAATGTTGGGTTCAAACCCCAGCGGCAGCATTTTCTCCCGGTAAAAGCGGTAAAAGTATTCCGGATTTCGCAGGAAAAAGCTGTGGCTGATAATGGTTTCCGGGGGATAGTCGAACTTCTGACTGTACAGCCCGTCCACGCTTCGGAAATCAGGAATCCCAGATTCCGTACTCACGCCTGCCCCGCCGAAAAAGACGATGTTGTGACTTTCCTCCACCCATTGCTTCAGGATTTCTACGCTGTCCATATGATAACCATCCTTTCGTATTTCGAGTTCGCTCTCCACTCTCCACTCTCCACTCTTCACTCTCCACTCTCCACACTATGGTAATCCCTTTTTCTCCATCCGTCAATAGGCCAAAAGCCTTGACATATGCGGGCAATTCCCCTAAAATAGAATCAACGGCAGCGATTTGCTATTTTTTAACTGGAAGGTGACGAAAATGTATCGACTACTGGAACTCAACCCCCAGCTCCAGCCCTACGCCGGAGACATTGACCTGAGAATGTTCCTCTACCGCTCCACCAAGGAACGGATTCTCCATGAAGGTCAGACCCTGAACGACTTCGCCAACGCCCACAATTACTACGGCTTCCACCATGTGGATGGAGGCTGGTACTACCGGGAGTGGGCACCCAGCGCCTACCAGCTGTACCTGGAGGGCGAATTCAACGGCTGGAACAAGACCTCCCACCCGCTCACAAAGCTGGATAACGGCAACTGGGAGCTGTACCTGCCCGGGGACGACGCTCTGTGGGAAGGCTGCAAGGTCAAAACCGTGGTGGACGCCAACATGACCCGCACGGAGCACATTCCCCTGTACGCCCGCCGGGTGGTGCAGAACAAGCAGACCATCACCTTCGAGTGCGAGGTCACCGACGACCGCAAGACCTTCGACTGGACGGACGCCGGCTTTGAAGGCGCGGACCAGCTGTACATCTACGAGGCCCATGTGGGCATGGCCCAGGAGGAAGGCCGTGTTGGCACCTACCGGGAGTTCGCCGACTATACCCTTGACCGCATCAAAAAGGCGGGCTACAACACCGTGCAGCTCATGGCCATCATGGAGCACCCCTACTATGGCTCCTTCGGCTATCAGGTGTCCAATTTCTTCGCTGCGTCTTCCTGGTTCGGCAAGCCCGAGGACCTGAAATATCTGGTGAACAAGGCCCACGCCATGGGCATCCGGGTGCTGCTGGACGTGGTGCACTCCCACGCCGTCAAGAACACCGCCGAGGGCATCAATATGTTCGACGGCACCACCTGGCAGTTCTTCCACGACGGCCCCAAGGGCGACCACCCCGCCTGGGGCACCAAGTGCTTTGACTACGGCAAGACCGGCGTGCTCCACTTCCTGCTGAGCAACCTGAAATTCTGGATGACCGAGTACCACTTTGACGGCTTCCGGTTTGACGGCGTCACCTCCATGCTGTATCACGACCATGGTCTGGGCACGGATTTCAATGAGAACTCCCGCTACTTCTCCCTGAACACCCACACCGAGGCCATCACCTATCTCCAGCTTGCCAACGAGCTGATTCGTCAGGTGAACCCCAAGGCCATCACCATCGCCGAGGATATGTCCGGTATGCCCGGTATGTGCCTGCCCATCGAAGACGGCGGCATCGGCTTTGACTACCGGCTGGGCATGGGCCTGCCGGATATGTGGATCAAGACCGTGAAGGAAAAGTCCGACGAGCAGTGGGACATTTTCCAGATGTGGTGCGATATGTGCCTGCGCCGTCCCGGTGAGAACACCATCGCGTATGTGGAATCCCACGATCAGGCCCTGGTGGGCGATCAGACCATGATCTTCCGGCTGGCGGGAGCCAATATGTACACCGACATGGACAAGGCCTGCCACAATCCCCGGATTGACCGGGCCATCGCCCTGCACAAGATGATCCGCCTGTTCACGCTGGGCGGCGGTGGCGAGGGCTACCTCAACTTCATGGGCAACGAATTCGGCCACCCCGAATGGATCGACTTCCCCCGGGAGGGCAACGGCTGGAGCTTCCACTACTGCCGCCGCCAGTGGAGCCTGAAGGACAACGGCTTCCTCAAGTACCAGTGGCTGGGCGACTTCGACGAGGATATGCTGAAGCTGACTCAGGAGAATCGGATTTTCGACCAGCGCATGGGCGATTTGCTTCTCAGCAAGCGGCCCGAAAAGATGCTGGCCTTCTACCGTCACGGCCTGCTGTTCGCCTTCAACTTCCATCCTTCCATGAGCCTGACCAACGTGTTGATTCCCGTGCCCAAGCCCGGCGAGTACACCGTTGAGCTGTGCACCGATGATGAAAAGTACGGCGGCTTTGGTCAGATTGCGCACATGACCTATCCCACCAAGGATTTTGACGGGGTGCACTATGTGGAGCTGTACCTGCCCGCCCGCACCGCCGTGGTGCTGAAGGAGCACGTGATTTTGCCCAGGGACGGGAAGAAGGAAGCTCCCGCGGAGACAAAGGAACCCCCGAAGCGCAAGGGCGGACGCCCTAAAAAGGCCGCCGCTGCTCCCGCCGAAGTGAAGTCTGAGCCTGCAGCTGAGGAAGCGCCCAAGAAAAAGCCCGGCCGTTCCAAAAAGACTGCCGCGCCCGCTGAAAGCAAGGAGGACGCTCCCAAGAAGACCACCCGCAAGCGCAAGAAAGCGGAATAACCAAAATCGCCGGAGGAACTGTCCTCCGGCGATTTCCGGTGTCTATACGCCATACGTCCAATACGGGCCTTTTCAGTCCAGCTCACAACGCAACTGCGCTTATTCGACAAGCGGCGAATCGCCGCTGACAATGCGTGGCCCGCAAGGCGGGCAGCAAATGCGTGCACGGCTGGTGTGGTATCGTTCCCCATAGGTCATCCTCTTTCGGAAAGGAGAACATATCTGCGTTACATTGTAGGGCGGGGGCTTGCCCCCGCCATCGGCAAAGCCGCTATGGGTAACGGCGGCGGGGGCAAGCCCCCGCCCTACAGTGGCATTTCTTAATTCACTAAAGGACAATATAGCCAACAACACCTTTCCCCATGGGAAGGTTTGGCTGCGGCGGTGAACAAGATAAGCCTGATTACAGAATAACACCCGGCTCCTACAGGACATAGGAGTCGGGTGTCGCTGTAGAGGAAGGTTCCAACCGAAGGGAGAGTCCCCTGCAGCAGAAGAAGTGTTGTCGAAGACGGTCGTTTCACTTTGCGGCTGGACTAAAAAGGGCCGTATTGGACGTATGGCGTATGGGCTGGCCCGGCTGCTGTCAATAGAACAGCAAATCCGAATAGGTGGGGAAGGGCCAGTGGGCCTTGTCGGTCAGCGTCTCCAGAATATCCGCCTGACGGCGCACCTCCTCCATGTAGCCACAGACCACCCGGCGGTTGTAGAGGGCCGCTTCCTCCGGCTCCGAGGGCACCTGACACAGGGCTTCCCTCAGGGAGCTGACGTGGTCGTACAGCCGGTCGGAGGCCGAGCTGATCTGCCCAGCGATATCGGTTTCCGCCCAGCAGGACATCTTCACCGCCTTCTTGGCGGCAATGCTGTCGCACAGCTGGTGGGAATAATTCATGGCGGCGGGGAGAATCTGGTGCATGGCCATGTCGATCATGGTCTTGGCCTCGATGGCAACCACCTTGTTGTAGGCGTCCAGATGGATGCGGTATCTGGCCCGGAACTCCGTCTCGGTGAACACCCCGTGGCGGGTCACAAGGTCAATGTTCTTATCGCTAACGTAGGTGGGCAGGGCCTCCGCCGTGGAGGGGAAATTGTGCAGCCCTCTGCGGGCGGCTTCTTCCTTCCATTCATCACTGTAGCCGTTGCCGCTGAAAATAATCCGGCTGTGCTCCGTCAGAGCCTGACACACCAGCTTCTGCAAAGCGGCGTCAAAGTCCTCCGCCTGTTCCAGAGCGCCTGCGAACCGGCCCAGCTCCTCCGCCATAATGGTGTTCAGGGCGATGTTGGGGCCGGACACGGACTGAGACGAGCCCAGCATCCGGAATTCGAACTTGTTGCCGGTGAAGGCCAGGGGGCTGGTGCGGTTGCGGTCGGTGGTGTCCTTGGGAATGGAGGGCAGGACATCCACGCCGATGCGCAGCATACTCTTTTCCGGGTCCGTATAGTTGGTGCCGTCGATGATGGACTGCACCACCGCGTTCAGCTCGTCCCCGAGGAAGATGGAAACAATGGCAGGCGGGGCCTCGCTGGCCCCCAAGCGGTGGTCGTTTCCGGCGGTGGCTACCGTGCAGCGCAGGAAGTCCTGATATTCGTCCACACCGGCGATGAAGGCCGCCAGAAACACCAGAAACTGCGCGTTCTGCCGGGGGGTCTTGCCGGGGCTGAAGAGGTTTTTGCCGGTATCCGTGGACAGCGACCAGTTGTTGTGCTTGCCGGAGCCGTTGACCCCGGCGAAGGGCTTTTCGTGGAGCAGACACACCAGATTATGCTTGGCGGCGCACTTCTTCATAATCGCCATCATCTTCTGGTTGTCGTCACAGGCGGTGTTGGCGTCGGTGTAGATGGGAGCCAGCTCGTGCTGACAGGGCGCGCCCTCGTTGTGCTTGGTCTTGCTCAGGATGCCCAGCCGCCACAGCTGCTCGTCCAAATCCTGCATGAAGGCGGACACCCGGGTGCGGATGGTGCCGAAATAGTGGTCGTCCAGCTCCTGCCCCTTGGGCGGCTGAGCGCCGAACAGGGTGCGGCCCGTGAGCCGCAGATCCTCCCGCTGGGCGTACAGGTCTTTGGGCAGAAGGAAATACTCCTGCTCCGCGCCCACACAGGGAATGACCCGTTTTGTCTCGGTGTCGCCGAACAACCGCAGAATCCGCAGGGCCTCCCGGGACACCTCGTCCATGGAGCGAAGCAGGGGCGTTTTCTTGTCCAGAGAGTCGCCGGTGTAGGAAAAGAAGCAGGTGGGGATGTAAAGGCTGGCGTCCTTCACAAAGGCGAAGGCGGTGGGGTCCCAGGCGGTGTAGCCCCGGGCTTCAAAAGTGGCCCGCAGGCCGCCGGAGGGGAAGCTGGACGCGTCCGGCTCGCCCCGCACCAGCTCCTTGCCGGAAAACTCCATGATGACCCGCCCGTCGCCGGTGGGGCTGATGAAGGAATCGTGCTTTTCCGCGGTGATGCCGGTCATGGGCTGGAACCAGTGGGTGTAGTGGGTGGCCCCCTTTTCCAGCGCCCACTGCTTCATGGCCTCGGCGATTTCGTTGGCCACGTCCAGCGGCAGGTGGGTGCCCTCGGCAATGCAGCGCTTCCACGCCCGGTACACTTCCTCCGGGAGCCGCTGCTTCATGGTGTACTCATTGAATACGTCGCTGCCGAAAATCTCCGGCAGATTCCTGATTTCGTTCATAAAAGTCATGTCCTTTCCGAAAATGCTGCCAATTTTCTAAGAATATAACCATCATACCTTTTGATTCTATTCAACTTCCACGAAAAAAGCAAGGCGTGATTGTGCAGTAAAAACATTTGTCTTTTTCGCCGTGGTTTGTGCATTCCTCCAATTCCTTCATTTCTGAATCGGAAAATGAAATTTTGTACAAATATATCTTGCATTTTTTGTTGTAATCGCATATAATAAGCCCATTATTACAGTGATTAGGCCGAAAGGATGATTTTTGTGACCCCCTATTCTTGCATGAGCACCTCCGAACTGGCACGGGAGTACGCCACCGTTCTGGATGAATACGACCAACTCAAGGCACAGGGTCTGAAGCTGAACATGGCCCGGGGCAAGCCCTCCAAAAAGCAGCTGGATCTGGTCAGCGGCATTCTCACCACCGTGCAGACCGCCGAGGACTGCATGGACGACGGCATCGATGTGCGCAACTACGGCGAACTGGCGGGCCTGCCCTGCGCCCGTGAATACTGGGCCGACATTCTGGACTGCAAGCCGGAACAGGTTTTCGTGGGCGGCGTTGCCAGCCTGAACCTCATGTACGATGTGGTCTCCCGGGCCTACACCCACGGCCTGCCCCACAGCCCCCGGCCTTGGTGCAAGGAGGAAAAGGTTAAATTCCTGTGCCCCTGCCCCGGCTATGACCGGCACTTCGCCATCGGTGAGAGCTTCGGCGCGGAGCTGATTCCCGTGCCCATGACCCCCACCGGCCCGGATATGGATGTGGTGGAGGAGCTGGTGAAGGATCCCCAGGTGAAGCTCATCTGGACGGTGCCCAAGTACAGCAATCCCGACGGCGTGATTTACAGCGACGAAACCGTCCGGCGGTTCGCAAACCTGAAGCCCGCCGCCCCGGACTTCACCATCATGTGGGACAATGCCTATGGCGTCCACCAGTTCCGTGGGGAGTATGTCCCCTTCCCCGATCTTCTGGGCCTTTGCGCCGAAGCCGGGCGTCCCGACATGGTCATTGAGTTCGCCTCCACCTCCAAGATCACCTTCGCCGGCGGCGGCATCTCCTGCATGGCCTCCAGCGAGGACAATATCAAGTATTTTACCAAGCTCTTTGGCATTCAGATGATCTCTCAGGACAAGGTCAACCAGCTGCGCCATGTGCGCTTCCTCAGGAATAAGGCCCACACGCTGGAGATCATGAAGCTCCACGCGGAGGTTATGCGGCCCAAATTTGACGTGGTGAGCAAGTGGCTGACCCGGGAGATTAAACCTCTGGGTATCGCTCACTGGGTAGACCCGGACGGCGGCTATTTCGTCAGTCTCTTTACCATGCCCGGCACCGCGAAACGGGTGTGGCAGCTGTGCAAAGAGGCCGGCGTGGTGCTGACCAACGTGGGCGCCACCTACCCCTACGGCAACGACCCGGCGGACTCCAACCTGCGCATCGCCCCCAGCCTGCCCCCGGTGGAGGAGCTGGAAAAAGCCATGGAGGTTCTCACCACCAGCATGAAGCTTGCCGCGCTGGAAAAAATCATGAACCATTAAAAAACGCTGCCGTTTCCCAAAAGGGAGACGGCAGCCTTTTTCAGTGTGGAGAGTGGAGTGTTATCAGCTTTATTCAGCTACATTGCGCTTTAGCTGATTAAGAAATGCCACTGTAGGGCGGGGGCTTGCCCCCACCGCCGTTACCCATAGCGGCTTCGCCGATGGCGGGGGCAAGCCCCCGCCCTACAATGTAACGCAGATATGTTCTGCTTTTGCTGAGGTAAACCGACAAGCACATTTTCAATTCATCGCCGAAAGCGATGCCGCAACTCCTAACTCCAAACTCTTCACTCTTCACTCTCCACTCTCAACTCTTCACTCTTATCCGGCGGCAATTCCTTCGCTTCGCCCATGCTGGTTCTGGCCTTCTTCGCCGCCTCCAGCAGGCCCTGAAATTCCGTGGACAGAATGTGGCGCATATCCGCGTCCGAGGAAAGGGTCTTGACGTAGGCCCGGATGTTTTTCGGCTGGAAAATATCCGCCGCGTTCTCCACCTCCCCGGTGGTCAGCAGGCTGTACAGCACCTCCACCAGCCGGTTCCGCTCCTGATTGCTCATGCTGGCAAACCAGTTCTTGATGGTGGCGTCCAAAAACTGAGAGGATTCCGTCACCTCCTGTACCGGCAGGAAGTTCGGCCCCTCCACCTCCCAGGAATAGGGGTCGTGCTGCATCAGTCCTACGCTTTTGCTGCGGATCACCAGAAACGGCTCCTCATGCTCCAGCAGCATCCCGATCACCGAGGACTGGGGGATGTAGGTGCGGATTCTCGGCACGATGGCGTTATAGCCCGGGTCGCCGATCATGTACTTTGTGAAGCCGGGGCCGTCGTTGTTGTACACCGTCAGAATCCGCTTTCGCACCGTAGGCGAGCACCGGGCGGCGGCAAACACCGCCAGATTGCCGCCCTTGGAGTGGCCCGCAACCCGCATGGGGGCGGTGTAGGCCAGCGCCGCCTGCCGGATGTACTCCTGGGCCAGCCGCTGGGCCGGGATGGTCTGCTGGAAGGTCATGTTGAAGTCCTCCTTCCAGCCAACGAGAGAATTGTCCGTGCCCCGGTAGGCAAGGAACATGGTGCCGTCGTCGGGCAGGAAGGTCATGGCGGCAAACTGGGTCTCCTGCTCCGGCAGGAAGCGGCTCTGGAACAGGCACAGCCTGCATTGTCCAAAGCGCACCGTCTCCGCCGCCCGGTGCAGAAGCTCTATATCCTTTTTCGACCGTGCCCGGCCCTCCGGGTCTTCCAGCGAGAAAAATTCCTCCGCGCACTGGCGCAGCGTCACCGCCGTGTCCGGGTCCCGGGCCGCCTTTTCCCCGTAGTCCACATAGGTCAGGGTGGAAAAAATCAGTGCGTCCACCGCGTTAGGCGGGTCCTGGGTAAAGGTCAGATCTCCCCGCCAGGTTAAATAATCAAAAATGTTGCCCATACTCTCAACCCCTTTTGCGGTATCATAGCAGATAATTGTGAAATTTTCTACCCTTTTCCGTCACGGGGGGGAAAGGTCGAAGACAGGATTGACAAACCCGCTTCCCGGGCGTAAAATGGGAAAAAATCACTTAGGAGGTATTTTCATGGAACTGACCCGGGAGCAGGCCCTTGCCCTGCTGAAAAAATACAACAAAGAGCCCTTCCACATCCAGCACGCTCTGACGGTGGAGGGGGTCATGCGCTGGTTCGCCGCCGAAAACGGCGAGGATGTGGACTTCTGGGGCCTGTGCGGCCTGCTGCACGACGTGGACTTTGAAAACTGGCCCGAGGAGCACTGTGTCAAGGCCCCGGAGCTGCTCTCTGAGGTGAACGCCAGCCCCGAAATGGTGCACGCCATCTGCTCCCACGGCTATGGAATCTGCTGCGACGTGGAGCCCACGCTTCTCATGGAGAAGGTTCTCTTTGCCACCGACGAGCTGACCGGTCTCATTGGCGCCGCCGCGAAAATGCGGCCCAGCAAGTCCGTCATGGACATGGAGCTGTCGTCTCTCAAGAAGAAGTTCAAGGACAAAAAGTTCGCCGCCGGCTGCTCCCGGGATGTGATCCGAACCGGGGCGGAGCGGCTGGGCTGGACGCTGGACGAGCTGATGGAGAAAACCATTCTCGCCATGCGCTCCTGTGAAGCGCCCGTGGCAGCGGAAATGGAGAGTAATTGACAATTGACAGTTGACAGTTGACAATTATTGTGTCCCTTCGGGACGATTGAATATATTTCTATTTCGTTGGTGCCCTTTTTTAATCCATCCCGAAGGGATACCACAATTGTCAATTGTTCATTGTCAATTGTCAATTCAATTCTCCTTTACAACCTTCTCAATCTTTCAATCAGAAACCCCCGGAAGCAACTTCCGGGGGTTCGCTTTTACAGAATTTCCTTCAAAGGCTTGATATACTGCTCACGGCGGCGCTCTTTTTCCGCCATGTAGGCCACGTCGTTGCCCGCGTGGATTTCCCGCAGGTAGTCGTAGTGATTTTGCAGAATCTGCTCGTTGTTCCGGGCCAGCATCATGACGGCAATGGAGGAACACTGGTCGGAGGCACGCTCAAAATAGGTCAGCGCTTCCATGAACACCAGACCGCTGCCGATGGAGCACTGCCCGTTTTTCAGCCGCTTGGTGTGACGGTCCTTCAGCATCATTATCATGTCGTCGATGGTCTCCTCCAGCGGCTCGATGGCCTTGGCGGCCTCGTTGTCGTCGTTGGCAAAGGCATTGACGGTAATGTCCAGAATCTCATTGACGGCGCTGGTGATGAGGGCCAGCTCCTTCTTGGCGGTGTCGGAGAAGCTGGTGCTTTCGCTTTGCAGCCGCTCCGCCAGCTCCACCATGTTGGTGGCGTAGTCGCCGATACGCTCGAAATTGGGCACCGTCTGCATCAGCATATCCAGCTGACGGTCGTCAAACTCCGTCTCCACGGTCTTGGACAGGCCGATGAGGAAGCGGTCGGTGTTGTCGGTGAACTGGTCGATGCAGTCCTCGTCCTTGTTGATTTCCGCCACCAGCACCGGGTCATACTTGGCAAGCACCTTGCAGCCCCGCTCGAAGTTCAGCTTTGCCAGCCGGCCGCCGTCGGCCACGGCCTTCATGGTGACGGCGAGAGCCATGGCGGGAGAATTGTACAGCTTTTCGTCCAGAGTATGCAGCTCGGGATGCCGGTCCGCCTCGGGCTTGTCGTCCTTGACGATCTTCAGGGACAGCTTCACCATCCAGTCGGCGAAGGGAATCAGCACCACGGCGGTGAGCAGATTGAACACCGTCTGGAAATTGGCGATTCCGCCGCTGTCCACCGCGCGGACCCAGAAGCCCGCCCCGAATACCGACAGCTTTTCCATCACCGTCATCACAATCAGGAACAGCACCGTGCCGATGGTGTTAAAGGCGATGTGCACTACGCCGGTACGCTTGGCGTCCTTGGAAGAGCCGATGGAGCAGACCATGGCGGTGGTGACGCAGGTGCCCAGGTTGATGCCCATAATCACGGGGTAGGCCATGGCAAAGGTGATGCCGGAGCCGGGCACGGAAGCCACGGTCTGAAGCATACCCACGGTGGCGGAGGAGCTTTGCACAATGACCGTCAGAATCAGGCCGAAGAGGATGCCGAACAGGGGGTTGGCAAGGAAGGAGACAAAGGCGGTGAACGCTTCCGTACCAATCAGGGGCTTGACGCCGTCGGTCATCAGCTCCAGACCCACGAACAGCACGCCGAAGCCGATGCAGATATCGCCGATGGTCTTAGACTTCTTGCTCTTGATGAACATGAGCAGCACGATGCCCGCCACCAGCGCGATGGGCGCCAAAGTGTCGGTGTCGAACAGCCACAGCAGGAAGCTGCCGTCGGACTCGATGGAACTCAGACGGATGATCTGGGCCGTCACCGTGGTGCCGATGTTGGCGCCCATGACGATGGACACGGCCTGCTTCAGGTTCAGCACCCCCGCGCCGATCAGGGCCACCGTCAGCACGATGGTCGCCGTGGAACTCTGGATCACCGCGGTCACCAGCGCGCCGGTGAGCACGCCCATAAGCACATTGCCGGTGACCTTTTCCAATACCCGCTTCAGCGCGGCACCGGAACTGTTTTTCAGACCGTCGCCCATGACCTCAATGCCGTAGAGGAACATGGCAAGGCCGCCGAGAAGCTGGATAATGGCAGTTAGAATCTCCATATCATACTCCTAAATCTCTGTTTAATTTTCGCTTTCCTTCACTGCCCACACCGGGCATGATATCATTATAAGAAATTCCGCGCAAAATGTATAGTGACAATTTCTGCGTAAATTTCACAAAAACTTTACATGGATTTTATGAAAATCACCAATTATTTCCCGGTAGAACCGAAGCCCCCGGCGTCCCGGCAGGTATCGGACAGCGTCTGGGCAGCCTCATAGGCAGGCTGAAGCACCGGGGTAATGAGCATCTGGGCGATGCGCTGCCCCGGCTCCACGGTGCGTGCCTCCCCGCTGTGGTTGTGCAGGGCCACCACAATTTCGCCCCGGTAGTCGCTGTCGATGACCCCCACCTTGTTGGCGGGCGCCAGCCCCTGCTTGCAGGCCATGCCGCTGCGGGCATAAATCAGCCCGGCACAGCCGGAAGGGATTTCCATGGCAAGGCCGGTTGGGACGAAGGCCGTCCGGCCCGGTTCGATGGTAACCGGTTCCGTCAGGCAGGCGTACAGGTCCGCGCCGGCAGCCCCAGCGCTTCCGTAGGTGGGCAGCACCGCCCCCTCCCGGAGGATTTTTACACGAATGGCATTCATTAAATCATTCCCCTTCTGTCGCCCTGCCAGTCCTCCCACAGCACGGTCTTCCCTGCGGCAAGAGACTTGGGCACGTCGATGAGGCGCTGGTTGGAAGACCCCCGGAACCGGAGGTTCAAATCTTTCCTGGCCTCGATAAACGGCCCGTCCACCAGCACGTCCAGATAGCTTAAATACTCGCTGCAGTCCCCCAGCCGCCCGGACAGGATGTCCCGCTCGAACAGGTAGCCGGAGAAGGCCCAGATGGTTTTTTCCGGCAGCTCCGCGCGGATTCTGCGCAGAAGGTGCACGATGGCCCCCTGATTCTGCGGCTCAAAGGGTTCGCCCCCCAGCAGGGTCAGGCCCCGGATATAGTGGGGGCGCAGCAGATCCAGAAGGGTATTTTCCGTCTCCTCCGTGAACGGCTCGCCGTAGGCAAAGTCCCAGGCCACCTGATTAAAGCAGCCGGGGCAGTGATGGGTGCAGCCGGAGACGAACAGGCTGATCCGAACCCCGGGGCCGTTGGCGATGTCGCAGTTTTTGATGGTCGCGTAATTCATGACACAAGCTCCTAACCCACGCTTTTCGTGGCAATTATTCGCCTCCCAGTATACCACAGCTTTCCCGAAAATGCTACTGGAAATGCGTATGAAGTGTGGAGTGTGAAGAGTGAAGAGTGGAGAGTGAAGAGTGGAGAGTGAGGAGTGAGGAGTGAGGAGTGAAGATAACACTTTTTTCTAATTCATCGCCGAAGGCGATACCACAACTCCACACTCCACACTCCACACTCCACTCCTGACTCATTTTTCGCCTGCTGTATTGCTTTTCACCGGCATATCAGGTATAATATCTCTGAATAACGCTTTCAGGAGGTTTTTCTTATGGATATGGAAACCAATCTTCCCGAGGAGGAAACCAGCATTCTGACCCTGACCGATGAGAACGGGCAGGACGTGGACTTTGAGTATCTGGACTGCATCGCGTATCAGGACAAGGAATATCTGGTGCTGATGCCCGAGGGCGAGGACGAGATCGTCATTATGGAGATCGAGCCTGTGGATGAGGAGAACGAGAACTATCTGGCGGTGGAGGACGAGGCCGTGCTGGACGCGGTCTACGGCATCTTCAAGGAGAAGTTCAAGGACATTCTGACCTTTGAAGACTAGGCGGCAGAGCCGGTCCGCAGGGCGGACATCCAATGCGTGCGCCAGCCTTGTGTAATCGCTGCGCCATTGGGCGTGTTCGGTATCGCTCTACTGCGCTATTATGTAGACAGAGACATTATTTGAAGGCCTGCTGCGCTTTTTTGCGGCAGGCCTCGTTGTCCGTGCGAATTGACTTTGCCGGGGGGATGTGTTAAACTGGGCGTAGATTATAAGGAGGGATAGGCCTATGACCCCCATTGAAGCCCAGATTGAGGGTATTGTGGACAACATTCTGGAGGACTACCGCCACGGGCGGGCCATCGACAAGATGGACCACTTCTGCCAGCCGGACAAGGCAGTCATCATCGACATGATCGGAAAGCTCATCCGCATCGTCTACCCCGGCTCCTCCCGGGATAAGACCTACCGCATCTACAACATGCGGCACAACCTGTCCATGCTCATTGAGGACGTGATGTACAACCTGAACAAGCAGCTGACGCTGGTGTTCAAAAGCGAGCTGGGCGAACAGGCCGCCGCGCAGAAGGCGCAGGAGCTGAGCATCGCCTTCTTCCGGGAAATCCCCGCCGTCCGGGCCGTGGCCCAGACCGATGTGGAGGCGTTTTTCGACGGCGACCCCGCCGCCTTCAGCGTGGAGGAAATCATCTTCTGCTATCCGGGGCTGTTTGCCATCACGGTATACCGGCTGGCCCATGTGCTCTACACCCTAGGGGTTCCCCTGCTGCCCCGGATTATGACGGAGCACGCCCACAGCGTCACCGGCATCGACATCAACCCCGGGGCCACCATCGGCAGCTACTTCTTCATTGACCACGGCACCGGCATCGTGGTGGGCGAGACCACCGTCATCGGCGACCATGTGAAGGTCTATCAGGGCGTGACCCTGGGCGCGCTGACCACCCGGGGCGGGCAGAGCCTGCGGGGCAAAAAGCGGCACCCCACCATTGAGGACAACGTAACCATCTACGCCGGCGCGTCCATTTTGGGCGGCGGCACCGTCATCGGACGGGACAGCGTCATCGGCTCCAACGTGTTCATCACCCACTCCATCCCCGCCTGCACCACGGTGAGCGTCAAGAGTCAGGAATTGCAGTATAAGCCCCGGAACTGCGGGGAGAACTGCCAGAACTGCACCAAGCCCGAACCCTTCTGGGAGGGGCAGGTTAAGAGCGAAGAATAAATCGCATAAAAGAGTGAGGCGTGTGAATTCACGCCTCACTGTTTATTTCTTCCTCCGGAACCGCCGGACAATCCCCCCGCACTTGCGGGCTGTCTGCACAAACGCGAAGGCCGCGAAGGGGATCAGGCAGAACACATAGGGATAGACATACTGACTCTTTGTCTCCCAGACGAAATGGAACAGCGCGCCACCGATGAGGTAGAGGTAAAACAGCTCCCAGTCCCGATTTTTCCTATGAAATACCAGCAAAAACACGGACGCAAACAGCCAAATGGGTAGGACCACACATTTGCATACCAGATTCAGGAGCTTATCCGCAATTCCTTCCTGGTAGATGGACCTCAGCAAACGGGTATGGACATATTGTTCCATTCTTTCCATTGGCCCGCTCCAGATAGATTGAAACTGGGAGTCGCACCAAGTTGACACCAGTTTCTTACCATAGAAGCGGAACGCTCTGGCAGGGTTCTCTATTGTATCCTTCAGATTCTCCGCTACCTTCTGCCAGCCGATTTTCGCTGCGGCTTCCCGGTCGTAATCGCAGGATTTCAGCGTATCTATCGTATACCTATTATACCATCCCGGGCCTCGTACCTGATTATTGTCCAAATCCGTTCCCATGGCGATAAACAGGCTGCTCGGCATCGAATCATGCAGGTTCTGTCCGGTTTTTGCCTCGACTGCACTCAGCAATTGTTGATTGATTACCATCGTACACAGGACGGTCAGGCAGACTGCGGTGAGAAAACGTCCCTTCCTCTCCTTCTCCAGTGCCCGTAGGAAGAGAAAAATCACCAGTGCAATCATGCCAATCAGGTTGTTCTTCCGCAGAATCACCGCCGCGCCGCAGCTGAGCGCAGTCACCAGCATCCGACGCCAGCTTCCTGTCCTGGAAAAACGCAGACCATTATAAAATGCCAGCAGCATGAAAAACAATCCCGGTATCGTTCCATAAACGAACAGAATAAAGAAAAACTGGGGAAGAAACGCGAAAGACAGTCCCATGGTCACCAGGTTGACTGGTCTGGACTGAAAGACCGTATCCGCAATTTGCCAGATCAAGTACTGGATTCCCAGAACAAAGCAGAAATTCGCCAGAAATGGGGTGACGCCGTTCTTGCCGAAGCGATAGACCAGTGCGTCATACAGCATCAGCCCGGTCTGATAGGGATAGTAGCCCATATAATGGTCCGGTGCCATTTTGTCATAGTTACCGTCCAGGAAGTCTAGCGCCGCCAGGTGCACTAACTTGGCATCATCGCGGAGTGTGGTATCCACATTCAGAATCAGATACAGGGCCATAACCGTGTAAATCGCCGTCCAGATCAGAAAGCACTTCTTCTCTGGGATCTGAAGCTTTTGAGGGAGCAGTCCAGCCACGACAACGGCCACGGCAGTCAGAACAAGGATCGCCGCACTGCGCAGGAGGCTTACCTGAACCGTCACCACTTCTTTCTGAGAAATATGTGTCCGGAAGCAAATATTCAGCAAAAGCAGGCCCGCGCAAATCCCGCAGGCAATCACCAGCAGCCCGCCGTTACACAGCCGGGAAATCCAGCTCCGTTTCCGCAGATCAGGCATTCTCCGCATCCTCCGCCAGACGCTTTGCCAGCCGGCAGGTAACCTCAGCGCAGCGGTGGGCCGCAATGCGCTCAAAGGTGGGATAGTCCATCTGGGCGCTGTCGTCGGCCTTGTCGGAAATGGCCCGGAGGATTACAAAAGGCACGCCGTTGCGGTAGGCCGTCTGGGCAATAGCCGCGCCCTCCATCTCCGTGCACAGGCCATGGGTTGACGCGATGATGGCGTCCTTCACGTCCTTTTCCGCCACGAATTTGTCGCCGCTGGCGATACGGCCCATGCGGGTGTGTCCGGGATTCACGGCCTCCGCCGCTTCAAAGGCAAACCGGGCCAGGGTTTGGTCCGCCGGGAAAGCCGTCACGTCCATGCCGGGCACCCGTCCGTAGGGGTAGCCGAAATGCACGCAGTCAAAGTCGTGGTACATGGCGTCCTCGCTCACCACCAGATCGCCGATGTCCAGCGTCGCGCTGAGGGAACCGGCGATGCCCGTGTTCACCAGATGGGTCACGCCGAAGCAGCTGCTCAGAATCTGGGCGCACAGGGCCGCGTTGACCTTGCCCACGCCGCACTGCACCACTACAACGTCCACGCCTTCCAGCGTGCCCTCGCAGAATTCGCTGCCCGCCACCGTGCGGGCTGTTTTATTGTCCATCTGGCCCAGCAGGATTTCCACTTCCACCTGCATGGCGCCGATAATTCCCAGTTTTGTCATAATAACCTCCATGTGTAGCGAATTGACAATTGACAGTTGAAAATTGACAATTATGGAGTCCCTTCTGGACGGACAATTCCTTCATCAATCCGTTGTTTTTGGAGTACCCCCACTTTTTCAACAGGCTGCTGCTTACTGACAATTGTCAATTGTCCATTGTCAATTGTCAATTGGATACACCAGCCGGGTTTCGTCGATATTTTCCAGCAATGCGGCGTATTTTCCGCCCCAGTAGTTCGCCATGGGCAGGTTCATGTCCAGATAATTTCCGCAGTCTCTGGCGCTGGCCCCGGGAACCTCCCCCCGGTAGTCCCGGATGAACCGGAAGCAGCTGAGCACCAGCGGCACGATATCTTCGGATTCGTAGTCCCCTGCCAGCAGCAGGTAAAACCCCGTCCGGCAGCCCATGGGGCCGAAATAGAGCACCTTGTCCTTCCAATTCGGCTCGTTTCTCAGGTAGGTGGCCCCCAGATGCTCGATGGTGTGCACCTCGGCGGTGTTCATGACAGGCTCGTCGTTGGGCTTGGTCAGCCGCAGGTCAAAGGTGGTAACGGTTTCCGCCCCCACCCGGTCCTTCCGGGAGACATACAGCCCCGGCTGGAGCCTGCAATGGTCAATGGTAAAGCTGGTTATTTTTTCCATACTGCGTCCTTTCTTCTGGCAAAGCTTGTTTTTCTGCATCATAACACAGTTTTCCCCGGTTTGCAAGGACGCCTGCCGGACCGGGCCGGACCGGACTGGATTTTTTTGCAATTGTGCCAAATGTTCTTGCTTTTTTCAGGTGTCGATGGTAGAATATGAGTGACTATACCATGAAGGTAGGGATGCACCTATGGCGAAAAAAGATTTTGACATCGATTTTGACTTCGATGAGGCTTACGGCTTTGACGCCAAGTCCAAAGCGGGCGATGAGGCGTATGATGATACGGCAGATACCGGCGCGTTTACCGATGAAGATTTGGGCCTGTCCGCCGACGGCGGCGACTTTGATCTGGACGGCAATCTGGACGAATTTTTAAATATGGGCGCCGGGGAGGAGTCTCAGCCTGACCAGCAGTGGCAGGCGCCTGAGGAGGACGACTGGCAGGACGAGGAGGAGGAACCCGCCGGGGATGACCCCGGTCAGTACGACGGCGAGGAAGCCTACGACGGTCAGCCGGAATACGACGAGGAGGCCCCCGCGGAGGATGACGGCGAATACGAGGAAGAAGCCGACGAGGAAGATTCGCCCCGCCGGGAGAAGAAGCCCCGCAAGCCCATCAAGCTGCCAAAGCTTCCCAAGCTGAAGACCCCCAATATTTTCACCCGGTTCTTTGACCTGTACTTCGGCCCCGTGCTCCACAAGGAGCAGCGGGAGGAGCCGGTGGACCCGGACAATCCCCGCCGCCGCAGAAGAAAGACCCGCTCCCAGATTTTCAAGGAGGTCTATCTGCCTCCCCTGACGGTCTGTGTGTGCCTGATTCTGGTGCTGACCTTCGTCATTGGTTCCCTGTCCAATGTGATTGAGCGCCGCCAGATCGAAAAGCAGAACCAGCAGAGCCAGCTGGACGCCTCCATCTCCCAGGCGGAGCAGCTTGCCGCACAGGGCGAGCAGATCATGGCAGAGGCCGAGGCGCTGGCTGCCGGGTATAACTACGACGATGCCATCGAAAAGCTAGAATCCATCGGCGACCTGACCCAGCACCCGGAGGTTGCCGCCAAGCGCGCCGAGTATGAGAACGCCAAGAACTCCCTGGTGGAATACAAGGATCCCACCCTGATTCCCAACCTGAGCTTCCACGTCCTCATCGAGGACATGACCCGGGCCAAGCAGGACGCGGAGCTGGGCGGCAGCTACAATAAAAACTTCGTCACCACCGGCGAATTCTCCAAGATTCTGAACCAGCTGTACACCAACGGCTACGTTCTGGTGGACTTTAACAGCTTCATCGCCGCCAACACCGATCTGGACGGCAACGAGAAGTTCATGGTCAAGTCCATCCTGCTGCCCGAGGGCAAAAAGCCCGTGATGCTCACGGAAACCATGGTCAACTACTTTGCCTACATGGTGGACGGCGACGGCGACGGCAAGGCGGATGCCAAGGGCGACGGCTTTGCCAACAAGCTGGTGGTGGACGGCAACGGTGATATCAAAGCCGAGTACATCGATGCCAACGGACAGACACTGGTGGGCAACTACGACTTTGTGCCCATTCTGGAGGACTTCATTGCCCAGCACCCCGACTTCTGCTATCAGGGTGCCCGTGCCATTCTGGCCATCACCGGTCACGAGGGCGTGTTCGGCTACCGCTGCAACACCTCCTACATCAGCACCGTCAGCCAGCAGTATTACGATGAGCAGGTGGCAGGAGCCAAGGCCATTGCCAGCGCCCTGCGGGACAAGGGCTACACCATTGCCTGCTTCACCTATAAAAACGATGCCTACGGCAAGCTCAGCGTTGCCCAGATTCAGGCGGATATGCAGAGCTGGACCAGCCAGGTGGTCAACGTCATCGGCCCGGTGGACACCTTCGTATTCGCCCGCGCCAGCCGCCTGACGGAGTACGGCGCCAGCAGTAACGCCTTCCAGGTGCTGTACACCAGCGGCTTCCGTTACTTCATCTCCAACGACGCTTCTCCCCTGACGGAAGTCAACGACACCTACGTCCGGCAGAACCGTCTGATGGTCACCGGCGAGAATATGCAGCATAAATCCAGTATGTTCTCGGGCCTGTTTGACACCAACGCGGTGCTGGAGCTGTCCACCCGTGGCAGCGTGCCCACCGGCTAACGAAATCATGCGCCGGGGAAGCTTCCCCGGCGCTTCTTTATGGAGGTTACTTATGGACATCAAGCCCGGAAAGTACCGGCATTTTAAGGGAAATTACTACGAGGTCATTGGCGTGGCCCGGCATTCGGAAACCATGGAGGAAATGGTGGTCTACCGGGCTCTGTACGGCGAACAGGGCCTTTGGGTGCGCCCCGCCGCCATGTGGACGGAAACCATAGACCGGGACGGCTACCACGGACCGAGATTTCAGTATATCGGCGAATAGCACAGCCATACAGAAAAAACGTGCCGGAGTGAACACTCCGGCACGGGCTTTTTTCCTCACAATGCAGTTTCCAAGCCGATATCTTACGGACAAATTACCGTTCTTCCTAAGTTCAGCTCTGATTTACGGTCATATAATCAATTGTGCTTATCGGCTGTACTCAGCAGACAGATCATGTGTAATTGTCAGAGTTGACAGTTGAAAGTAAAGGAGTCCCTACGGGACAATTGAATCATTATGTCTATAAACCGGACATTCTCTTGCAAATGTGTCGCGATCAAGATTTGTCGGGAGATTTTAAATCATCCCGAAGGGATACCACAACTTTCAACTGTCAACTTTCAATTGTCAACTCAGTTACAGTTTGTTGTTTTGCTGACAAAAACCGATAAGCACATAATAAATACCACACTACCTTTTCCGGTACTCCCGCGGGGTCAGACCGAACCGGGCCTTGAAGGCGCGGTTGAAATAGGACAGATTCTTAAAGCCCGTCCGTTCCGCTACCGCCAGAACGGTATCGTCGGTGCCGCGCAGAGCCTCCGCCGCCGCGTTCAGGCGGCAGGCGTTGAGATACTCCGTAAAGCTCTGGCCGGTCATCTGCCGGAACCAGCGCATAAAATGGCTGGGGCTGCACTGACACACCCCGGCAGCCTCCGCTACGGAAAGGGTTTCGGCATAGTGGGTGGTCACATATTGCAGGATCGTTTTCAGCCGCCGGGTGTCCGCGTTTTCGCTGGGGGGCAGCGTGTCGCTCTGGGCAACCAGCAGCGACAGCAGGCTCAGCAGCAGTCCCTTGACTTGCAGCTCATATCCCAGTACCCGGTCCCAGTTCACGTCCTCCAATTGCCGCAAACATCCCAGCGCCCCGTCATAGCAGGGGTGCCCCGGCGTCAGCCGGGAGGGCAGGGACAGCCGCCCGCTCTGCAGGGGCAGCAGATACCGCCGGTAGCACAGGTCGCTGGAACCCCCCAGCAGCTCCACCTCAAAGATAATGTTCTCATATTCCATTGTCTCTCCGGGAAGCTGACCCAGTCCGTGGAGCATACCGGGGGCAAGCACAAAGATGTCCCCTGCCCGGGCTGTCACCGGCTCCAGCCCCACCTGCACCGTCCCCGCGCCCTTTTTCACAAATACCAGTTCCATGCTGTTCTGCCAATGCAGCGCCACCTGAGGGAAGTCCTTGGGAATGGTGCAGGGGTAGATGTCAAAGGGAAACCACCTGTCGCCGTGGCGTTTGTTTTCCTGCAAAGCTGCCGTATCCGCCATTTCAATCACCCTCCTATGCTAGTATTGTATCACAATTGGATTGTTTCGTGCAAGATATTACTGAAAATTCGTGGTATAGTGTAGACAGGGAAAAAGAAAAGGAGGAACCCTTTATGACTATGACCGAAACTCTGACCAAATTAACGGGCAAGGAGCTGTCCCAGTGCACCAACAGCGAAGTGTACCTTGCCCTTCTGAAGCTGGTAAACGAGAAGTCCGCCCAGCGGATTCGCCCGGTGGAGGGCCGGAAGCTGTACTACATCAGCGCGGAATTCCTCATCGGCAAGCTGCTGTCCAACAACCTCATCAATCTGGGGCTGTATGACGAGGTCCGCTCTGCCCTCCTGGCCGCGGGAAAAAATCTGGCGGATATTGAAGAGGTGGAGCCGGAGCCCTCTCTGGGCAACGGCGGTCTGGGCCGTCTGGCGGCTTGCTTCCTGGATTCCCTCGCTACCCTGAACCTGCCCGGCGACGGCATCGGCCTGCGGTATCACTTTGGCCTGTTCCACCAGTCTCTGGCGGACGGCGTGCAGAAGGAGCTGCCCGACCCCTGGCTCACCAATCACAGCTGGGCAGAAAAGACGGATTGTACCTACCCCGTCACCCTCGGCGGCAAAAACTACACCGCCCGGCTTTACAAGCTGGCGGTCACCGGCTACGAGGGCCGCACCAACACCCTGAACCTGTTCGACATTGACACGGTGGACGAGAGCATCGTTCACGACGGCATCACCTTCGACAAAACCGCCATCGACAAGAATCTGACCCTGTTCCTGTATCCCGACGACTCCGACGAGGCAGGCCGTCAGCTGCGCATTTACCAGCAGTACCTGATGGTGTCCGCCGGCGCCCAGCTGATTCTGGCGGAGTGCGCTGCCCGGGGCTGCGACTACCACAACCTCGCGGACTACGCCGCCATTCAGATCAACGACACCCACCCCAGCATGGTCATCCCTGAGCTGATTCGTTTGCTGGGCGAGAAGGGCATTGAATTCGACGAAGCCGTTGAGATCGTCACCAAGACCTGCGCCTACACCAACCACACCATTCTGGCAGAGGCCCTGGAAAAGTGGCCCCGGGCCTATCTGGAAGCCGCCGTACCCCAGTTGATGCCCATTATCGAGAAGCTGGACGCGGTGGTTGCCAAGCGCACCGAGGATAAGAGCCTTGCCATTATCGACAAGGACGGCAAAGTGCACATGGCCCACATGGACATCCACTTCACCCACTCCACCAACGGTGTCGCCGCCCTGCACACCCAGATTCTGAAGGATTCCGAACTGCACGGCTTCTATAAGCTCTACCCCGAGAAGTTCAACAACAAGACCAACGGCATCACCTTCCGCCGGTGGCTCATCAAGTGCAATCCCCTGCTGACCAGCCAGATTGAGAACCTCATCGGCACCGGCTTCCACAAGGACGCCGCCCAGCTTACCAAGCTGCTGGCCTATGAAAACGATACGCCCGTGCTGGAGCGGCTGGCTGCCATCAAGAAGGAGAATAAGCGGGAGCTGTGCCGGTGGCTGAAGCAGGAGCAGGGCATCACCGTCAATCCCGGCGCCATGTTCGACATTCAGTCCAAGCGGCTGCATGAGTACAAGCGGCAGCAACTGAACCTGCTGTACCTCATTCACCAGTATTTCGAGATCAAGGCCGGGCATCTGCCCCCGGTGCCGCTGGTTTCCATCTTCGGCGCCAAGGCTGCTCCCGCCTACACCATCGCCAAGGACATTATTCACGCGCTGCTGACCCTGTCCAAGGTCATTGCCGCCGATCCGGTGGTTTCCCAGTGGCTGCAGATCGTATTCGTGGAAAACTACAACGTCACCGCCGCCGAGAAGATGATTCCCGCCTGCGACCTGTCGGAACAGATCAGTCTGGCTTCCAAGGAGGCCTCCGGTACCGGCAACATGAAGTTTATGCTGAACGGCGCCCTGACCCTTGGCACCATGGACGGCGCCAATGTGGAAATCAGCCAGCAGGTTGGCTCCGACAATATTTATATCTTCGGTCAGACCTCCCAGCAGGTCATCCGCCGCTACGCCGCCGGGGACTACAAGGCGTCCGAGTGGTACGAGGGCGACCCCAACCTGCGCCGGGCCATCGACTTCCTGACCAGCCCCGAAATGACACAGGCCGGCTCCTATGAGCTGCTGAGCCGTCTTCAGAAGGAGCTGAAGGGCAAGGACTGGTTCCAGACTCTGCCGGACTTCAACGCCTATGTGGTGCGCAAGGGCCAGGCGCTGGAAGACTACGCCATCAATCCTCTGGACTGGAGCCGCCGCTGCCTGGTGAATATCGCCAAGGCCGGCCTGTTCTCCTCCGACCGCACCATTGCCGAATACAATCAGGATATCTGGCACCTGGGCAAATAAGGATGAAAAAAGGCGGCATTCGCGCGAATGCCGCCTTTCTTCACACATAAATTATAATCACGCCTGTCAGCATACCGATGACCGTCGCGGCGGCAGGGAGCTTGGAGCGCCACATGAGAATGGCTTCCGGCATCAGCTCGCCGAAGACCACATACAGCATGGCGCCGGAGGCAAAGCTCAGGGACAGCGCCAGCGCCGTGGGGCCCATGGCGCCCACCATAAAGCCCAGCAGCGCGCCCAAAACGGTGGGGAATCCGGTCAGCGCCGTGACGACCACGGAACGAGCCTTGGGCATTCCGCCGGAAATCAGGGGCACCGCCACCGCCATTCCCTCGGGAATGTTGTGCAGGCCGATGACTACCGCCATGGTCAGGCCGCCCCGGTTCAGCAGGGTCTGCCCCGCCGTCCGGGCAAAGGACGCGCCGATGACCATGCCCTCCGGCACGTTATGCAGGGCAATGGCCGCTGCCATCACCAGTCCCGCCAGAAACAGTCCGCTGCGGGGCTGACGGCCCTCCCGGTGCTCCTTCAGATGGTTGGCGTGGGTCAGCTCTTCCAGCGAGTCCGCCGTTTTGGGGTGGTTTTCATCAATGTGAGCCACCTCGTGGTTGGTTTTGTGGTCAATCAGCGCATTCAGCAGGGCGATTACCACATACCCCACCAGCACGCCGGTGACCACCAGCCCCACATCGTTGCTCAGGTCGTCCGGATGCAGCGCCTCCGTCAGCAGGTCAAAGCACACGACGGACGTCATTACCCCGGCGGCAAAGGACAGCAGCAGGCTGACGGTCTTGCTGGAATCCTTCCGGAACAGGCAGGAAACCAATCCGCCCAAGCCGGTACCGCCCATACCCGCAAGGGCGGTGATGCCGATTACGCTCCAAATCATTTTCTGGGAAGCCTCCTTATCTGTTAGCCTATGATAACTTATCGTGACATATGGTACCACAGCAGGAAACGGCTGTCAATTCGCTTTTTGCCCTATTTTCCCCGAAATTCTTCCGGTTCTGCCGCTAAAATCACAACAGCAAAAAAGCGCCCCGCCTGCCGCGCAAAGCGCGATAGGCGGGGCGCAATGGTTATTTACTCGATGAAAATGGAAGTGCTGGCAGGCAGCTCCTTCCGGGCGGCCTTGGGTACGGACAGCCTCAGAATGCCGTCCTCATACTTGGCGCCGATCTCCTCGGGACGGACATTCTCGCCCACATAGAAGCTCCGGCTGCAAACGCCGGCGTAACGCTCCCGGCGGAGATACTTGCCGTTTTGATCGCTCTGGTCCTTGTCCAGGCCCTTGGACGCGCCGATGGTCAGGTAGCCATTCTTCAGGTCAACCGTGATCTCGTCCTTCTTGAAGCCGGGCAGGTCCACATCCACCTCGTAGGTATCCTCCAGCTCCCGGACATCGGTCTTCATCAGATTCCGGGCGTGTTTGCCGTACAGCGGGTCATTGCCCCGGACAGGCATCAGCATGTCAAAGGGGTCTGTAAACAAATCATCGAACAGGTTCTCACCAAAAAAGCCAGGCAACATAAGTCATTCCTCCATTCAATCTTTCGTTGGCGTCTGACGGAATGTCGGGCGTTGGCGAACTAACGTTACCTTCTGCTCCTCTTTCAAGGAACACCTGTATTATAGCACCGATTTTAGCACTGTCAAGGTCAGAGTGCTAAAGTTCATAAAGCATCTTATATTTGTTCACAGATTCTGCGAAATCTACATTCCGAACAGGAGCTGCCCCGCCGCGATGATCACAGGCAGGCTGATTGCAAAGCAAATGGTGGAAAACAGCACCGACCGGGCGCACAGCTCCGGGCAGGTATCGGTCTGAATGGCATAAATGGTGGTCAGCGTGGCGCAGGGACAGGCCAGATACACCAGCACGCACAGCTTGTCCCGGGCATCCATGGGCATAGCCATGAGTACCGGCATGGCAAGTGCCGGAATCAGGAAATTCCGCAGCGCCATCACCAGATATACCGCCTTTTCCCGGAAAATCGCCGTCAGGTCATTTTCCGACAGCATGACGCCGATAATAATGAGGGACAGGGGCGTAATCATGCTGCCGATGCTGCTGACCACGGTCTGCACCGGGGCGGGCCAGTGGATACCCAGCGCCAGCATGGCAAGCAGTGCGAAGGTGGCAAGGGTGGGCACCGTAAGGATTGCTTTCAAATTGATTTTTCCGCCCGTAAACAGGGGCATCTGAATGGTAAAGAACAGCACGTTGAAAACAATCAGCGCCGCGCAGTTATAGAGCACCGCGATTTCCCCAAACAGCGCCTGGCACAGGGGCAGGCCCAAAAAGGTGCAGTTGGGAAAGGTAATCAGACTGGTCATAGCGGCGCGGAATTTATCCTCCGCGTGAAATACGCGCAAAAGCAGCAGGCTGCCTGCCATTGCGCCGCCCATGGTCAGGGCCATAATGCCTATGGCGATGCCCAGACTGCGGAAGCCCTTCGCGCCCACCTCCATGCTAGCGGCGGACAGAATGGTGAAGGGCAGGATCAGGCTGGAGCAGAGCTTCGTCAGGTATTTCCGCTGGTCCGGGTTGATGATACCCAGTTTTCCCGCGCCCGCGCCCACTGCCACATAGCAGAAAATTACCAAAATCTGCTGCAAAACCAAATTCATTGACATAATATTTCTCCTATTTGTCGGGGAAGGGAATCACCTGCAGCTCTTTGGGATAGCGGTTCAGCACCTCACAGCCGTCCTCGGTAATCAGCACCAGGTCCTCAATGCGGACGCCGATGTTCTCCTCGGGAATATAAATCCCCGGCTCCACGGAGAAGCACTGACCGGGCTGAATGACGGCGTCATTGACGGCGGACACATCCCCCGCCTCGTGAACCTCCAAGCCGATGGAGTGTCCCGTGCGGTGGGTGAAATACCGGCCAAAGCCCATTTCCTCGATATAGCTTCTGGCGGCGTTGTCCACATCCCGCATCCGATTGCCGGGCTTTGCCGCCGCAATGCCGCGGCGGTTGGCTTCCAGCACCACCTCATAAATCTGCCGCTGGCGGTCAGATACCGTGCCGAGGAACACCGTCCGGGTCATATCGGAGCAGTAATTGTCCTTCAATCCGCCGATGTCCAGCACTACGCCGTCGCCGAATTTTCCCCGGGAAGCGTCCGGCTCATGATGGGGGTCTGCCGCGTTTCCGGCAAACGCCGTGATCGGTTCAAAGGAAAAGCCCTCGCACCCGGCATCGGTATAGAGTTTCATGAGGATATCTTTCAGTTCCAACTCCGTGTGGTCTTCGCTGAGGACTGCAACCAGTTTTTCCATGACCTCGTCATTGAGCCGGGAGGCTGTCCGCATTTTTTCCTGCTCGTCGGGGGTCTTAATTCTTCGGACACTGTCTACGATGGAAGAGCTGTTCACATAGCCGCTGGCAGCCTTCAATTCCTGCAAGCGCAGCAGGAACCGGGCGGGCCAGTTTTTATCGATGGCCACAGGGGCTGCGGAATCCATCAAGCGGCTGAGGATTTCCACGCCGTCCTGCGTATCGTTGTAATACTGAATCTCCACGCCCAGATCCCGGGTCTGCCGGAACAGGTCGTTGACCAGCAGCTTATGGTTTCCGTTTCGGTTCAGGTAGAGCACCAGCAGCCGCTCGCCGGGGTGAATCCATGCTCCGGTAAGGTAGAAAATCACCGCCGGGTCGGAAATAATGAGCTGGGGAACATTTTCCTCGGCCATAGCGGCGAGAATTGCGTTTAATTTCTGTTTATCCATATCCATACCTCCTATCGAAATAACGCGCCGCCCGGGCCCGGGCGGCGCTTGTGTTCTACCGGTCTTCCCGGAAATAGGGAACGCCCAGGCTCTCGGGGGGCTGGTTGTCCCGCTTGTTGCGCATACTGGTGAGCACCAGCACGAAGATCGTGACAATGTAGGGCAGCATTTTGTACAGCTCCTTCACCGCCAGATTGGTGCCCGTGGGGATGAACAGGTACAGGATATACAGACCGCCGAAGAGAATGGAGGCAAGAATCCCCACGTTGGGCCGCCAGATGGTGAAGATGACCAGCGCGATGGCCAGCCAGCCCCGGTCGCCGAAGGCATCGTTGCTCCAGACGCCGCAGGCGTAGTCCATGACATAGTACAGGCCGCCCAAACCCGCAATCATGCTGCCCACGCAGGTAGCAACATACTTATACTTTGCAATATCAATGCCGGCAGCGTCGGCGGTAGCGGGGCTTTCGCCCACGGCCCGCAGCTGCAGGCCCACCCGGGTACGCTTCAGCACATAGGAGCACACCAGCGCAATGATAATTGCCACATAGGCAAGGAAGCCATAGGAGCAGAACAGCTTGCCGAAAACCCCCAGTTTGTCCGTAAAGGGCAGACTTTTACTAAAGTAGGCGCTGGTGGCGGACAGGGCGATGGAGGGCACCTCGCTGCCGGTGAGCTTAATCAGGGAGCCGCCGAAGAAGTTGCCGAAGCCCACGCCGAAGGTGGTCATGGCAAGGCCCGTCACGTTCTGGTTGGCCCGGAGGTTCACCGTCAGGAAGCAGTACAGAAGACCCATGAGGAGCGAACCCAGCAGGCAGCACAGGACAGGAATGGCAACCGCAAGGAAGCCGTTCATATGCCCGCTCTGCTCATAGAAGAAAGCGCCGATGACGCCGCAGATGCCGCCCACATACATGATGCCAGGGATGCCCAGATTCAGGTTGCCGGACTTTTCCGTCAGGGTCTCACCGGTAGCGCCCAGCAGCAGCGGGATGCCCTGCATGACGGCACGGGGGAAAAACGATACAAAATCAAACATTTCCTTAGCCCTCCTTCTTGGTGTGCTTCAGGAAGCTCAGGCGGTAGCTGATGAAGAACTCGCTGCCGATGATGAAGAACAGGATGATGCCGGTGAGAATGTCGCCGAAGGAGTGGTTCAGACCGTAGATGGTGGAAATCTCACTGGCGCCACGGCTCAGGAACACCAACAGGAAGCTGGTGAACACCATGACGAGAGGATTAAACTTCGCCAGCCACGCCACCATGACCGCCGTAAAGCCTCTGCCGCCGGCGATGGTGGTGGTGATGGTGTGGTCGGTGCCGCCCACCAGCAGCAGGCCTGCCAGACCGCAGATACCGCCGGAAATCAGCATGGTGCGCACGATGACCCGGCCCACGTTGATGCCCACATACCGGGCCGTCCGCTCGCTTTCGCCCACCACGGCGATCTCATAGCCCTGCTTGGAGCGGGACAGATAGAAATACATGAGGATGGTCAGCACAGCGACAATCAGAATGTTCAGCAGGTATTTGTAGCTGCCGATCTGGGGCAGCCAGCCCGCCTGGGTGCTCTGGTTGATGATGCCGATTTTGCCCGCGCCCTTGGGCACCTCCCAGACAATGACAAAAAACGCAACCAGCTGGGTGGCAACATAGTTCATCATCAGGGTGAACAGGGTTTCGTTGGTGTTCCACTTGGCCTTACAGATGGCGGGGATGCCGCCCCAGATGGCGCCCGCCGCGATACTGGCAAGAATCATAATCCCGATCAGCAGCCAGTTGGGGATTTTGTCCCCCAGCAGAATCATGCAGGCAGCGGTGGCAAGGCCGCCGATGAGTACCTGGCCCTCACCGCCAATGTTCCAGAACCGCATCTTGAAAGCGGGAGTCACCGCCAGAGAGATGCACAGAAGAATCGCCAGATTCTGGCCCAGAATCCACGCCTTCCGCTTGGTGCCGAAAGCGCCGGCGAACATGGTCTTGTAAACGCCGATGGGGTCTTCACCGGTCAGCGCGGTGGTGACGAAGGCACAGACCACCAGCGCCAGCAGAATCGCCGCGCCCCGAATGGCCCAGGCGTGATACCAGGGCAGGGCGGAACGCTTGGAAATATGCACAATGGGTCCTTTGCTCTGTTTACGCATTTTTCTTTCCTCCCAGCCTTGTCATCATCATGCCCACCTCGGGCTTGGACGCGCCCCGGCCCTCCACGATGCCGCTGACCTTTCCGCCGCACAGCACCAGAATCCGGTCGCACAGCTCCAGCAGCACGTCCAGATCCTCGCCGACATAAACCACAGCCACGCCGGCCTTCTTCTGCTGGTTGATGAGGTCGTAGATGGTATAGGAGGCGTTGATGTCCAGTCCCCGGACAGCGTAGGCCGTCAGCAGAACGCTGGGGGCAGAGGCGATTTCCCGGCCCACCAGCACCTTCTGGACGTTGCCGCCGGACAGGCGGCGCACCGGGGTGGTGACGCCGGGGGTCACAACGTCCAGATCCTTCACGACCTTTTCCGCAAGCTGGCGGGGCTTCTTCCGGTCGGTAAAGAAGGACTTTCCCTTCCGGAAGGAACGGAGCATCATATTGTCCGTCAAATCCATGCTGCCGACTAAGCCCATGCCCAGCCGGTCCTCGGGAACGAAGGACAGGCATACGCCCATATCCGCAATGCTTAAGGGGTCCTTTCCCACCAGCTCTTCCCGGGTACCGTCGTCCTCCACATAGCAGATGCTGCCGGACTCAGCGGGCTGCAATCCCGCGATGGCTTCCAGCAGCTCCTTCTGACCGCAGCCGGAAATACCGGCAATACCCAAAATCTCGCCGCTGTTGATGGTAAAGCTCACGTCCTCCAGCTTGAGAGTACCCTCAATGTCCCGGACAGTGAGGCCCTTGACCTCCACCCGGGGCTTGGGGTCCACCGGGTCGGGACGCTCGATGTTCAGCGTCACAGGGCGGCCCACCATCATGTTGGTCATTTCCTGGGCGTTGGTCTTTTTTGTGAGCATATCGCCCACAAACTGACCATGGCGCAGAATGGCCACCCGGTCGGACAGTTCCTCCACCTCGTGCATTTTATGGGTGATAATGACGATGGCTTTCCCCGCATCCCGCATATTCCGCAGCACGGCGAAGAGCTTCTCCGTCTCCTGCGGGGTCAGCACGGCGGTAGGCTCGTCCAGAATCAGAATATCCGCGCCCCGGTAGAGCACCTTGACGATCTCCACCGTCTGCTTCTGGGAGACGGACATATTGTAGACCTTCTGGTAGGGGTCCACGTCAAAGCCGTAGGTGTCGCAGATGGCCTTGACCTTCTTCGCCACCTCGTCCATGTTGAGACGGCCCGGCTCCTTCAGGCCCAGCACAATATTCTCCGCGGCGGTGAGCACATCCACCAGCTTGAAGTGCTGATGAATCATGCCGATTCCGTAGCCGAAGGCATCTCTGGGAGAACGGATCACCGCTTCCTCCCCGTTAATGAAAATCTGGCCCTCGTCCGGGAAGTAGATGCCGGAGAGCATATTCATGAGGGTGGTCTTGCCGCTGCCGTTTTCTCCCAGCAGGGCCAGAATCTCTCCCCTGTAAATATCCAGCCACACCCGGTCGTTGGCAAGGACGGTGCCGAAGCGTTTGGTGATGTCCCGCATTTGTACTGCGGCGGTTTTATTCTCCAAAGGGTTCACACTCCTTCTAAAATCCATGTTGCAAAGGGCAGCGCGGCGAAGATTTCACTGCGCTGCCCTTTGCAGCAGAGAATGGGAAGCCCCCGCAAGGGGGCCTCCCAGAGTCTCATACAACTTAGAACGCGGTATCCAGCAGAGTGATGCCGTCGATCTTCAGATCGAAGTAAGGCGCGGAGCGCTTGACGGACTCGTTGAAGTAGCCGTTCTCAATCACCTCGGTGTCGGGGGTGTAGTTGGGATCGGTGTCCACGTCAGCCAGGTAGCTGTCCAGAGCCTTGCCTTCCACGGTGAAGGTGGTGGTGTCGAAGACATGAATCTTGCCGGACTCGATGTCAGCCTTGACCTCGGCAACCTTGTCGGCGGTACCGGCGGCGGCAGCCTGCTCGTTGATGTCGGTCAGCACAACAGAGCCGGTGGCGATGGTGCCGGTCCAGTCGGCGGCAATGGCCTCACCGTTCTTTACACAGTTCACAACGTACTCATAGTAAGGCGCCCAGTTGATGCGGGAGGACACCAGGAAGGTGTTGGGGCAGGCGGCAACGGTGGAGCCGTTGTAGGAAACGTTGGGCACACCGGCGGTCTCGCAGGCAGTGGGCGCGCCCATGGAGTCGGCGTGCTGAGAGATCAGCTTGGCGCCGCTGGCGATCAGCTTGTTGGCGCCTTCCTTCTCGGCGGTCTCGTCATACCAGGAGCCGGTGAAGGTCACGTCCATGGTCACGGTGGGGCAGACGGACTTGGCGCCCAGATAGAAGCTGGTGTAGCCGGAAACCACTTCGGCGTAGGTAAAGGCGCCCACATAGCCCATCTTGGCTTCCTCGGCGGTAAACTGACCGGCTTCGATCATCTCGTTCAGCTTCAGACCGGCGACAACGCCAGCCAGATAACGGCCCTCGTAGATGGCGGCGAAGGCGTTGTGGTAGTTGCTCAGGCCCTGGGTGTGAGCCTTGGTGCCGGTGGCGTGGCAGAACTGAACCTCGGGGAACTCCTGAGCAGCCTGAATCATGTAATCCTCGTGACCGAAGGAGTCGGCGAAGATGATGTTGCAGCCGGCGTCAGCCAGCTCGCAGGCGGCGTCATAGCACTCCTGACCCTCGGGGATGTTGGTACGGAAGATGTACTGATCCTCGGTAAGGCCCAGAGCAGCGCAGGCTTCCTTGGCGCCGTTCATGAAGTTCAGGTCATAGGTGGAGTTTTCGTCGTGCAGGAAGATGAAGCCCAGCTTCACATCAGCGGCGGGGGCTTCCGCAGTGGGAGCCTCGGTGGCAGGGGCCTCAGCGGCAGGAGCGGCGGCAGCAGAGGTCTCGGCGGGAGCGGCAGTCTTGCCGCCGCAGGCAGCAAGGCTCAGCACCATAACCAGAACCAGAGCCAGAGAAAGAATCTTTTTCATGTTCTTATTCCTCCTAATATTATTCTGTATGTGCATTTGTTGCTAACAAAGAACAACCATCATCGGAACCGGCAGCGGCAAACCGCCAGCAGGGGAACGTACAGGATGCATGGTAATCCAAAATTCACAATTTGTCAACACAGTCCGACGCAATTCCAACTTTTTTTCGGTTTTTCACAAAAACGCGTCACATTTCGCTCTCTTTTTTGCTGATGATTCAAGGCAGAGGAAAAGCATAGGGGGCGATGCCCGCATCGCCCCTTTGTGCCCTCTTTCTTTTCGCCGAAACCCAAGCAATCAATTCCCGCAGGCCGACGTGACCATGTCCCCTTTCCTACAGCTTCAGCATCCGGTAGCCGATGCCGATATGGGTCTGGATATATTGGATATCCGGGTCTTTTTCCAGCTTTTTGCGCAAGGTCGCCATATGCACCCGGAGGGAAGCCATGTCGCTTTCCCAGCAGCTGCCCCAGATTTTCTCGGTCAGGTAGGTGTGGGTCAGCACCTTTCCAACGTCCTTGGCAAGCAGGCACAGCAGCTTATATTCCGTAGGCGTCAGCTTCAGGGGACTGCCCTCCAGATAGGCGCAGCCCGCGCCGTAATCGATTGTCAGACTGCCGTTGCGGAAAACGGCTTCCCCGGACTTACTGTCCAGAGCGGCGAGCCTGCGCTGGGTCACCCGTAGCCGGGCCAGCAGCTCCGCCACGGAGAAGGGCTTGGTCAGATAATCGTCAGCCCCTGCGTCCAGCGCCGCGATTTTATCCGCATCCTCACTGCGGGCGCTGATGACGATAATGGGCATCTGGGACCAGGAGCGGATACGCTTGATAACCTCCACCCCGTCCATATCCGGCAGGCCCAGATCCAGCAGCACGATATCCGGCTGCTGGGTGGAGGCGGCGGCAATGGCACTCTCCCCGTCCGCTGCGGTCAGATGGCGGTATTCATTGGATTTCAGTGTGGTGGTGATGAGGTTGCGGACGGTTCCGTCGTCCTCCACCACCAGAATCAGTGGCTTATTCATGGACTTCCACCTCCCCGGATGGAACAGTAAAGGTAAATACGGTGCCCTTGGGCCGGTTGTCGGCAACGTGGATTTCTCCGCCATGGGCGGTGATAATGGATTTGCACAGGCCAAGGCCCAGTCCTAAGCTGCGGCGGCTGTCCGCGATGGGGTTGCTGCCGGTATAAAACATCTGGAAAATACGCTCCTTTTCCCCGTCGGAAATGCCGGGGCCGTCATCCGCCACGGAGACCACCGCGCAGCCCCCCTCCCCTTTCGTGGTGATCGCGATATGGGAGCCAATGGGGGTATACTTGATGGCGTTGTCCACCAGATTGATGATTACCTGCACGATGAGCCGGGCGTCGCATTTTGCCAGCAGCAGCTCATCCTGATGGGAAACCGTAATGGTGTGCTCCGAGCGCTTGCGGCTGATGTGCTGCAGGGCCTCGGAGACCATTTCCTCCACCAGCTGGGGCTGGGTGTTCAGCTTCATATGCCCTTCCTCGATTCGTGTCACCGCCAGCAGATTCTCCACCAGATTGTAAAGCCACGCCGCGTCGTCGTAGATGTCGCTGTACATCTGATTCCGGGTCTCCGGGGACAGGCTTTCGCTGTCCGACAGCAGAATGCCCGCGTTGCCGGAGATGGCGGTCAGCGGCGTGCGCAGGTCGTGGGAGATGGAGCGCAGCAGGTTGGAGCGGAGCTTTTCGTTCTCCGCCAAGAGCTTGGCCTCCTCCTTCTCCTTGGCGTTGCGCATATTTTCCAGCGCCAGGGCGCACTCGCCCAGAATGGACAATAGGACGCTGTTTTCAAAGGCTTCCAGACTCTCCGCCCCCTCCATGACCACGCTGCCGTAAACCTTCGCGGCGGTTTTGATCAGGTAGATGGTGGAATTGTGCTTTCCGCCGGTGGTGATGCCGGGATGCACCCCCAGCTCCCGGTCCGACAGCTTATGCAGCTGGGTCTGGGCAACCTGAAAGATTTCCTCCTCTGTCGCCGCCTTTTGCAGCATCTGGTTGGTTTCGAACAGCAGGTTTGTCCGGTAGGCTGCCCGGGTGGACTGCTTGACCTGACTTTTCAGCCGGTCGGTCAGAGTGCCGACAATCAGCGCCGCCACAATCATAATAAAGAAGGTCATGGGCGCGCCGTGCTCGTAGACCCGCAGGGAAAACCGGGGGCTGGTGAAGAAGAAATTGAACACCACCACACTGCCCACGGCGGACAGAACATAACTGCTCCGGGTGGAGGTTGCCATGGAGGTCAGCAGCACCGCCAGCAGATAGATGGCGATGATATTCGCTTCCGTAAAGCCCACCCGGGAAAAGGCGTAGCCCATCACCGTGGCAAGACACAAAATCCCCAGCGACACTGCCCAGTCCCGCAAAAGGGCAGGCAGGCCGCTTTTTCGTCTGGCTTTCTGGGCACGGTAGGCGCCGTCCACGTTGGCATCCGGGATAATGTGGATGTCCATGTTCGGCGCCATGGCGATGAGCTTTTCCGTCAGGGTAGGCTTGCTCCAGGGGTGCTTCCGTGTCGCCGCGCTTCTTCCGATGACGATTTTTGTCACTCCGGACAGCCGGGCGTACTCCGCGATCTGATAGGACACGTCGTCGCCGAACACCGTCTCCACCGTCGCGCCCAGACTCTGCGCCAGCCGGACATTGGCCCGAAGCCGTTGCCGGTCGGCATCCGGCATGGCTTCATAGCTGGGCGTCTGAACAAACAGCGCCGTAAGGCTGCAATGAAAGGCCTGGGCCATGGTGGCGGCGGTGCGAATGATCTTCGCGTTGGACGGCGCTGACGACAGGCAGGCCAGAATATGCTCCTTTGGCAGCTCCATGACGCCACCCTCCTCCGTTTTTCGCCATTATATCACAGTTTTCAGAGAATTTCCACTGCTGTGCCCCAGATATTGGAGGAATGCGTCGGTGGACTCCGCCTGTGTGCCGGTTCTCCAGAGCACCTGCTGTAACGGCAGGTCTTCCAGCTCCAGCGCAAAGCAGCTCAGCCCATGCCGGGGACAGAATGTCCCGGAAAGAAAACCGACGGCTGCCCTGCCCTCATACACTGCCTCCGGCACCGCCGTATCCGTGTGCAGAACCATTTCGACCTCCGGGTTTTCTCTGGAAAAACCCGCCAGCAGCTGCGCCATCCGCTCCGCCGTTCCCGGGTCCGAAAACGCCAGAGAGAGAACCTCCTTCTCCGGCACTTCCTCCTGCTGCGCAAGAAAGCCGTCCACTTTTCCCAAACTGTGAAACAGGTACGCCTGACCGGCCAGAAATACCATCACCGCCAGAACAGCCCACATATCTGTCCCTCCCCTCCAGAAAAAACCATCGTCAGATTTTGAAGCATTTTTGCAGATCCTTATATTTTCCCATGACCATCAGGGTCTTTTCCTCGGAAAGCAGCGTGTCCGAGGTGATGAAGGCGTTCAGCTTCTGCCCGGTTTTCACCGCCAGAATGTTGATTCCGTACTTTTTGCGGATATCCACCTGCCCCACGGTCTTGCCCAGCCACGCTCTGGGAATGCTCACCTCAAAAATCGCGTGCTCCTTGTCGATTTCGATGTAATCGAGAATGTGGTCGGCGCTGCACCGGATGGCGGTCCACCGGGCCAGCTGCTTTTCCGGATACACCACCTCGTCCGCGCCGTTGCGCAGCAGAAACTTCTCCTGCACGTCGGTTGCCGCCCGGGACACCACCATTCTGGCGCCCAGCTCCTTCAGAAGAGAGGTGGTTTCCAGTGAGCTCTGGAAATCGTCTCCGATTGCCACGATGCACACGTCGTAATTGTCCACGCCCAGAGAACGCAGAAAATCCTCGTTGGTACTGTCGCCGATTTGCGCGTTGGTGACATAGGGCAGAATCTCCTGCACCCGTTCCTCTTTGTGATCCACCGCCATGACCTGATGGTTCAGCTCCCGGAGCTTCATGGCGATGTGCTTTCCGAATCGGCCCAGGCCGATGAGCATAATGGATTTCATATAATAACCTCCCATTTCCATTTATCCAACCGTGATCTTCTCCAGCGGCAGCTTGGAGAGGGTGTTTTTATTGGCGGGCAGGGTGGCAAAAATCAGCGTCAGGCCGCCCACTCTGCCGAAGAACATCAGCGCAATCAGCACCAGTCTGGAAGCCGTGCCCAATCCGGGCGTGATGCCCAGCGACAACCCCACCGTTCCCACCGCCGAGGCGCTTTCAAACAGGCAGGTCAGCAGCGGCAGGCCCTCGGCGGCGCTGATGACCATACCCCCGGCGAAAAACAACGCAAGATACATCAGAAAAACAGCAACGGCATTTTTCAGGGTTTCGTCCGCAATGCGGCGTCCATAATACTGTCCGTTTGCCCGTTTGCGGAACACAGCCACAGAGCAGGCCACCAGCACCGCCAGCGTGGTGGTCTTCATGCCGCCGGCTGTAGAGCCGGGGCTGCCGCCAATGAGCATCAGAAGGCACGTCACCAGCTGCCCCACCTCGCTGAGTCCGGTCAGATCCAGCGTATTAAAGCCAGCCGTTCTCGGCGTCACCGCCTGAAACAGGGAGCCCCAAAACCGCTGGGCAAAGGGCAGGCCGCTAAATTCCAGAAAATAAAAATAGAGTGCCGGAAGTACAATTAAGATGCCGGTGACCGACAGAATCACCTTGCTCTGCATCCGGTAGCGCTGAAAGTGCAGGCCGTTGCGCCGGATGTCCTGCCAGGTCAGAAAGCCGATGCCGCCAATGACGATGAGCAGCATGACCGTGATGTTCACCACCGGGTTCTGGTTATATTCCGTCAGGGAAGAAAAAGGCGCCCGGGTGCCCATCAGGTCGAAGCCCGCATTGCAGAAGGCGGAGACGGAATGGAATACCGCCAGCCAGATTCCCCGCAGGCCATACTCCGGGACGAACACTGTCATCAGCGCCAGCGCGCCCAGAATCTCAAAAAGGAAAATACCTTTCAAAATGAATCCCGTAAACCGGACGATGCCGCCCACCTGGGGGGCGGAAATGGCATCCTGCATGGTGCTGCGCTGCATCAGCGTAATCCGTTTGCCGGAAGCCATGGTGATGGCGACAGCCACCGTAACGACGCCCATGCCGCCAATCTGGATGAGCAGCAGAATCACGGCCTGTCCAAAAACGGACCAGTGGGTGGCCGTGTCGTACACAACCAGTCCCGTAACGCAGACCGCCGAGGTGGAGGTAAACAGGCAGTCAAGGAACGGGGTGCTGATTCCTGCCGCCGCCGAAACCGGCAGCATCAGCAGCAGCGCACCGGCCAGAATGACCATCAGAAAGCCGAAGAGGATAATTTGCGAGGACGTGAGTTTTCTTTTATGCAAAGCCGCCCACATGGCGTGGCCTCCCTTATCTCTATATTCCGACGTTATCATAGAGGAATCGGCATAAAAAGGGTGTTAAGGCAGGCTGCATCGGTGTTAAGGTTTTATAAAGATTTTGTATAAGCGCATAAAAAAACTTCCCGTCCGCAGCAGGACGGGAAGTTCTGTTGTTCAATTGCAGTTATGCCAGCATCTTCATGATGTTCGCCACCAGAATGCCGCAGGGAGTGCCGATGACGTAGCCCAGCAGAGCCATCAGGATACCGACAGGCACCAGGGAACCTGCGTAGGAGCCGGCCAGCACAGGCGCGGAAGCGGTGCCGCCGATGTTTGCCAGAGAAGCGACGGCAGCGGTGAACATATCCAGCTTGAACAGCTTGCTGAGCACCACCAGCAGCACACCGTGGATCGCCAGGATGATGAAGCCGGTGATGATCCAGGCGGGCGCGTCCGCCAGCTCCAGCAGGCTTGCCCGGGAGGCCAGCAGCGCGATAACGGTGTAGAGCAGGAGGTTAGAAACCTCGGCAGAGCCGGCAACCTTGCCCAGAGGAGACACGGCGGCAACCAGGCCCAGCACGGTGATGAACAGGACGGTCCAGGTAGCCTTGTCCAGGAAGGGCAGGAAGCCGTTCAGGAACTTGCCGATATTCTGGCCCACGGCGGAGACGGTCAGCGCCACGCCGATGAGCAGGATCATGCTCTGGAAGGTGATGGGCTTGCTGTTCAGCTTGGCATCGTCCGCCAGCTTGGTGGAAACCTCGTCCAGCAGCTTCGTGTCGGCCTTGGTCCACTTGTTGAACTTGGGCGCCAGCTGAATGGCCCACAGCAGGAACATGACCCACAGGGAGTAGTCGATGGAGTCAATAACCAGCGCGTAGCCCATGTCCGCCTCGCTGATGTCGAGAGCCGCCTGCACAGCCACCATGTTGCCGGAGCCGCCCAGCCAGCTGCCGCACAGAGCGCCCAGACCCATCCAGGCATCGGAGCCGATAACGCCCTTCATCAGCAGGAACGCCACCACAAAGCCCACCATAATGGTAATCGCGGCGGTGAAGAAGCCCAGCAGCATCTTGGGTCCCAGCTTGATGATCTTACGGATGTCGCAGCGCAGCAGCATGGTAAAGATCATGGCGTAGGTCATGCTGTTTTTCAGGGCGCTGTAGGCGGGCTTGGTCTCCGCCATGTCCCACACGCCCAGCGTGCACAGCACCATGGACAGCAGGTACAGCAGAACCACCGCGGGAATGAACTTGAAGAACTTCCAGCCGGTGTTCTTTTCCAGTGTTACCAGTGTCGCCGCCAGCAGCAGAAGTACCGCAATGTAAGTAAAGCCGTTGGTAATCATAGTAATCCTTCCTTTTCCTTTTATTCTTTCGGAACCCCCCGAGGGCTTTGGCTGCAATCCCCAGGGAAACTCTGACGAAATCGACGGGCGGTTGATTCAGAGCTTCCCTACAGAACTCACCACTCTGGCACTTCCGTAGTTTATGGGGTCAGTCGATGTAAATGAGTCTGCCTTCCTCGATGCCCTGAATGCCAAGGCCGGGGGCGTCGGAAACAGCGATCTCCTTCTCGTTGAACACCGCGCCGCCCAAGATGGGATCCTCGCTGCACAGCACCGGGCCGTCCAGATCCACCTTGGTGATGATGTTTCTGGCGCAGCTTAAATGCACGGCGGCGTTGACGGAAATCTTGGCTTCCAGCATGCAGCCGATCATGCACTCCACGCCGAAGACCTCGGCAGCGGAGGCGATTTTCAGGGCGTTGTACAAGCCGCCGCACTTCATGAGCTTGATGTTGATAAGGTCGGCGGCACCCATTTTCATGATGGTCATGGCGTCCTCGGGAGAGAACACCGCCTCATCCGCCAGCACCGGTACATAGCTACGCTCCGTGACGTACTTGAGGCCCTCAAAATCGTGGGCTTTCACGGGCTGCTCCACCAGTTCAATGTCCAAACCCTGCTCCTGCATCTTGTTCAGGATTTTCACGGCCTCCTTTGGCTGCCAGGCCTGATTGGCGTCAATGCGGATGACCACATCCTTGCCCACGGCATTACGGACTGCCGCCAGCCGGGCCACATCCAGTTCCGGATTCACGCCCACCTTCATTTTCAGGCAGTCGTAGCCCCGGTCAATGGCAATCAGGGCGTCCTTCACCATGGTCTCCGGGTCGTTGACGGAAATGGTGATATCCGTCACGATCTTTTTGCGGGCGCCGCCCATGAGCTTGTAGACAGGAATCTTGTACAGCTGTCCATACAGATCCCACAAGGCCATGTCCACAGCGGCCTTGGCGCTGGTATTGCCCACGATGCACTTCTGCACGGATTGCAGCAGCGGCTCAAACTCGTCCACATCCCTGCCTACAATGGTCTTGGCGATGTGATCCTGAATGGCGCCGATGATGGCCCCGGTGGTGTCGCCGGTGATGGCTCCCGTGGGAGGCGCTTCGCCGTAGCCCACCGCTCCGCAGTCGGTGTGAACCTCAACGATCACATCCTCCACGGAATTGACACTGCGCAGCGCCGTCTTAAAGGGTGTGCGCAGCGGGACGGAAATCCGGCCCAGACGAACCTTTGTTATCTTCATAGGAACGCTCCTTCCTTATTTCGCCATCTCATACATGGCCGCGGCAATGATCTGCGCGTTCTCCATCAGCCGGGAAAGCTCCAGAAACTCGTCAGGCTTATGCTCGCGGATTTCGTCGCCGGGGAAAATGGGGCCGAAGGCCACAATGTTGGGCAAACTCTTGGCATAGGTGCCGCCGCCGATGGACTTTGGCTTCCCCTCCAGCCCCGTCTGTTCCCGATAGACCTTCATGAGCGTCCGTACCAGCTCACTGTCCTCCGGCACATACAGCTTTGCCTTGTGCAGCTCCGCTGCCTTGGTAAAGCCGGCGGCGGCAAATTTCGCGTCCAGCAGCGGCGCGCAGTCGTCGTAGGCTTTGGTTACCGGGTAGCGGTAGTTGATTTTCATTTGCAGCTTGCCGTTTTCAATATTCAGGGTACCCCAGTTCAGGGTCAGCTTGCCGGACACCTCGTCGCAAAGGGAAATGCCTGCCGACGTGCCATCGGTCTCCATGCCCAGCGTTTCCGCGAGGAAGTGGATGGTTTCCCGCGTCTGGCCTTCCAGCGGAAGGGTATCCAGAGCCAGCAGCAGCCGCCCGATGGCGTTTTCTCCCAGCTCCGGGGTGCTGCCGTGGGCGCTGACACCCTCGGACTCCACGAACAGGCCATACTGGGTGGCTGTAAAGCGCAGTTTCGGCGCCTGCAGCGCGGCAAGCCGCTGAGCCAGCTCTTTGGAGCAGGCCAGCTTGGCGCAGGCGGAAGACGGAACTACGTTAGGCGCGGTGCCGCCGTGCAGAGAAATCAGCTGCAAATCGCCAACGCGGTCCATTTCCCGCCCATAGGTCACATTGATAATGCCCTTCTCGCCGTTGATCACCGGGTATTCGCCGTCCGGGGTAAAGCCCATCACCGGAATCTCCCCGCCGTGGGCAAGGTAGTATTTCATATCCTGAGAGCCGCTTTCCTCATTGCAGCCCCAGAGCACCCGAATCCGGCGGCGGATTGGCAGCCCGGAATCCCGCAGAGCCGCCAGTGCATATAGCGCCGCAATGGAGGGGCCTTTATCGTCCATGGTGCCCCGTCCGAAAATCCGGTTTTCCCGAATTTCACCGCCCCAGGGGTCAAAGCTCCAGCCGTCCCCGGCCGGCACCACGTCCAGATGGCCCAGAACGGCAACCATCTCCTCGCCGGTGCCGTACTCGCACCAGCCTACCTGCCCGTCCATATTCACGGTTGAAAAGCCCAGCGCTTCCGCCGCTGTCAGGACGTGGTCAAGGCTTCTGCGAACCTCGCTGCCGTAGGGCTTCCCCTCCTCCGGCGCGCCCTGCACACTGGGAATCCGAAGATTCTCCTGAAGACACGCCAGCAGCTCCGGCTCTCTTCTTTTGACGCATTCCTTTAGTTCCATAGCCGACCCCCCGCAAGTCCCGCACTTGATACGGACACAACTTCGTAATAGATTAATAATATCAAATACTCGACCGATTGTCAACAAGCCTTTTCAATATTTTGCATTTTCCGCAAGCTGATTATGCAAATCTCCACAGGTTTCCTGTGTGATAATCGTTTTCCGTGCATTTTCAAACTGCGCCCAATTGCAGAAACGACATTTGTTCCCCCTCAAAATACACCCCGCGCACTCTTTGGAATTTCCAAAAGCTCGGCGAAATTGCCAAAGACGTGCTTTTCTTTTTGTACAAAAAGACTGGAACTTTGAGGGAAGTGCGCAAAAACCGGGCAGTCTCGGCGCTGAGACTGCCCGGTTGATTCCTATTACAGTACGTGCACGTTTTCCCTGTCGAAATCGACGTAAGCGGCGTCGCCCACCTGATAGATTTTCTTATTCTTGGGGTTAAAGTCGGTGATTTTCACCAGCGTGTCCCCCACCATCACATGGTAGTTCTGATACGCGCCCATGAAGCAGGACAGCACCACCCTGCAAGGCAGCACGCCCTTATCCGCAAGGACGGCGGATTCCGGACGGAGCACCAGCGTGCAGTCCTGCCCCTCCTGCCGCTCCGCGACACCGGTCACAGGTACCGGCGTGCCCTCCACGGTTACGGTTCCGTTGTCGCCGTCTTTGGCGGTGAGCTTGCCCCGGAGGAAATTGGCCTCGCCGATGAAATCCGCCACGAATTCACTGGCGGGGTGATAATAGATTTCCTGGGGCGTACCGATCTGGGCCACCACGCCCTTCTCCATAATGATGATCTGGTCAGACAGGGCCATAGCCTCGGACTGGTCGTGGGTCACATAGATGGCGGTAATGCCCGCCTCCTGCTGAATCCGTCGGATTTCCGTCCGCATGGACACACGGAGCTTGGCATCCAGGTTGCTTAAGGGTTCATCGAACAGCAGCACGCCCGGCTCCAGCACCAGCGCCCGAGCCAGCGCCACACGCTGCTGCTGACCGCCGGAAAGCTGGTTGGTCATCCGCGCCTCCATGCCCTCCAGGCCCACCAGCTTCAGAATTTTTGTGACCTTTTCCCGGATGGTGGTCTTATCCAGCTTGCGCAGCTTCAGGCCGTAGGCAACGTTGTCGTAAATGTTGTAGTGCGGGAGCAGTGCGTAACTCTGAAACACCATTGCCGTGTCCCGCTTGTTGGGGGTCAGCGCGTTAATGGGCTCATCTCCCAGATAGATTTCGCCCTCGTCCGGGCTTTCAAAGCCGGCAATCATCCGAAGGGTGGTGGTCTTGCCGCAGCCGGAGGGGCCCAGCAGGGTCACAAAGGAGCCGGGGGCAATTTCCAGCGAGGTATCCTTCACCGCGTAGAAATCCTTGCCCGTCTTGGGGTCCTGATAGATTTTGGATATATGCTCCAGGCGCACGCCTTTTTTCTGTTTGGCCATGTCAGTCAACCTCCTTATATTTGCGGCTGGTGCCAAAGTACTTGGTCACCAGATTCATCAGCAGCACCGAGCCGTAGGTAATCGCGATCAGGATCGTAGCAAAGGCGCAGGCGATGCCGTAGGAGCCCTTCTCCGCAAACTCGTTGATCTGCACCGTAATCAGCAGGAACTGGGGCGTGACCAGCAGAATAATGGCGGAAATGGCGGTAATGCTGCGGACAAAGGCGGTGACCAGTCCGCTGAGGAAGGAATCCTTGATGAGCGGCAGCGTCACCGTCATAAACACGGTAAAGCTGTCCGCGCCCATATCATAGGCGGATTCCTCGATGCTCTTGTCGATCTGCCGCAGGGCGGAAATGCCGCTGCGGGTACCGGTGGGCAGGGAGCGCACCACGAAGACGATGATAAGAATCGCGGCGCTGCCGTAGATGCCCTGCAAAAAGCCCGTGCCGAACACGCCGTTCACAAAGCCCCGGATATAGCCGATGCCCAGAACCGTGCCGGGCACCGCCATTGCCAGCATGGAGACGAACTCAATGAAGCCTCTGGCCCGGAACTTCCGTTTAACCACCAGATAAGAGATGATCATGCTCAGCAGCGCCGTAATGGGCGCGGCGGCGAGGGACAGAAGGAAGGAATCCTTGAAGGCTTTGAAGCCCTTGTACTTCTGGAATACCCGGACGAACCACTTGGTGGTGAGCGTAAAATCATAGCCCCAGGTGTTGAACAGCGCGCCAAAGGGCACACAGATGTACATGATAATCACAAACAGGGCGATGGCGGAACAGGCAACAGTCAGCGGAGTGGTGACGGAACGATCCTCGATGAGCATTCTGGCCCGGGAGGCCTTGCCCGTCAGCGTCGCCGCCGTCTTCTTTTCCAGCACATACTTCTGCACCAGATACATGGCAAGGGTGATAGTCAGCAGCACCACAGCCATGGCAGCCGCACCTTCCTTGTCGTAAGCGCCGGTGATTTGCAGGTAAATCGTGGTCGCCAGCGTATCGTAGGAGCCACCGATAATCATGGGGTTGGCAAAGTCCGCGATAGACTCGATAAAGGTCACAAGGAAAGCGTTGCCGAGACCCGGCAGAATCAATGGCAGGGTCACGCTGGCAAAGACCTTGAAGCGGGAGGCGCCCATATCCCGGGCGGCTTCCTCCAAAGAGGGGTCGATGTTTTTCAGCAAGCCTTTGAGCATCATGTAGCACACCGGGAAGAAGGTCAGGGTCTGCACAATGGCGATGCCCCAGAAGCCGTAAACGCTGTTGTCATAGATGTGCAGGATGTACCGAGTGATGATGCCCGCTTTGCCGAACAGCATAATCATGGACAGGGACAGCACAAAAGGCGGAGATACCACCGGCAGCATGGACACCACCTGAAACAGTCCGCCCATGAATTTGGTGCGAACCTTCACATACACCTCCACATAGGCAAACAGCAGGCCGATCAGCGTGGAGAAGATGCCCACGGTGAAGCCCACCTTCAGGGTGTTGGTAATGGCGGTGCGGAAGCTGCTCATGCCGAAAATCCGCTGGAAAATCGACAGGGTAATGCCGCCGTCCTTACTGTATACGCTGTCCACCAGCAGAACCGCCAGCGGGTACAGGATAAACAGGGTCAGGAAGGTGATGAGCACCACAATGGTTGTGACCATGATGGGGTCAGCCATCAGTTTTTTTCGGTCCAGGGACGCGCCTTGGCGGGATGCCATCTGCGCACTCCTCCTTTCTATCGAAACAAGAAGCGGAGGGATGGCGGCGAAAACCTCCATCCCCCCGCAATATGTCGGATGATATACCTTACTCCGTCTTGAAGCGGTCGTCACCGCCGCCCAGAGCGGTCATAACTTCCTCAACGTAGGTCTTGATGTTATTCTTGGCGTCCTCGAAGTCATAGTCCATGACGTTCTCGGGGTCCAGACCGAACTCAGCGGCAACAGCGGGCTGCTGGGCATTGTCCAGCACCAGGAACTGATAGGAGCCGTTCTCCTGAGCCAGATTGACGCAGTCGGGGCTCAGAGCGAACTCGATCCACAGCTTGGCGGCATTGGGATGCTGGCAGCCCTTGAAGATGGCGGTGGCGCCGATCTCAAAGGAGGTGCCGCTGGAGGGGATTACCAGCTGGATGTTGCCGTAGCCGTTGTCCACGATCTGAGTAATGCCGTCATGCAGGAAGCCCACGCCGATGACGCACTCGCCGGTGCCCACGTTCTTGGAGGGGCCGGAGCCGGACTTGGTGTAAACCTGCACGTTCTTATCGAGGTCAACCAGATACTGGATGCCGGCGTCATGACCGTACTTCTGAATCATGGTGTTGATAATCAGCTTGGCGGTACCGGCGGTATTGTAGTTGGACAGCCAGATTAGGCCCTTGTACTCGGGCTTGGTCAGGTCGGCCCAGTCCTGCGGGATCTCCAGACCCAGACGGGTCAGCTCATCGGTGTTGACCATGAAGCCCAGAATGCCCTTGTAGATGCCGTACCAGTTGCCGTCGGGGTCACGGTAGGCATCGCCCAGCAGATGGGAGGCGTTCTCAGCGGCATAAGGCTCCAGCAGGCCTTCCGCGGCGCAGACGTTGTAGGGATCGGTGGTGCCGCCGAACCAGACGTCGGCAGAGGGAGTACCCTTTTCTTCCTCGATCTTGCTCTGTACCTCACCGGTAGACAGGCGCTGATACTGAGTCTCGATACCATACAGCTCCTGGAACTTCTCGCAGGCGGCTGCCAGGTACTCTTCCTCGCAGGAACCGTAGACCACCAGCGTGCCCTCTTCCTTGGCAGCGGCAATCAGTTCGTCCATGTAGCTCTGCTGAGCGGCTTCCGTTGCGGGAGCCTCAGCGGCGGGGGCCTTGGTCTCGGCGGGAGCGGGCGCGGTATCCTTTGCGCCGCAGCCGGCAAGCACGCCTACCACCATCAGCAGGGACAGGGCAATTGCAAGCAGTTTTTTCATAAACATTTCCTCCTGTTTTCATGTTCTTTTCGCTGTTCCGATTATAGAACTTCGCCAAGGAAATGTCAATGATTTTTTATCTGTTTGTGATAACTGTACAAAACTCAAAGGGAAAATTTGGGAGATAATTTTAAGTGCTTATCGGATTAGCTCAGCAGGCAGGTAAAATATGATCGTTAGAGTTGACAGTTGAAAGTAGAAAGTTGAAAGTTAAGGAGTCCCTACGGGACAATTGAAATCATTCTGGTTCAAAAACCGGATATTCTCTTGGAAAGCGATCGTGATAAAGATTTGTAGTGATATTTAATATCATCCCGAAGGGATACCACAACTTTCAACTGTCAACTTTCAACTGTCAACTTTTAACTGTCAACTTTTACTATCGACTCAATCACAATTTGACGGCTTGCTGACGAAAGCCGATATGCACATAATTTTATAAATCCTGATAGACCGCCCGGGGGCCGCCGATAAATTTGGGCCGGGTCCGGGCAAACAGAACCATCGCTTCCCCAATCTGCCTGACGCTGGTACGAACCGGTACAGCCACCGGACGCAGATGCATACCGATCAGGGTGCCGCCGATGTCCATTCCCGCGTCGGCGCGGATCGCTTCCACCGCTACCGGGTCGGAGAATGCGTTCCACGCGGTGACGGCAAACCAGCCGCCTGCCTTGGGCTGGGGCTTTACGTTGACAGGTTCATATCCCCTAAGCTCCGCCGCCTCCCGCTCCAGAATCAGCGCCCGGTTCAGGTGCTCGCAGCACTGCACCGCCAGAAAAACCCCATGCTCCCGAAGCACCGGATAAATTCCCGCGAACGCCGCCTCCGCCGCTTCGTCGCTGGAGCCTTTGCCTATGCGTTTTCCCACCATTTCGCTGGAGGAGCAGCCGACGACCAGCAGCGCGCCGGGCTTCAGCTTTGCCTGCTCCAGCAGCTCCGTAACGGCTGTCCGGGCCTGAGCTGTGATTTCCTCATACATAGAAGTCCCTCCTTTTTCATTTATCATAGCCCCTGGCCGTCCATCCGTACAGGGTCAGAACCCCATCCGTTCATAGGGTCAGGGCTTGTAGTTGATATTCGCCTTCCTGGCCTGGGCGCAAAGGTCCTTCTTTTGCAGAGTATACTTCCTTCCGTCCTTGATAAAGTGGGTGCCGCACTGGCGAAATTCAAAGGACACGTTTTTGCGGACGCACTGCGCCCGCAGGGAGAGCACCCATTCAAAGTCCATAGGCCTGGCAAACCGGTCCGACTCCCCGCCTGCCACCACCAGTTCCACGCCGTCCAGATACCGCTCCAGATCAATAGGAGAAATCATGGGCTGACAGATGATATTCTTATGCCGGATGGGGAGCCGGGAAAAAACCTCCAGCCTCTGATCTGCCCGCTGCTGATTTTCCACGGTGCAGCCGACAATCACATTGTCCCAGCCGCCGCCCCAGTCCCCGGGAACGCAGTCAGGAAAGCGCTCAATCCGTTTCGTCAGGAACAGAAACGTGCAGTCCTGCCGCTGCCGGATCATATCCCAGCATTCCTTCCGCCACGCGTCCGCCTCCGGCAGCAGGAAGTCCGTGGAAAAGCCCAGATACACAAGGCCGGACTTCATTTTGTACTCGCCGTTTTTCTTCCGGGCGACAGGCGCGTAAAAATTGTCGGTCTTTTCCACCACGTTGGTATCCACGCCCCGTTTGGCGTCGCCCTTGTGGATGTAGCAGAATTGACAGCCCTCGCTGTAACGGTGACAGCCCCGCCAAGGGTTCCACATTCCCATCGTTTCCCTCCCTCAGATCAGAATACCGTTGCAGTGGTCGATTTCGTGCTGGATGATCTGGGCCGTCCATCCGGTGAAGGTTTTGAGTCTTGTCTGGAAGTCCCAGGTCTGATACTGCACCTTGATCTTCTCATACCGCTTTGCCTTTCGGGGCCCGCCCAGCAGGGACAGGCAGCCCTCCTCGGTTTCGTACTCCCCCGTCTTCTTCACAATCTCCGGGTTCAGCATGACCATATAGGCGCCCCCGTTGTCAAAGGCGATGATCTTCTTACAGACGCCGATCATATTCGCCGCCATGCCGACACAGGTATCCTTGTGGGCCATCAGCGTATCCAGCAGGTCCCGGGCTGTCTGTAAATCCTCTTTTTCGGCAGGAGCCGACTTTCTCGCCAGAAAAATGGGATCGTGCATCAGTTCTTTTACCATGGTGTTCCTCCCGAAGCTGTTTTCCCCATTATATGGGATGCCGCGCCGCAAGTCAACCGCCCGATGCGGAAGACGCAGAACAGGCGCAATACCGGTACAGTAGTTATCTGTTTGTCTTGGACGGAGCATCATCTTCCTTTTGTGAAAGCCTTTTCCTTCCTGCAACCAGCCTGAAAACGCAAAAACAGGAAGCACATCCTACCCTTTTTACGGGGTATGACGTGCTTCCCTTTTCATTTTTGCGATATTCGAGACTTTGAACTTTTTGGGTTCAAAATCAACAGGTTTTCCCTCTTACTTCAAGCTCTCCTCAACAGCCACAGCTACGGAGACGGTAGCGCCGACCATGGGGTTGTTGCCCATGCCCAGGAAGCCCATCATTTCCACGTGAGCGGGGACGGAGGAGGAGCCGGCGAACTGGGCGTCAGAGTGCATACGGCCCATGGTGTCGGTCATGCCGTAAGAAGCGGGGCCGGCAGCCATGTTATCGGGGTGCAGAGTACGGCCCGTGCCGCCGCCGGAAGCCACGGAGAAATACTTCTTGCCCTGCTCGATGCACTCCTTCTTGTAGGTGCCGGCCACAGGATGCTGGAAGCGGGTGGGGTTGGTGGAGTTGCCGGTGATGGAAACGTCCACGCCCTCGTGGTGCATGATGGCGACGCCCTCGCGGACATCGTCGGCACCGTAGCAGCGGACAGCGGCCCGCTCGCCCTCGGAGTACTTGTACTCCTTGACGATGGTCAGCTCGCTGGTGTAGTAGTCGAACTTGGTCTGCACATAGGTGAAGCCGTTGATCCGGGAGATGATCTGGGCGGCGTCCTTGCCCAGGCCGTTCAGGATGACCCGCAGAGGCTCCTTACGGGCCTTGTTGGCGGAACGGGCAATGCCGATGGCGCCCTCGGCGGCGGCAAAGGACTCGTGACCGGCCAGGAAGGCGAAGCACTTGGTCTCGTCCCGCAGCAGCATAGCGCCCAGATTGCCGTGGCCCAGACCGACCTTGCGGTCCTCAGCCACGGAGCCGGGGATGCAGAAGGCCTGCAGGCCGATGCCGATGGCCTCAGCGGCCTCAGCGGCGGTCTTGACGCCCTTCTTCAGAGCGATGGCAGCGCCCACGCAGTAAGCCCAGGCAGCGTCCTCAAAGCAGATGGGCTGAATGCCCTTGACGATCTCGTAGGGGTCGAAGCCCTTTGCCTTGCAGATCTCGCGGCACTCTTCCACGGAAGCAAGACCATACTGAGCCAGAACGCCGTTGATCTTGTCGATTTTTCTCTCGTAACCTTCAAACAAAGCCATCTTAGCGTCCTCCTCTTATTCCTTGCGGGGATCGATGTACTTAGCCGCGTTCTCGAACCGGCCGTAGTGACCCTTGGCCTTCTCCAGAGCGGTGTTGGCGTCGTCGCCCTTCTTGATGAAGTCCATCATCTTGCCCAGATTGACGAACTCGTAACCGATGATCAGGTTGTCCTCATCCAGAGCGCAGCGGGTAACGTAGCCCTCAGCCATCTCCAGGTAGCGGGGTCCCTTCTCCTTGGTAGCAAACATGGTGCCAACCTGGCTGCGCAGGCCCTTGCCCAGGTCCTCCAGAGAAGCGCCCACGGCGAGGCCGCCCTCGGAGAAAGCAGACTGGGTGCGGCCGTAAACGATCTGCAGGAACAGCTCACGCATGGCAGTGTTGATGGCATCGCACACCAGGTCGGTGTTCAGAGCCTCCAGCAGGGTCTTGCCGATGAGAATCTCGGAAGCCATAGCGGCGGAGTGGGTCATGCCGGAGCAGCCCAGGGTCTCAACCAGCGCTTCCTCGATGATGCCTTCCTTCACGTTCAGGGTCAGCTTGCAGGCACCCTGCTGGGGAGCGCACCAGCCCACACCGTGGGTGAAACCGCTGATGTCCTTGATTTCCTTGGCCTGAACCCACTTGCCCTCTTCGGGAATGGGAGCGGGGCCGTGATAGGCGCCCTTGGCCACGGAGCACATGTTCTGTACTTCTGCACTATAAATCATGGCAATTTTCCTTTCTTTCAAAAGACGTTTTTTCGCCTTTGGATTTTCGGGTTGGAAAACCTAAATTTTCCGCATACTATTATACCGTCTGTCCGCGGACTTGTCAATTCCCAGGAAAGAGAAAATCAGTATAGGTATATGGAATTGATAGAAAGCGGTACATACATTCTAATCATTCACAATAAGCATCGCTGAGCGCCATAGAACTCTGGTAGGAGTAATTTCCCCGCTGCGTAGGGAAGGCGCACACTGCATCAAAACTAGCTACGGGGTCGAATAGAATTGTAAAGTCCTCCTGACCAATGCCACTGTAATAGATAGTTTGAATCTTCTTCCATTCACCACCAATCCGAAAATGCACTTCCCAATTACCCTTTGTGGTGGCGCCGTGGTTACCCTCAGCTTGTAAAGTCAGGGTAACCTGACTGCAATTAGTCACTGGAGTCAGGGTTTCAAATACAGCACAGTATCCACCGTCACCCAATTGACGTGATTCGTCAGCTACAGAAAGAGAAACGGTCTGCAAATTCTTTCCTTTCGGTATCTGGATATCAACTGGCTTCAAAGCACTGTAAACCCAAAGTACTGCAACCACAACTAATAATCCCAGAAACCAAAAAAATCCGGTAGATTTTTTACCATTCTGCTCTGCACCGCAGAAATTACAATAGCTAGAGCCATCGGGGATGTTTTTTCCACACTGATTACAATACATACACGTCTCCTTCTTTCTATAGATATAGTTCTAACCCTGAACCGTTTTCACAAATGCTCGACGGTCTGCCGCATTAAAATAGGCCGATCCCGTCACCAGGACCTCCGCGCCGCTTTCCTTGCAGATTGAGCAGGTGTTGGCGTCCACGCCGCCGTCCACCTCAATCAGGCAGCTGGGATTGACTTCGTCCAGCATTTCCCGGAGACGACGGATCTTAGGCATCATGTCCGCCATGAATTTCTGTCCGCCGAAGCCCGGCTCCACGGTCATCACCAGGATCATGTCACACTCGGCGAGGTAGGGAATGGCGGCCTCCGCAGGCGTCTTGGGCTTCAGGGAAATGGCGGCCTTACAGCCCAGGGCGTGGATCTTGTCCAGGGCTTCCAGGGTGTTTTGGGGCTGATCGGCCTCCACATGGATGGTCAGCCAGTCCGCGCCAGCCTTGACGAACTGCTCCACATACCGGATGGGCCGGTCGATCATCAGATGGACATCCAGGGGCAGGTCCGTCACCGGGCGGATGGCCTGGACCACGGGGATGCCAATGGAGATATTGGGCACGAATATGCCGTCCATCACGTCCACATGCACCCAATCAGCGCCGTTTTTTTTGATGTCGTGGATGTCCCGCTCCAGGTTGGCAAAGTCCGCAGATAAAATAGAGGGAGCAATTTTGGCCATAGAAACGTCTCCTTGCTTTTCATTTTTTCTTTTCAAAATACCACATCTGCATAGAAAAAGCAATGCTGGAAACCTTTTCCAGCATACTTTTCTTTCTCCGCGCCATACTATACCCGAATTCAAATCAAAGGAGGAAGAACTATGAACTGTCATGCCAACAAATGTATCGAATGCACCGTGCGCCAGTGCGCCCATCACTGTGAAAACGAGAACTATTGCTCTCTGGACCGGATTCTGGTGGGTACCCACGAAACCAATCCCACCGTGGATCAGTGCACCGACTGCAAGTCCTTCCGTAAGCGCTGAACGCCTTTATAAGGCTCCCGCAACGGCGGGAGCCTTCTTTTCTGTCCCCACTTGACACGAAGGGAAAAAGCCGATATGATGAATTTGGAAATTTATAGTTTATTCCTTTTGAATACACAAATTCTTCATAACTGGGCAGTATGCTTTGTGTCAAGAAAACAGATGAGGAGGCATCCAGTATGGAATCCTTTGAAAACAACGAATTTGAACACGAACCGGAAGTCACTCCGGAAGAACCCGTCGAGCCGTCCCAGAATTCTGCCGATGACGGCGTGTATCACACAGCGGGTACCGGGCGGAAGGAATCCCCCTACGCCAACTCTCCCTATGAAATGAACCATCAGGCCCAGGAAAGCTTCCATTCCGCGCAGACACCCCCCGCGCACCATCCGCATAAGGCGAAGAAGCCCCGCAAACCCATCTGGCGGGGTGTGCTTGCCGCCGTGCTGGCGGTGGCACTGGTTGTCGGCGGCTGCTCGATTACCGCCGCTCTGGTAAACCGCCGCTGGGAAACCCGGGAGGCAGCCTTGACGGAAAAGCTCAATGTGCTGCAAACGCAGATTGAGAGCACTTCCGGTTCCGGCAAGGGCACGCTGGTGCCCACCGACGGCAGCGCCATGACGCCCAGCCAGCTCTACGCTTCCTGCGTGGACAGCGTGGTCGCCATTTCCTCTACGGTGACCGCCACCGGCATTTACGGCAATACCTCCACCGGCACTTCCTCCGGCTCCGGCTTTATTCTGACCGATGACGGCTACATTGTTACCAACTATCACGTTGTGGAAGGCGCCACTGAACTGACAGTCACCACCCATGACGGCACGGAATACTCCGCGGAGCTAAAGGGCAAGGACGCCACCAACGACGTGGCCGTCCTGAAGGTCGAGGGCGAGAATATGCCCGCCGTCACCCTGGGCAGCAGCCACGATCTGGTGATCGGCGATATGGTCGCCGCCATCGGCAATCCTCTGGGCAAGCTGTCCGCCACCCAGACCATCGGATACGTCAGCGGTATCAACCGTGAGGTCTCCACCGGCGGCGTCACCACCATCAGCATGATTCAGACCGACGCCGCCATCAACCCCGGCAACTCCGGCGGCCCCCTGTTCAATATGTACGGTCAGGTTGTCGGCATTACCACCGCCAAGTATTCCGGCACCACGGGTTCCGGCGCGTCCATTGAGGGCATTGGCTTTGCCATTCCCATTGACGACGTGGCCGACATGTTTGACGACCTCATTGACTACGGCTACGTCACCGGCGCTTACATGGGCGTCAGCGTGGAGAATGTGGATGAGGATGCCGCTTCCCGGTACAGCCTGCCCACCGGCGCCTACGTTGTCAAGGTAGAGCCGGACAGCGCGGCGCAGAAGGCCGGCATTGAGGTCAAGGATATCATCACCGATGTGGGCGGTCACAGCGTCAGCAATATCACCGACCTGACCCGGGCCCTGCGGTCCTTCAAGGCCGGCGACGCCACCACCATCACCGTCGTCCGGGGCGGCAAGCAGGTCACGCTGCAGATTACGCTGGACGAGCGGCCTCAGGAAACCGAGGAGCAGCAGGAAACCACCCAGACCATGCCCAACAGCGGCAGCTTTGACGAGTGGTACGATTATTTCCGCCGCTACTTTGGCGGTTAAGTGAAACACTTTGGGCGTGCCGTGTTACGCGGTGCGCCCATTTGTCGATAATTGTCGAAAACACATTTCCCCGTTTTTCTTGAAAATGGAATACAATTATGATATTGTATATCGTGAATTTTTATTAGAAACGGGGTCAGGAATATGCAGACACTGCTGATTGCGGACAGTAACGACGCCTTTCGCCAGCAGCTGGCAGACGCTTTTGAGCCCTATTACCGCATCCTGACCTGCGAAAACGGTCAGGAGGCGCTGGAGATTCTGTGCGGGGAACACTGCGACTGTCTGGTGCTGGATCTGATGCTGCCGGAGCTGGACGGCATTTCCATGCTGGAAGCCGCCGTCTCCCGGGGTGTCCGCCCCATTGTCATCGCCATCAGCCCCCTGTTTACCCAGTACACTTTTGACGTGGCGGAAGCCCTGGGAATCGGCTATATGATCCGCCGGCCCTGCCCCGTGCAGGCCGTTGTCGCCCGGATGCTGGATCTGAACCAGCGCGTAAATCCCATCTGGGCTTCCCGGGAGCAGATCAACCGGTTTCTCCTCTGGCTGGGGGTGCCCACTGTCTACAACGGGTATCTTCCCCTTGTGGAGGCGCTGATGCTGCTGGCGGAGGACCCCTCCCAATCCATCACCAAGGTGCTGTACCCTGAGGTGGCAAAGCGGATCGGCAGCGGTTCCAAAGCCGTGGAGCGCAACATCCGCAGCGCCATCGAACACGCCTGGAACAGCAGAAACGCGGAACGCTGGCAGCAGCTCTTCCCCGAGCTGGACGAGCGCCCCTCCAACAGCCTGTTTTTCAGCCGGGCACTGGAAACCCTCAGCGGCGGTCACTGGGAATAGTCCGAAGGCAGCGTGCATATTCTGTTTCATAAACCTTCCCCTTCAGGAGGAATTCCCATGAAGCGAAAACAGCACGATACCTTCGCCCGCGCATTTATGAAGCTGGTGTGCCTGCTTCTTGCCCTGATTCTCATTTTTCTTCTGGGCGCCACCGCCCTGTTCCAGCAGGTGCTGGGAAAAATCCACTATACCCAGCCCCCCGCTGACTTCGGCACCCGGCTGGGCGGCTTTCTGCCGAATCTGGCGTCGGAGGGAATCGGAAAACAGTCTGACCTGATTGGCGGCACCGGCAGCGGCATTGTAAACATTCTTCTGATCGGACAGGACCGCCGGGAGGGCGAGGCAACTGCCCGGTCCGATTCCATGATTCTGTGCACCTATCACCGGAAGACGGGAAATGTAACCATGACCTCCTTCCTCCGGGATCTGTATGTGCCCATTCCCGGGCACCACAGCAACCGCATCAACGCCGCCTATTCCGAAGGCGGCGCCGCGCTGCTGGACGACACCCTTCGGGAGAACTTCAGCCTGCACATCGACGGCAATATTGAGGTGGATTTCTCCCAGTTTGCCCAGATCATCGACCTTCTGGGCGGTGTGGAGCTGGAGCTGCGGGAGGATGAAGCGGCGGAAATCAACAAGGAAACCGGCAGCGAGCTTGCCGCCGGAACCCAGGTTCTGAACGGCGAGCAGGCCCTGACCTACGCCCGCATCCGCAAGCTGGACGCCGACGGAGATTTCAGCCGCACCAGCCGTCAGCGCAAGGTCATGAATGCTCTGGTGAGCCGCTACCGGAATATGCAATGGAAGGACCTGCTGCCGCTGATGGACCAGCTGCTGCCGCTCATCAGCACGGACATGAATTACGGCAAGCTGGTATTGCTGGCGATGGAAATTATGCCGAAGCTCTCCGGCGCACAGATCACGAGCCAGCGGATTCCGGCAGACGGAACCTTCAGCGATGAGAAAATCGACGGCATGGCGGTGCTGTCCGCCGATCTGGAGGCGAACCGGCAGCTTCTGCGGGATACGCTGCTGAATTGAAGTAAGGTATGCGGCGAAAACATTTCGTTTTCGCCGTTTTCCCTGTCCGCCTGCGGTCGGCACACTTTTGAAAGATTTGTGCCCACCTCATAAAATCTCATTCCTATTTTTTGCGCAAAAATACGAATATTTTCATTTGCAGTCCGATTTTTCAGATATTCCTATGTCAAAAAATTCTATTTTTCTCGCTTTCCGGATTGACAAACCTTTCCTGTGCGACTATAATGATGGGGAGTTCAGGCGAGGAGGTGTGCGGATGGAACTCACAAAAAGTGAAATGGAAATCATGGACGTCCTTTGGGAAAGCGATCAGCCCCTGTCCCGCTCCGATCTGTTGGAGCGTTCCGAGGAAAAAACCTGGAAGGACAGCTCAGTGCACATCCTTCTGAACGGACTGCTTCAAAAGGGCGCAATCCGGGAAGCCGGTCTCGTCAAGCGCAGCAAAACCTACGGCAGAGTCTTCTCCCCCACCATGACCCGGGAGGAGTATTTCGCCGCAACCATCTTCAGCCACCGTCATAAGCCGGAGATCGTCGGTCTGTTCGACGCGCTGCTTCGCCGGGAGGACATCACGCCTGAGCAGCTGCAAAAGATATCCACCCTTGTCAGCCGGAAAGCCATCTGATACCACGGGAGTCGCAAAGCGGCTCCCTTTTTTGTCTTAGGGCAACACCGCACAATGGGAACTGCGGGCTTCGGCGGATCTTTTGTCCCAATTGTGCAGCATGAAAAATGGGAAATACATCCAGTATTCCCGCATTTTTCATACTTTCGCTTGTGTCAAAATCTCTCGCCGAATCTCCTTGTCCCATTATGCGGTGCTGCCTTAGATAAATCAAAATTGCAACACTTGCAATCGGTTTATGTACGTTTTTCGCCGTGGACGTTGACAAATGTCCATAGGCGTTGTATAGTAGTCCCGTTCATTTTGCCGTCGGCATCGTGCCGAAGGAGGTAATTCTATGTTGAAAGTTAACCAGCTGTATGATTTGACCCACTCCATTGCCGGGCAGTACCTTTCCGGATTTGAGTATCCCTGGCAGGCGCTGGGCGGCATCAAAGCTCTGATTCTCTCCCTTGGCCCCCAGCTGGGCGAAGGCTACCGGGAAGTGTCCCCCACTGTCTGGGTTCACGAGACTGCCACGGTGGCGCCCACCGCGTTTCTGGGCGCGCCCTGCATCATCGGCCCCGGCACGGAGGTGCGCCACTGCGCCTTTATCCGCGGCAGCGCGCTGGTAGGCGCGAATTGTGTGGTGGGAAACTCCGTGGAGCTGAAAAATGTGATCCTGTTTGACAACGTACAGGTCCCCCACTACAACTACGTAGGCGACAGCATCCTGGGCTACAAGTCCCACATGGGCGCAGGCAGTTTAACCTCCAACGTCAAGTCCGACAAGACGCTGGTGGTGGTCAAGGACGGCAGCGAGCAGATCGAGACAGGCCTGAAAAAGTTCGGCGCCATGCTGGGCGATTTCGTGGAAGTGGGCTGCAACAGCGTTCTCAATCCCGGTACCGTCATTGGACGCCACACCAACATCTACCCCACCTCCTGTGTCCGGGGTGTGGTTCCGGAGAACAGCATCTGGAAAACCGGCGGCGTGGTAGTCTGTAAAGAGTAATGTGCTCATAGGCTTTACTCAGCCACATTGTTCTTTAGTTGACAATTGACAATTGACAGTTGACAATGATTGTGTCCCTGCGGGACGATTCAAAAAAATGTATTGCGTTGATATTCGGATTTTAATTCATCCCGAAGGGATACCACAATTGTCAATTGTTCATTGTCAATTGTCAATTAATTCTCCTTTCGCTGCGTTAAGCCGATAATCAAGTAAACGTGTCCTCTGAATTTTGAAAGGAGCCCTCATTTATGGGTAAATATTTTGGAACCGACGGCTTCCGGGGGGAAGCCAACTGCAATCTGACCGCTGACCACGCCTACAAGGTAGGCCGCTTTCTGGGCTGGTACTACACCCAGCTGAAGCGCCGCGGCGGCAGCGACGGCCCTGCCCGCATCGTCATCGGCAAGGACACCCGCCGTTCCAGCTATATGTTCGAATACTCTCTGGTGGGCGGCCTGGTGGCCTCCGGCGCGGATGCCTACCTGCTGCACGTTACCACCACCCCCTCGGTGGCCTACGTCGCCCGGACGGAGAGCTTCGACTGCGGCATCATGATCTCCGCCAGCCACAACCCCTACTACGACAACGGCATCAAGCTCATCAACAGCTACGGCGAGAAGATGGACGAAAGCGTCATCGAACTGGTGGAGGCATATCTGGACGGACATCTGGAAGCCTTCGGCAAGCACTGGGACGAACTGCCCCTTGCCAAGCGGGACCAGATCGGCCGCACCGTAGACCATGTGGCAGGCCGGAACCGCTACATCGGCTACCTGATTTCTCTGGGCATCTACTCCTTCAAGGGCATGAAGGTGGGTCTGGACTGCGCCAACGGCTCCTCCTGGAACATCGCCAAGTCCGTCTTTGACGCGTTGGGCGCCAAGACCTATGTGATTAACGCCGAGCCTGACGGCTACAACATCAACATGAACGCCGGTTCTACCCACATTGAGGGCCTGCAAAGGTACGTGGTGGAGCACGGTCTGGATGTGGGCTTTGCCTACGACGGCGACGCCGACCGCTGCCTGTGCGTAGACGAAAATGGCAACGTTGTCACCGGCGACCACATTCTGTACATCTACGGCAAGTACATGAAGGAGCGGGGGAAGCTCCTGATGAACACCGTGGTCACTACGGTCATGAGTAACTTTGGCCTGTACAAGGCCTTTGACGAGCTGGGCATCGACTACGCCAAGACCAAGGTGGGCGACAAGTACGTCTATGAGTACATGATGGCTAACGGCTGCCGCATCGGCGGTGAGCAGAGCGGCCACATCATCTTCTCCAAGTACGCCTCCACCGGCGACGGCATTCTCACCAGTCTGAAGATCATGGAGGTCATGCTGGCGAAGAAGAAGACCCTGAGCCAGCTGTGCGAAGGCTTCACCTTCTATCCTCAGGTGCTGAAGAACGTCCGCGTTGCCGACAAGGCGGCGGCTCAGGCCGACCCCGATGTGCAGGCCGCCGTATCCGAGGTCGCCGCCAAGCTGGGCGACACCGGCCGGATTCTTGTCCGGGAGTCCGGCACCGAGCCGGTCATCCGGGTCATGGTGGAGGCCGAAAGCAAGGATATCTGTGAAGCCTATGTTGATTCCGTGGTGGAGGTCATCCGCCGGAAGGGGCATACCGTTTAATTCCAATCCCATTGCCGTCCGGTAAAAACCGGGCGGTTTTAGGTTGCATTTCCGAAAAATACATTGTACTATGATAAATAACACCAGAGGCCGGTGATTTGGAAATGGTCAAAATAATCGTATTGGCACGGATACTCCTGTTTTTTCTGTCCAGCTACGGGTATGTTCAATATCTGCGAAAATCTGTCCGCACAGAATTCAGTGTTGGACTACTGTTTAGCGGAATCAGCAGTATTCTGGTTCTCGCAGGAATTCTGAATCTGCTGCGGATTACGGCTTGGGTTCTGTTCTTTGGGGGGCTGTTCCTGACTGGTTATTCCATAAAGCAAAAGCAGAGAGTCAACAGCATTCTGTGCGCGGGCACTGTTTTCTTCCTGCTGCTTGCTGTTCTCTTTCCGTTTCTTCTGTACGGCAGTGAGTTCGTCCACTATGACAACTTCACCCACTGGGCTGTAGCAGCACGCTTACTGATTGAGAATCATCGTTTCCCTATTTTACAAGATCCTTATATCTTATTCACCTCTTATCCTCTCGGAAGTGCCTGTTTCATTTACTATTTCTGCGAAATTGTTGGTGCCTCCTCAGAATGGCTGCTAATGTATGCTCAGGCAATCCTGATGGCTGGTATGATAGTAAGCCTTTTCGCCTTTGCCAAAAGTCATATCATTTCTGTGATCACTGCGCTTTGCTGTATCTGCCTTTTGTGCAGCAATAACAGCTTCTTTGACCTTCTTGTGGACAATTTGCTTCCAATCACCGCATTAGGAGCAGCCGCTTTCTGCATTTATTATAATAAACGCAATTTTAACGATTTGTTCTGGTATTTTCTTCCCTATGCTGTTTTCTTGCTGAATATAAAGAACAGTGGCTTGCTCTTCGTTATTCTGCTTTATGGATACATCGGGTTCACGCACCGCCAGGAGCACATTGACACAAATAACTGGCTCATTCTTCTGGCCGTTCCGATTGCAGCTCTGATATTGTGGCGGGCGCATGTGCGTCTGGTTTTTCCCGGTGAAATGAATTCCCCTCATTCCATGTCTATCTCCTTCTACCGTAATCATTTTGGAATCTTGAGTAACTCTGATATTCTTTTGATTTTGAAAGCGGTTTGCCAAAAGACATTTTCGCCTTCAAATCACGCACTGTACCTGCTGCTTGCCGGTTTCCTTCTTTGGTTTGTCACAGTGAAATCTGTTCCAGTTGAAGCCAGTCGAGAATATAAAACGCTTATTTTGTTCGCTCTGATATCTTACCTCCTATACCAAATCGGTACAGCGGGAATGTATTTATTCTCCATGACTCGTTTGGAAGCCCTGCGGCTGGCTTCTTATGACAGATATCATCAGAGCATCGTCACTTTTATTACAGGAGTAATGCTGATAGGCATCACGGATCTCTATCCTCAGCTATCTCACTCCCCCCCCCGCAAAAAAATACTTTCTGTTTGTTTGGCGCTTTGCCCACTTCTTGTGTCCCTTTTTGTTCTATCCCCCGATTTCTCCATTCTGCACAGGCAGCAGTTGGATGGTTCCATGCGAAGAAAGTTTGACTGTCTGATCGCTGATTATAACATCCCGGAGAACATGGAAATCGTACTTGTAACCCTACCGGAAAACCAGGGTTATCTGACTTACATGGCACAGTATCTGCTTCGGCCCCTGCAGCTGGTCACACAAACGGAGGATACGCTGAACCTGGAAGGTCTTCCATACAGTATTGACTACATTATCTTTTTTGACGAAAGTGAAAAAACCAAGGCTTTTCTATCCGAGCTGGCTCCGGAATGCAATGACCCCGTATTCCAGCTGTATTAACCTTATACAAGATATCATAAAAGCGCCGCACCGCGTGTGCAGCGCTTTTCATGTTGCAAACCCCTCTGTTTTGTGGTAGACTATGTGTGATTACGATTTGGAGGGACACCATGGACGACGAGAAGCTGAAATATCAGATCGGTGCGAATATCGCCGCCTACCGTAAACAGGCGGGCCTGACGCAAGCCGGGCTTGCGGAAAAACTGAATTATTCTGACAAAGCCGTTTCCAAATGGGAACGGGGCGAGTCCGTGCCGGATGTGCTGACCCTCATGCAGCTGGCTTCCCAGTTCGAGATCACCGTGAACGACCTTTTGGTGGACCCCGACGCCCTGCCCGGCAACCCCGGCACGCTGGAAAAGGCCATGACCCAGGTCTCCGAGAAGGCCCTCAAGCGAAAGGCCAACAAGAATATCATTCTCGCCCTTTCCTCCACGCTGGTGTGGTTTGTGGCGCTGTTTGCCTTTGTGGTGCTGTCCTCCTTCGATTTTCTGGAGAGATACAGCTGTCTGCTGTTTTTCTACGCCATTCCCGCCAACGCCATCGTCCTGCTGAGCCTGCGCTCGGCGTGGCACGACTTCCGCTGGAACAAGGCGCTGATCAGCATTATCGTATGGGGCAGCCTGCTGAGTATTTACGCCACCCTGAAAGCCGTCATGGGTATCTATTTCTGGAAGATTTTCCTGCTGGGCATTCCCGGGCAGATTGCCATCTTCCTCTGGTTCCGGATGTTCCGGAGCAGCGACGCGAAAAAGGAGAATACCAATGGATAAAAAAGAACTGCGCAGAACCATCCGGGAGCGCAAGCGCGCCATGACCGAGGCAGAAATCGTCGCGCGCAGCGAAAAATTGGGCCAGCTGTTCGTCCAAAGTGAAGCCTACAAGGCCGCAAAAACCATCTACGGGTACCTGCCCTACAATCAGGAGGTGCGCACTGTGCCCATGCTGGAGCAGGCCCTGAAGGACGGCAAGCGGGTCGCCGTGCCTAAGGTCTACGGCGAGGAAATGAAATTTCTCTATCTGGACGACCTGACGAAAGTCGAAAAGGGCTACGCCGGGATTCCCGAACCCATTGCTGACGGGCCGGTAGCCGACGATAAAACCGCGCTGGTGCTGATGCCCGGTCTGGCTTTCGACCCTCAGGGCCACCGCATCGGCTACGGCGGCGGCTTCTACGACAAATTCCTCGCCGCAGAGCCAAACCATCCTACGTTAGCCCTGTGCTATGAGTTTCAGATGCTGCCCAAGCTGGACACAGAGGAACACGACATCCCCGTGGACACCGTATTGTGGGCATAAGAAGGAGCAGTCATGACATTTTTCCTGATTTTACTCATTGCCGCCGCGGTCTTCGGCCTGTGCTTCGCGGTGGACAAGGCCTTTGCCAAACTATTTCGCAACAAGGCCCAGCACCGCTCCGGTATGGCTGTCCGCGCAAACAAGCGCTACGGCCTGTTCGGCGTGATTCTGTCCGTTCTGGGTATTATGGCGGTCTGCGTGGGCATTGCCGACGGCCCGGTGTTGCTGTGGGGAGGCATCGTCGTCCTGCTCATGGGGGCGGCGCTAGCGGTATACTACCTGAGCTTCGGCGTGTTCTACGACGGGGAAACCTTCCTGCTGTCCCGGTTTGGGAAGAAGGAGGTTACATACCGTTTTTCCGATATCAAGGGCCAGAAGCTGTACATGGTGCAGGGCGGCAACGTCATTATTGAGCTGCACATGGCAGACGGCAATACCGTCAGCCTGCAATCCACCATGGACGGGGTCTATCCCTTCCTGGACACCGCTTTTGCCGCCTGGTGCCTGCAAACCGGCCGGGACCCCCGGAGCTGTGATTTCCACGACCCCAGCCAGAGCCTGTGGTTCCCCACGGTGGAGGATATCTAAATGGCCCATGTACCTACCGTCGCCACCACGGAACTGACCCTTCTGACCTTCCGGCAGGCGCTGGAGGCCGCCAACACCCCCTCACCGGACTATGACATCGAAAAGTGGCTTTACGCGCCCAATTTCTACTCGGAATACCGGTATCTGCTGGGCACCCGGGGGAAACATCCCCTGATCTGCATCGGCATCAACCCCTCTACCGCAAAGCCCGACGCGCTGGACAACACCCTCAAATCCGTGGAGCGGATTGCCCTCGGCAACGGATACGACAGCTTTCTCATGTTCAACGTCTACGCCCAGCGGGCCACCTCCCCGGACGATATGGAGAAGGTCTATAATCCTGCCCTGCACCGGGAAAACTTAACAGCTTTCCGCTATATTCTCTCCATTTCCGAGCACCCTGCCGTCTGGGCGGCGTGGGGTGCCATTATTGAAAAGCGGAAGTATCTACCCGACTGCGTTCGGGATTTGGTTCATGCGGGGGAAGAATTCGGCGCCAGCTGGTACTGTGCCGGGGCCATCACCAAAAAAGGGCACCCCCATCATCCGCTGTATCTGCGCAAGGATGAAAAGCTGCGGCCCTTTGATGTCAAAACCTATTTGGAACACTTATAATCAGCGGGGTTTTACCCCGCTGTTTTTTGGAGGTATCTGTATGAAACTTGTCATTGCGTCCGATATCCACGGCTCTGCCTTCTGGTGCGGCAAGCTGATGGAACTTGTTGACCTGGAACAGCCGGACAGGCTGATTCTGCTGGGCGACCTGCTCTACCACGGCCCCCGGAACGACCTGCCCCGGGACTACGCCCCCAAGCAGGTGATCCCCATGCTGTCCGATTGGAAGGACAGCATCATCGCCGTCCGGGGCAACTGTGAGGCGGAGGTGGATCAGATGGTGCTCCCCTTCCCCTGTATGGCGGAGTTCTCCGAACTGCTGCTGGACGGAAAAACCTTCTACCTGACCCACGGGCACCACGCAAACCCGGACAAGCTGCCGCCCCTGCCGGAAGGCTCCGTCTTCCTGTTCGGACACACCCACGTCAAAATGGACGAAGTGCGCGGCGGCATCCGCTGCCTGAATCCCGGCAGCGTGTCCATCCCCAAGGATGGCAGTCACAGCTGCCTTGTCTACGAAAACGGCAATTTTTCCGTAAAAATTTTGGAGGACTGACATGGATTCGACGGAATGCGACAGCTGCTGGTATTATGATTATGATGAGGAATACGAGGAGTACTACTGCATGATGGATCTGGACGAGGATGAGGTCTATCACATCATGACCTCCCGAAACCAGCACTGCCCCTACTACCGGCAGGGCGACGACTACACCCTCGCAAGGAGACAATAGACATGAAAAAAGCCCTCTGCCTGATTCTGACCTGCCTGCTTCTGGGCGGCTGCGCAGCGCAAGCTGTCCCGGAGACCACCGTCCCTGCCACTGTTCATACGGTTCCCGCCGAAGAAGAGCCCATGCGGCTGTACGTGCCGGAGCACCCGCTGGAACAGTCCGCCCCCGGCGCGCTGCGCATTTTTCCGCTGCGGCGGCAGGCAGAAGGAATCCTGGCAATGGGCAACAGCCTGATCGCTTTTTGCGGCAGCGAAACCACAACGCTGGCGCTGCTGACCGGCGAGGATCTGGTGGTCAGCGCCACGGCAGCGCTTTCCTTCCGCCTGGACGAAAATGACCCCTCGGTGCGGGTCGGAACGGACGCCCTGTCCTACTTTGACCCGATACGCAGGGAAACCGTGATTCTCAGCGACCGGCTTACGGATGTGAGCCGCATTGCCGCCCCGGAGGGGCTGGTCGGCTCCCCCATTCTCTCCTCCAACCGCTCCACCCTGTACTACTGCACCCCTACCGCCATCCGGGCTTGGGATTTGGAAACCGGCATCCGGCGCTGTGTCAAGGAGCTTTCCTACGAAGCCCAGGCGCTGACGGGGCTGCATCAGGAGGACACAATTCTGCAATGCCGCATTACCCAGGATGGCAAGGACAGCACGCTCTTTCTCGCCGCTGACAACGGACGCCTGCTGAGGGAGGTTCCCGGGGATGTAACGCTGGCGACGCAGGGCAGCGGCTACTATGCCTCCGTCCCGGATGGCCCCGTCCAGCTTCAGCTGTTCGGTCAATCCGGCGGCACCGCACAGCTTCTGACCCCCGGGGATATTTACGCAAGCTGCTATTATCTGAACAGCCAGCGGCGGGTCGTTGCGGTCTCCCGCGAGGAGGCCACGGTGATCAACTGCTATGAGCTGGATACGGGGCTTCGGTGCGCAAGCCTGACGCTTTCGGAAGGGTATGATTTTGTTTCCATCACCGCCTGCGAAGCGGACGCGGTCTACCTGCTGCTGCGGGATCGGGAGGGCGACGGCCTGATCTGCCGCTGGGATTTGTACGCCGAGGCCAGCCGCACCGGTGACACACGCTGCTATGTGGGCAAACGTTTCACCGAGGATGCCCCGGATTCCGCCGGACTGGCCCAGTGTCAGGCAGATGCGGCCCGGTTGGGCGAAAAATACGGAATTCAGGTACTGGTCTGGCAGGAACCGTTGGCTGTAAAGCCTTGGGATTATGAGTTCCAGCCCGAATATCTGGCCCCAGTGCTTTCCCGGGAGCTGCAGGAGCTTGACCGGCGGCTTTCCTACTACCCGCCGGAAATTCTCGCAGGAATCAAGGAGCATTTTTCCGACCTGACCATCTGTCTGGTGCGAAGCATTCAAGGCTCCCCGGAATCCGGCAGTCTGGAAACCGCTACCGGCGTTCAGTTCTATCACGGCAGCAGCGCCTACATTACCATCGCCGTGGGACGATACGCGGAGCGGGCGCTGTACCACGAGCTGTACCATGTTATGGAAACCCGGCTGCTCACCGACAGCGCCGCTTTCGACCGCTGGGACGCTCTGAATCCCGCCGGATTTATCTATGATCTGGACTACGCCGCCAACCGGGAGCGCCATGCCGAGGAATACTTGCAGCCGAACACCCGCTCCTTCATCGATACCTACTCCATGAGCTTTCCCAAGGAGGACCGGGCACGGATTATGGAATGCGCCATGCAGAGTGGCAATGAAGATCTGTTCCGCTCCCCTGTGATGCAGGCCAAGCTTTCCTGCCTGTCAAAGGCCATCCGGGAGGCCTACGGGCTGAAAAAATCCACGGTCATCTTCCGCTGGGAACAGTATTTGAAGCCATAATACAATATGTGCTTATTACTCAGCTACATTCTGCTTTAGTTGACAATTGACAGTTGACAATTAAGGAGTCCCTACGGGACAATTAAAAAATGTCATAAATGGCAGGTTCCTTTGGGAAACCCACTGGTATTTCGTGCTTGTAGTTTATTTTAATTCATCCCGAAGGGATACCACAATTGTCAATTGTTCATTGTCAATTGTCAATTAAATTCTCCTTTGGCTGAGTAAAACCGATAAGCACAATACAATATAACCTCCCGCTTTCCGGGTTTGGAAAGCGGGAGGTTTCGTATGTAGCTCAGTCCTCCGGAAACAGCTGGTCGCGGCAATACTGGATGATGGCCTTGCGGGTAATCAGGCCAATAAACGCGCCGTAGTCATCCACCACGGGAACAAAATTCTGGTTGGACGCCCGGTCGATCAGGTCGTGCATGGATGCAGTGATGCGGACGGGAACGTTGTCCTTCCGGCGGGAAATCTCCATAATCCGCCGGGCTTCCGCCTGCCGCATATCCATATAACACATATTTTTCAGCGCCCACAATAGATCCCCCTCGGTCAGGGTGCCCCGGTACTCGCCCCGGCGGTTCAGAATGGGCAGCGCGGCATAGCCGGAGGCCTCCATCTTTTCCAAAGCCTGTCGAATGGTGAAATCATCGTGCAGATACGCGCACATCGCTTTCGGTGTCAGAAAAAATAAGATATTGTTCATCGCCAACTCCTTTACGGTCCCAGTGAAGGGGCCTTCGTGCCCCTCCAGTCATGAATATTATAGCACAACCCGCAAGGAAAAGTATGAATTTTTATCGTTATTTTGTCTGCTGTACGTCAAAAATATTTCGGTGCTTTTATGCAGCTTGCACAATTATTCCGTGAAAGTAAACTCCGTGCAGTCAAAAGTGGCGAAATAGTCCTGAACGGTCTCCGCCCGGCGGATCAGCTTCCAGCCGCCGTCCGGCTTGAGGAGAACCTCGGCGGAGCGCAGCTTGCCGTTGTAGTTGTAGCCCATGGAAAAACCGTGGGCGCCGGTGTCGTGAATGCACACAATGTCGCCGATTTCGATTTCCGGCAGACTCCGCTCGATAGCAAACTTGTCGTTGTTCTCGCACAGACCGCCGGTCACATCGTACACATGATCCAGAACGGCGTCCTCCTTACCCAGCACCGTAATGTGGTGGTACGCGCCGTACATGGCGGGGCGCATCAGGTTGGCGGCGCAGGCATCCAGACCGACGTACTCCCGATAGATGTGCTTCTGGTGCAGCACGGTGGAAATCAGGTGCCCGTAGGGCGCCAGCATGAACCGGCCCAGCTCGGTAAAGATGGCGATATCGTCCATGCCCTGGGGGGTCAGAATCTCCTCATACTGCTGACGGACGCCTTCCCCGATGAAAGCGATGTCGCTGGCGGGCTGCTCGGGGCGGTAGTCCACGCCCACGCCGCCGGACAGGTTGACAAAGGAGAAGTGGCAGCCGGTGGCGTTTCTCAGCCGGACGGCCAGCCGGAACAGCTGGCTGGCAAGCTCGGGGTAATAGCCGTTCTGGGTGGTGTTGGAAGCGAGGAAGGCGTGGATGCCGAAGTGCTTGGTGCCCATCTTCATCAGCCGCCGAATGGCCCCCGCCATCTGATCCTCGGTCATGCCGTACTTGGCATCCCGGGGCATATCCATGATGGTATTGCCCAGCGAGAAGGAACCGCCGGGATTATAGCGCAGGCACACCGTCTCCGGCACCTTGCCGTTCGCGATTCTTGCCAGAAAATCCACATGGGTCGCGTCGTCCAGGTTGATGTAGACCCCCATTTCATAGGCCTTGCGCATATCCTTTTCCGGGGTCACGTTGGAGGAGAACATCACGTCGTGGCCCGTGCAGCCAACGGCCTGGGCAAGCAAAAGCTCAGCATAGGAGGCGCAGTCGCAGCCGCAGCCCTCCTCCTTCAGAATCTGGAGGATATAGGGGTTGGGCGTGGCCTTCACGGCAAAATACTCCCGGTAGCCCTTGTTCCAGGAAAACGCCTTTTTCAGCGCCCGGGCGTTGGCCCGAATGCCAGCCTCGTCGTAGATGTGGAAGGGCGTGGGAATCTCCGCGATAATCTCCTTCGCCTTTTCCAGTGTCAGAAACGGTGTCTTTTTCATAGCTCTACCTCTTTCTAAAATGAAATCCCTGTGCGTGCGCACAGGGATACACGTTTGTGTTCATCCCGGCAGCGCAACATCCATTGGATGACAGTTCCGCGCATATTCTGCGCGGCCCCAGAAAGCGCCAGCGTGGCATCAGGCGCTCCCTTCGGCGAAAGTCCCTTTCCGCGATTCGGCAATTGCCGGACCGAACCGGTACTGATGGCTTCCGCGACCTCAGCCGTAATGGGCCTATTGTACGCTACCCGTGTACATTTGTCAACCCCACTTCCCACTCTGCCGGAGATAAATTGGGAAGAAACCGGGCTTCGCATTCACGAAGCCCGGTGCGATTACTGCCGTCTGGAGCAGCATCCGGTGCAGCCGCTGCAATTGCCGCAGCAGCCGCCTTTTTTCTTGTCCTTTCGCAGTTTGGCAACGGCCAGACCAGCCGCAGCCATAAGAACCGCCAATACGATGATATCCCCCATAGTCCCTCCTTATACGCCAACGCGGACGCTGATATCCGCATATTTGTTTCTTCTGAACACCAGGTAGCCAAGGCCTGCCAGCGCCGCCAGCGCGGCAATGGTCATTACGCCGAAGCTGGCCTCCCCCGTCAGCAGGCCTGCCAGCTGATAGACGATGAGGGAAATCACATAGGCAAAGCCGCACATATAGCCCACGGTAATCAGCGTCCACTTCCGATTTCCCATTTCCCGGCGGATGGCGCCGATGGCGGCAAAGCAGGGGGCGCACAGAAGGTTAAAGATCATGAAGCTGTAAGCCCGGACGGGGCCAAAATCCGCGGCGATCAGCTGCCAGATTTCGCTGCCGGTTTCGCTCAGGTCCCCGGCGTAGTGGTACAGGGTGCCGAAGGTCATGACCACCTGTTCCTTGGCGATCAGGCCGGTAGCCGTGGCAACGGTTGCTTTCCAGGCCATGTCCCCCGTCCAGCCAAGGGGATAGAAAATCCAGGAGAACAGCCTGCCGATGGAAGCCAGCAGCGAGAGGTTACTGTCCTCCACTGCCCCGAAGGCGCCGCCCGCAAAACCGTAGCCCTTGAGGAACCACAGCACGATGGAACTGAGCAGGACGATGGTAGTGGCCCGCTTCACGAAATCCATCCCCCGATCCCAGGTGGCCCGCAGCACATTCCGGGCAGAGGGCAGATGGTAGGCGGGCAGCTCCATGACGAAGGGGGCGGGCTTTCCGGCAAAGGTCTTGAACTTTTTGAGAATCACGCCGGAAATCACCACCGCCCCAATGCCGATGAAGAAGGCGGATACCGCCACCAGCGGGGAATTGCCGAACACCGCCCCGGCAAACAGGCCGATGATGGGCATTTTCGCGCCGCAGGGGATGAAGCCCGTGGTCATAACGGTGATTTTCCGGTCATTTTCCTGCTCGATGGTGCGGGATGCCAGAATGCCTGGCACGCCGCAGCCGGTGGCCACCAGCATGGGGATGATGGATTTGCCGGACAGGCCGAATTTCCGCAGAAGCCGGTCCATAATGAAGGCCACCCGGGACATATAGCCCACGTCCTCCAGAATGGACAGCAGCAGCGACAGCACCAGAATCTGGGGCACAAAGCCCAGCACCGCGCCCACGCCTGCTAAAATTCCGTCCATTACCAGCCCGTACAGCCAGCCGCTGACCCCCAGCGCCGTCAATACAGAATCCAGAAGCCCCGGAATCCACTCGCCGAAGAGGACATCGTTGGCCCAGTCCGTGCCGATGGTGCCGATGGAAAAGGGAAAGCTGCCCATGGCGATGGCATACATTGTGAACATCACCAAGGCAAAAATCGGCAGGGCCAGCACCCGGTCGGTGACGATACGGTCAATCCGGTCGGACAGGGACAAGGCATGCTTGGGGGCTTTTTTCTGTACCGCTTTGCGGATGACGGATTCAATGTAAGTATACCGCTGGTCGGCGATGATGGATTCCGCGTCGTCCTCCAGCTCCTTCTCGCAGTCGGCAATGTGCTTTTCCAGATGGGCCATCAGGTTTTCCGGCAGGGCCAGCTCCTTTCGCACCATCTCGTCCCGTTCAAAGAGCTTGATGGCGTACCAGCGCAGGTAGTTTTCCTTCACCCGGCCCTCGATGGATTCCTCGATGTGGGCCAGGGCGTGCTCCACGCTGCCGCCGAACACATGGGGCCGGTCGCCGTGGGTGTGGTTTTTCGCCAGCGCCACCGCCTGTTCCGCCGCCGCGAGGCACCCCTCCCCTTTCAGAGCGCTGATCTCGATGCAGGGACAGCCCAGCGCCTTGCCCAGCTTTTGAAGATCGATGGTATCGCCGTTTTTCCGCACCAGATCGATCATGTTCACCGCCAGCACCACTGGATGGCCCAAATCCATCAGCTGGGTGGAAAGGTAGAGGTTGCGCTCGATGTTGGTGCCGTCCACGATGTTCAGAATGGCGTCCGGGTGATCCTCCACCAGATAGGTGCGGGTCACCAGTTCCTCCGGGGAGTAGGGGGACAGGGAGTAGATGCCCGGCAGGTCCTGAATCACCACCTCCGGGTGGCCCTTCAGAGTGCTCTCCTTCTTCTCCACCGTGACCCCGGGCCAGTTGCCCACATACTGGTTGGAGCCG
>CAMFBN010000002.1 GCA_945948535.1 uncultured Clostridia bacterium
CAGCCATGCGGCGCAGCTCTCGCAGTTCTGCAACCTTGGCTTCCAGTTCGTTCATGCCCATTGTGTGTGCCTCCTTAAATTTGTTCACCCATGTTGTAGCGTTTCATATCGGAGTCGCTTACCGGGTGGCCTCTGTTATCTCCTGTTCATGGCTTCATTATAATCTATCGGGCACGATATATCAAGGTGGGATATTGCACAAATTTATCGTCCCCGATATGTGTATTTTCTATATTGTACCCGATATTATTTTGTGGTATATTATAAACAAAAGAGAAAGGGGTGTATGTATGCCGGTATCGAAAGCGCAGCAAAAAGCGGTTTCTAAATACATGAAGGAGAATTACGACGAACTGAAAGCCAGAATTCCCAAGGGGCAGAAGGAGACAATTAAGGCCCACGCAGAGGCCAAGGGCGAGAGCCTGAACGCCTTTATTAATCGGGCCATATCCGAGACCATGGAGCGCGACAACGCCGCCACAGAATAAAAAGTCCCGCCGTGGTGGCGGGAGCATTGACACTTCATATCCGTGGTATTACAATATCGATAGAAGCACCGGCGGGCGCACAAAGATAACTGGCATCGGTGGACTGCATAGCCGCTTTTGTGGTAACTGTAGACTCCGCTTCGGGCGTTGCATCGGGGCCAGTTGTATTTGTGGTTGCGGGACTTCGTTGGGAGCAGAGCTGATGGGCGTGGCAAGAGAGCCGTTTACGGTGACTCCCCTGCCGGAGTAGGCTATGCTCCCAATTTCATACATCACACAGCCGGGAGCTGCTTTCAACAGTTGTTCCCGGCTGTTCCTGTTCTGTCTGTGTTATGTATGTGGTGGTGCCCCCCCCTGCAGGGCAGGCCAATAAAGGACGGCGGGGCGGTGCTGTACTATCAATCAATCAATCGTTCCCCTTGAAGATACCCCCCCACCGGGGGATAGCGGAAAAACGGGCGGGTCGCTCTCTATATGTATAGATATATACGAAACATACACGCTTCCATATTTTACATTTTACCGCAATAAACATGTAATTTCAGAATAAATTACGCCAATACCTACATAGGGGGTGGCGGAAAAAGAGCCGGGGTGCTTTCGCATTTCCCGGCTCAAATAAATAATTCAGGAGAAAAATATTCTGGGTGCTACAACTGTGCCAGCAGTCCAGTTTCCTTTCTGACGCATGAAAACACAACTATCCTATGCGTTTTCCATTTTTTCTGTGTGCGGTAATGAAAGTGTACCACCCGTTTTTTCTCCGCTCAGAAAGCCGCCTACGGCCTCATGTAGCGCATCAAATATCCACGGAGGTGCATTTCTCCCGTTCCAGCAGCTCCCGGACTGCCTGAATAATCAGGCCAGACATAGACCTCCCTGTGGAGTATGCGTACTCCTTAAGCCGCTGCCGCTGTCCGGCTGGTAAGCGTACCGCTGTGAAATCGTAGTGCCTGCGCTTGTACTCCTCTGTGGCGAATTTCTGAGCCGGTGATACCAATGCTATCCCTCCTTCTGTGGTTGCTTGCTCCCCCCCTTTTCTACCCATTGTTCACAGTGTTCACAGTATATTCCTCTACGGGTAAATACCATTTAGAATCCGTTCTCCCGTGGGAATCTATGCGCATGGTGGCCTGTTTTGAATTTTCTTTTCTGGGGTGGTATAAAGTGCTGTCTTATTATTTGTGGCGGGAAATCGTGCGCTACCGCTTGTTTTTTGAAATGTCCGTTTTGGTGGACTAATACACACAGCGCACGGTCTGCGCCTGCAAAAAGAATTGCCGCGCTACTTTTTCCGCTCAATCGCCTTAGTGGCGGCGTTCAGAACTTCCCGGAGTTGGTCAATGTCCATGCGGTTCAGCTTGTAAGAAATGCTGGCTATGAGGGTGTGCTTCAGATCGTCGGCTCGTTCGTCCTTTGGCGGGTATTTCCGTGGCTTGGTCGTCATGGTCGTTCTCATGTGTGTCCTCCTGTGGTAGGGTTGCGGTGGCGGAAAAATGGGTGGTGTGCCTTGAAATAGGGCACCCCGAAAAATTATGAAACCCCAAATTATTCCGGGTCTGTATCCGTCAGCTCTGTGGCCTTCTTCTCGTTGCCAAGACGATACCGCCAAAGCGGGCAGTTGGTAGCGGGACAGCGGCGAACCTCTGCGCGAATGCCGCCGGAACAGTCCAAACATTTTTCCTGGATTGCCTTTTTTCGGGTGATTCTCTCGTCCATTAGATATCCTCCATAGCGTTGAGGAACGCCCGCAGATCCAGAAGCTCCTCCCGGGTCATGGTGAGGCCCTTTTGCATAGAGCGGGTTCCATCCACTTTGGCGCGCCACTTCCGCAAGTCGTATTTTGCGGGTGCGCCGTTGAAAGAAATCAAATGCAGCTCCAGCGGCAGGGAACCGGCAGTGCTCACAACGCCGCATTCCTTTTCGATTTCGTAATTAAATGCTTTTTTCATGTATAAACCTCCATTTTGTGTTCCAGTGAAACAAATATTATCCTTTTAGCAGCTGGGCCGCCAATTTCATTTTCTCGCTGGCAATAGTTGCCCGTCTCCCGTTGTTTCCGAAATTCACCGGCTGGCACATCTCCAAAATGCGGTCATAAATTCGCGCATGGTCGCGTGACTTTGGGTTTTTCAGTTCTGCAACAGAAAGATTTGTGGTGACGATCAGCGGTTTTTCAGAACGATACCGTGCATCAACTACGTTGAAAATCTGCTCAAGGGCGTATTCTGTCTGCCGTTCCATTCCGAAATCATCCAGAATCAGCAGTGGATATTGCATGAGGTCTGAAATGAACGCATTGCGTTCCTCCCGCTGAAAACCGCCCACGGTGTTCAGAATACCGGAAAGGTTTGTCATGCACACCGGGATTTTACGCTCAATCAGATAGTTGGCAAGACACGCAGCGGCGTAGCTCTTGCCCGTTCCCACTCCGCCATATAACAGCAAACCGATATTTTCACGGTAAAAATCGTCCCATTTATCCGCATATCGGCGAAGAGTGCGCATTGGTTCCGGGTTTTTCCCGTCATCCGCTTCAAAACGAGCGCCACGGTATGCCTGTGAAGCAATCCCAGAACTCCGCAGGCGCATGATCTTGTCTGCATCTTCCTGTTTGCGCCGCTCTGTATCTTCTTCCTCCGCTTTTTCTTTTGCACACTGGCACATACATGAAACAACCCGCTCATTTCCTAAAATATGTACACGGCATTGCTTCGCGGTTTTGCACTTTCCGCAGTACAAAAGGCCGTCTTGCATGAAATCTCCCGGATTCATGGGGTTTGCTGCTGCCGATGCCGTGATAATCGGTTCCAATAAAGTCAAAGACTGCAATTCAATTCACCTCCGTAATCCGGCATTGGGGTGGAAAGACGTCCATTTTCATCCTTCCTGTTCCAATTCCGCACCGCCGCTCTCCAGTCCTTCATCTTGCTTCTGCCCACCATCCAACCATTGGATGTGTAGTGATCAACAAACCGCTCTGGGTCAACATGATAGCCCTTCTCCGCACAGTATGCCCGCACATCATCCACACTTGGAGGGGAAAACAGGTGGCGGGTGGGCGGCTTGTCCGCCTTACTCTCATAGGACTGGATAGGATATGGATAGGACATGGATTGGATAGGAGTGTCACTTTGCGGCGTTTTGCTGTCATTTGCTGCATTTTGCTGACCTTTGCTCACCTTAGCATTCTTTGATAGTGTATTGCAATACTCCTGGTATCTGTCAATCTGGTTTGCAACTGCCTGAAATGCCACATCTACCGCCGCATCATCCCCGGAATACACATCACCGCCGAATCGATACGAGAAAGCGGCACGCATGAGAATACCAAATTGTTCATCTGAGAATTTCCGGGTGATAGCCATGACTTCCGGGAACAGTACCAGCGTTTCCTGTTTCTTCCGTGCCGTACCGCTCACCTCCCAGAGATGGAATACCGGGCAAATGTGACCGTTTCGCCGTAGCGGTTTTTCTGGGTGATCATGTCCCGGTGAATGGGAATGCCTGCCTTTTTGAGGTCTGTAATTCTGGAAGCGAGCCGCAGAATGTGGTATTCCTGCATCGCTTCCAGACTGGTGATACTGCCGTATTCTTCCATGTGGCGGAGAATCTTTTCGCATTGTGTCATATGTAGCACCTCCGAGATTAGCCCGCCACGGTGGCGGGAGCGTTCAAAAATTCCACCAGCTTTTCAAGATTGACAAGGTACTTTGTGCCAACCATAACGTAGTAGGGAAATTGCCCACTCTTTATCCATCGACGAATTGCGCTATACGGTACACCTGTAAGTTCTGCCGCCTTGTTCATCGTTACCATTGTAGGCATGAGCTGGCCTCCTTTGATAGTTCAGCAATGATCTCCATTACCCGCGCCCTGTCATTCTCTGATAGTTCCCGGCGGAGTTTCCGGGAAAAGTTTCCGTCATTCATTCCGAGACGTTCGGCAATTTGCCAGAGGCATACACCCGCTTGCTTGGCGGCTTCCCGAATTTCTTTATTACACATATGTCCTCCTTCAAGTAAAATTGTTGTTGACTTCCGATCGTAACCGTGGTATTCTGTATTCGGAATAAACAACAACATCTTTCTGTTTACAGTATAACATATTTTTGATGTTGTGCCATATGTTCGAAAATAAATCTGAAATCAGATTTAAGAAATTTATTATTCTGTTTCCAGAAATAGGAGGAATGTTCAAATGTCGGAAGAAAAAATCGGAAAAGCTAGCGTTTCTGAGGAAAAAACGAGAAAATATAAGCTGACAATTGGGGAACGACTTAAAGACGCTCGCGTAGATTTCAACAAACACAAAAAGCAGACAATCAAAGAAGTGTCCGATGCAACCGGCATCCCGCAGTCAACATTATCTGAAATAGAGAATGATAAACGAGAACCAGGAGCCGGAATCATCAGAAAGCTGGCTGAGCATTACGGTGTTTCGGCTGACTTTCTGCTTGGGTTGTCTGATATAAAGACTTCCGATGTAACAGCTCAGTCGGTCATTGAATACACTGGACTCTCAGAAAAAACTGTGGGTGTGTTGAACAGTTTGGCCAAAGGTAAAATAAATCATTTAACAGAAGACGGTGAAACTATTAACGGGAATATGCCGCTTCTTGACTGCCTAGATGATTTCTTGAGTATCGCGTTTAGAAAAGACGTGCTTAAATTCTATATTGCGTTGCGGCAGAACTCGGTGAAACACTTTAATGGTACATCACGCAACTATTTAGATTGGTGGAACGTTGTTGATGGTGAGGCTCATTGGCATATTAACGGAATGTGTGAATATGCGTGTTTGAAAATTGGAAAAGAAGTGGAGTTGGCATTGCGTGAGAAATATTACAAAGAAGAACAAAGTGGATTTGTATATATGAATGCTGATGGGAAAGTCGTTGACAACGATTGATTAAGAACGCAGGTATAACATATGCAAAAAACCGCCACCGTGGCGGCAACCACGATGGCGGAGATGTAAACCAGCAGAAACCACTCAAACCGATTTACCCGGATATCATACCACATTCGGCGGATCGGTGCAAGCAAAGAAAGGAATGAATATGGCAACAATTAAAAAGCGTGGCAATTCCTACCTTATCCGCTGCTATGACGGTTACGATCAGACCGGCAGGCAAATCGAACGGACTATGACATGGAAAATTCCGGCTGGAATGTCCGAGAAGAAAGCAGAGCGGGAGGCCCGCCACCAAGCGGGACTGTTTGAGGAAAAAGTGCGGACTGGCCAGAGCGCAGAGCAGAAGATCAAGTTTGCGGATTTCTGCGACCTCTGGATGAAGGACTACGCAGAAACCCAGCTTCGCCCAAAAACTGTAACCCGCTACCGTGGCCTGTTGGAGCGGATAAAGCCCGCTCTTGGCAGCATCTACCTTGACCGCCTACGGCCCACCCATCTGACCGCCTTTTACCGGGAGCTTGCTCAGGTTCGGAAGGTGTCCACTTACACCGCGAAAATGGATCTGAAAGCATATCTCAAAGAGCACAAGATCACCCAAACGAAGCTGGCCGAAGATTCCGGTATCTGCACCGCCACAATCCGCTCTATCATCATCGGCAACGCCGCCACCGAAGAAACGGCGCAAAAAATAGCCGATGCCTTGCACATCGACTTTGACAAGCTGTTCCAGCCCTCCGGGGAGCCTCAGCCGCTGTCCGGGCAGACGATCCTGCACTATCACCGGCTCATTTCCGTCATCCTGCAAACCGCCGTGGAATGGCAGTACATCCCCGCCAATGCCGCGGAGCGGGTCAAGCCTCCAAAAGCCGAAGCCAACGAAGCGGTATATCTGGATGACAAGCAGGCGATTCACCTTCTTGAGCTGCTGGAGGAGCAGCCGATCTATTACCGTACCGCTGTCACGGTGTTGCTGTTCACAGGTATGCGCCGGGGTGAATTGATGGGCCTTGTGTGGAGTGACATTGATTTCGACAATAACACAATCACGATCCATCGGTCTTTGCAGTATCTCCCGGATATGGGCGTGTTCACATCCGACACCAAAACCAAATCCAGCCGCCGCGTTATCAAAGCACCGGCTACCGCCATTCAGTCCCTGAAGGTGTACCGTGCATGGCAGAAGAAAACATTCCTGAGCATCGGTCAGTCGTGGGAAGAATCCGGGCGGGTATTTGTCACACAGAACGGAACGCCCATGCACCCGGATACGCTGACAAGCTGGTTCGGCAGCTTCATCAAAACAACCGATCTTCCGCAGATTCATATTCACAGCCTGCGGCACACAAACGCCACCTTGCAGATTGCAAACGGTGTGGCGGCCACTACCGTGGCGGGAACACTGGGCCACAGCACAGCCAATACCACGACAAAGGTTTACGCCCATGCCATTCAGAGTGCCGCCGCAGCCTCCGCCGAAATGATGGATAACCTTCTGAACCCCATGAAAAAACAGGCGTAACGGACAAATAACGGACAATCCATTTTTTGAGATTTTGAAAATGTTCGCAAAAATTCAGAAAACACCGGGTTTCGTACTGAAACTCGGTGTTTTTACTGGCAGGGGCACAAGGACTTGAACCCTGAGCCTACGGTTTTGGAGACCGCCGCTCTACCAATTGAGCTATACCCCTATACATTATATGAAAGGCGAAGGCCTGAGCATCTTGGTGGGCCTTCAGGGACTCGAACCCGGGACTATCCGGTTATGAGCCGGAGGCTCTGACCAACTGAGCTAAAGGCCCATAGATATCACGGTGAACTCGTCACCACGCAGAACATTATAGCATTGATGCCGCATTCTGTCAAGAAAATTCTTCGGCAGGGAGGAAGGAATCTGCTGCTTCAAGGAAATGACCCGGGAGACTACAGTCTCCCGGGGATTTGGGTCAGATTTCCTTGTACATTCCGGCGGCGTCGTCCTTGCGGACGTTGTCGGAAACCTCCAGAACCTCCACAGCCACCGTGCGGGCGCCCATGGAGATTTCAATGCGGTCGCCTACCTTCACATCGTAGCTGGCCTTGACTACTCTGCCGTTTACGCTGATGCGCCCGTTATCGCAGGCTTCGTTGGCAACGGTGCGGCGCTTGATGAGCCGGGAAACCTTCAGAAATTTGTCCAGACGCATGGCTTATTTCGCAACGCTGTCCTTCAGCGCCTTGCTGGCCTTAAACCCGGGCACCCGGGTGGCGGGGATTTCGATGGTTTCCTTGGTGTGGGGGTTACGGCCGATGCGGGCCTCCCGATCCTTGGTCTCGAAAATACCAAAGCCGGAAATCTGCACCTTCTCACCCTTCACAAGAGCAGCGGTAATGGCATCGATGGCGGCGTTCAGAACACGCTCGGAATCCTTCTTGGACAGGCCGGTGCTCTCGGCACAGGCAGTGATCAATTCAGTTTTATTCATAATGGTAATCCTCTTTTCTACGGAAAAATCGTCACTAGCTTAACATAACTTCCCGAAAAATGCAAGATATTTTTGCGGAATTCCTCACAATTTGAGGAACTTCGCGATTTTTGCTCCCTTGGGCAGAAGCAGGCAGTCGGACCGGGTAATGGCTTTCAGCTTTACGGCGGCGAAGGCGTATACGCACACGCCGACGATCACTGGCAGAGCGCACAGCATCAGGCGGCTTCCCAGGCCCAGCAGAGTTAGGCCCCGATAAACGCCGTATACGGCTACACCCATGATTGCCGCCGCGAGGAAGGGACGCAGCAAATTTTTCAGCACGGCGGGGGGATTGTCCAGCAGCGCGTGCAGGGAGTAGAGATTCAGAATGCCAATGGAAACGTAGCACACCAGAATGCCGATGGGAGTACCCAGAATGTTAATGTGGGGATTGCCGGTGAGAATATACACGGCGATGAGATTCAGCACGCCGCCGATGAGCATATTCGTCACGGGACGGCCGGCGTGCCCGTGGGCCTGCATGATGGCGGTGGTGACCATGACCACGGCATTGAAGGCGATAGCAACGGCAAGTACGAACATGAGCCGGGTGGCAAGGTCCAGATTGGCCCCGGAGTACCGGCCCAGCAGGGCGGTGATGGGCCGGGCCAGCAGGGCCAGGCCAAAGGCACAGGGCATGGAGATCAGGCCGGTGATGCGCACGGCGGATTCTTCGGTATTTCTGGCCTCAACGTCATTGCACAGGGTCAGCTGGGCGGTAATGGCGGGGATGATGCTGATGGTGATGGGGGTGATGAAGGCGCAGGGCATATTGAAGATGGTCAGGCACATGCCGTAAATACCCCGCATGGTATCGGCGGCGCCTTGCGTGTAGCCCAGATTCAGCAGCTGGCCCATGTAAATTTTGGTCTCCATCATGGTGAAGAACTGCAAAATCGCGGAGCCGACGGTGATGGGCACGGCAATCATCATCAGGCCCTTGGCGGTGTCCCAGTAGGAACGGGGCTCCTCGGTGGTCACCGGCAGCAAGACGTAGCTCTTGCGGAAGCACAGCCCCAGATAGATGGAGGACACCAGACAGCTGGCGGTGACGCCCAAGATGGCGCCGCCCGCTGCCAGCGGTACGCTGCCGGTGGTTCTCAGCAGGAACAGAGCGGCGATCATGCCCACAATCAGCTTCACCACTGCCTCAATGACCTGAGAGATGGAGGTGGGGATCATGTTGCTCTGGCCCTGGAAGAAGCCCCGGAAGGTGCTCATAATGCAGATGAGCAGCACGCAGGGGCCAAGACAGCCAATGGCGGCCCAGGCGTCGGGCTGGTTCTGGAACTGAGCCAGCTGCCGGCAGAAGACGGTCATCAGCAGGGTGCCCGCTATGCCAAGGCCGAGGAAAATACCTCTGGCGGTGTGATAAATGCGGCGCACCTGATTGTAGTGCTTTAAAGAGCTGGCCTGGGAGATCATGCGGCTCATGGCAACGGGCAGGCCCGCCGTGGAGATCATCAGCAGCACGTTATAGATATCGTAGGCGGTGTTGAAGTAGCCGAAGCCCTGCTCGCCAATGATGGCGTTCAGGGGAATCTTATACAGGGCACCGATGACCTTGACAATGGCGGTTGCCATGGCAAGCAAGGCCGTACCGTGGAGAAAATTCTGTTTTTTCTGAGCGTCAGACATGAAAAACGTCCTTTCGGGGCGGCCCGCAAGGCGGGCGGCTAATGCGTTACGAACACTGGCGGTCAATGTTACACCATTGGGCACTGCTCGGTATCGCTTTCTGGTACTGTTAATTAGATAAATTGTTCTTTAGTTGACAATTGACAGTTGACAATTTAGGAGTCCCTGCGGGACAATTAAAAAATGTCATAACTGGCAGGTTCCTTTGGGAAACCCACTGGTATTTCGTGCTTGTAGTTTATTTTAATTCATCCCGAAGGGATACCACAATTGTCAATTGTTCATTGTTAATTGTCAATTCAATTCTTGTTTACCGGATTATTTGGTTTCCTCAAACAATTTGGGAATTGCGTAGGTGGTCAGTTCCTCCACCACTTCCTTTAAGTCGATGGTGGGGAAGGTGCCGTTCTGGTACAGAATTCTGCCCCGAACCATGGTCATGGCCACATCGCCGCCCTTGGCGGACCACAGAAGGCCGTTCAGCACATTGTGGCAGGGCATCAGGTGGGGAGCGGTGAAATCCACGAGAACAATGTCCGCGTCCATGCCCACCTGCAGCATCCCGCATTCCTTGCTCCTGCCCTGGGCCTGCGCGCCGGTGACGGTGGCCATCATCAGGGCGGCGGAAGCGGGAAGGGTGGCGCTGTCGCCGCTTTCCTTCCGGGCGTCCATGGCGGCAAAGCGCATGACCTCGAACAGATCCAGGTTGCCGCACTCGATAGCGCCGCCGGTGCCGAGCGCCACATTCATGCCGGCCTTTACGGACTCCAGAATGGGGGTGGTAGCCTCCCCGGATTTGTAGGCGGCAACGGGAGTCGCCACGGCAGTAACGTGCTTTTTCCCTAACAGTTTACGCTCATGGGGCTCCAGATATGTACAGCTGGCGGCGGTGGTGGGGACGCAGAACAGCCTGTGGCAGTCCAGAAGCTCCCCGGGGCCCATGCCGGTGCGCTCCAGACAGGATTCCACCTCGCCCTTTGTCTCTGCCAGATGCAGCTGCATTCCGATGCCTTTCTCGAAGGCGTAGCCGGCAAGCCCTTCCCAGAGACGGTAGTTGCTGGTGTACTCGGCGTAGATGCCCGCGTCGATTTTGATGCGCCCCTCGTCAAAGCCGTTCCACCGGTCAACCACCCGGACAAGCTCCTGACACTGCTCGTCGGTTTCAAAATCGAATTCCTCGTTGGGGTCGATGAAGCGGTAGCTGGAAAGGGCCAGATTGGCCTTGATGCCGGACTGGGCCACGGCCTCGGCGGTGGCGTTGGGGTAATAGTACAGGTCGGAAACCGAGGTCACGCCAAAACGCAGACATTCGGCGATGGCGAGAAGCGCGGCGGATTTCGCACTGCGGGAGTCCATTTTGGCTTCCTTTTGGAGCAATGCCTGCAGGGCTTCCGTGTTGCCTAAATCATCGGTGTAACTGCGTAGTCCGGCGGTGGCCAGGTGGGTGTGGCAGTTCACAAGACCGGGAATCGCCACCATGCCGGTGCCGTCAATGATGGTTTTTGGCGGCTGGGCCGGGGCGGATTTGCTGATGGAGACGATTTTGCCGCCGTCGATGCCGATGTACGCACCGAAAATGACCTCCATCCGGGGATTCATGGTCACGGCGGTGACGTTGGAGATTAAAGTGTCCAAAGATAACAACCTTTCCTAAAAAATGCAGAATGCAGGACAAATTGTACGGAACAATTCTGCATTCATCATTTATCATTTTGCATTAGCAGGAACAGTTCCTGTTTCTGCTGAAGCACGGAGTCGATCATTTCGATGTACTGTTCCGGGAATTTGGGGTTATGGAAGCGCTGAAGGGTGCCGTCGGGCAGATTGACCTTGTTCATCCCGCCGCCGCCCAGAGAGACGATGGTGTGCAGCTCCTCCATCATATAAATATTGTACAGGCAGTCCAGGCCATCCCGGCTCCAGCCTACGTTTTCAAAGCTGCCGGACATATATTTCTGCCGGTACAGGTAGTAGGGCTTGTAGCCGAGACTGCGCAGCGTCAGATTGGCGTAGTCCACCATCCGGGCCACCTCCTCTGCCGTGGACAGGCCCTCCCGTTTTTCGAACAAATCCGCTCCTTTTTTCAGCGCCAGAGTGTGGACGGTGATGTTGGCGGGATTCAGGCCGGCAACCGCGTCCAGAGAGCGGCGGAAGCCGTCAAAATCATCCTGAGGCAGTCCGGCAATCAAATCCATGTTGATGGCGGCGAAGCCCGCGTCAACGGCTTCCCGGTAGGCCCGAAGCACATCCTCGGCTTTATGGGGCCGTCCGCAGGCATGGAGCACATGGTCTTCCATGGTCTGGGGGTTGATGCTCATGCGGTCGGCACCGTGCTCCCGAATGGCCCGGAGCTTTTCCGCGTCCAGTGTGTCCGGGCGTCCGCCCTCCACGGTAAATTCGATGCAGCGGTCAAAATTAAAGGAGGAACGCAGAGTGTCCAGCAGCCGAATCATTTGGGGCGTAGACAGGGTAGTGGGCGTACCGCCGCCGATGTACAGGGTGCGAAGATGCCTGCCGCTTTTTTCCATAAGTTCTGCCGTAACCCGGATTTCCTGCTCCAATGCGGCGAGATACGGCTCCAAAAGCTCGGTTTTCTTGCCGATGGTGCGGCTGACAAAGCTGCAATAGGTGCACCGGGTGGGGCAGAAGGGAATGCCTACATAGACAGACACATCCTCCGGCTCCATGCGCTTCACGGCATTCACGGTGGACAGCGAGCAGTCTACCGCCAGCTTCCGCCGATCCTCCGTCACAAAGTATACATCCTTCATGAGCTTTTCCGCGGATTTCGGCGTGCCGCCCTCCAGAAGGTGCTTTGTGGTGATTTTGGTGGGCCGAACACCTGCCAGCGCGCCCCATGCCGGAACCTTTGGCAGCAGCTGAACGGCGGCAAGGTAGTAGCTTTGCTGTAAAATCCGGCGGCGTAAGCGCACGGTTTCCTCCGATGCTTTCAGGCGGCGGGAAGAGTGGACGGTCTTCCCGTTCAGGGTGATTCTCGCGGTGGCGGTAAGGTATGTTCCTCCCCGATGGAGGGCGGATTCTGCCGTGCCCTCCGGGTTATCCGGGAACAGCGCCATTTGCAGCTGCTCCACGGCGTAACGGTCGTCATGACCGATGAGTGTCAAGTTCATAGCGGTTCCTCGTATGCGGCAGGGCAAGCCCACAGAGTGTCAGTGCAGATAAGGGTTATACTTCTTTTCACTTTCCAGCATGGTGGATTCTCCGTGACCGGGAAGCACCCACAGGTTGGCTTCGATTTCAGACAGCCGCTTCAGGGAGGCGCGCATCTGCTCCCAGCTGCCGCCGGGCAGATCGGTGCGTCCGCAGCTTCCCGCGAACAGGGTATCGCCGGAGAACAGCGTGTTTTCCGTCAGCAGACACACGGAGCCGGGGGTATGGCCCGGGGTTTGCAGGACAGAGATATCCAGCCCCGCAAAGTGCAGCTCTGTCCCTTCAGCGTAGGTATTCGTGTAGTAGAGCGGCCCGGCGGTGAGATTCGTTGGCAGAGCCAAGTCGTCCGCGCACAGCCAGACCTGACAGCCGGTGTCTGCCGCCAGATCCCGGACAGCCCCCACGTGGTCAAAATGCCCGTGGGTCAGCAAAATGGCTTCCAACGTCAGCCCCAGCTCGCTGAGCTTATCCACAATGGTATCCGCCTCATAGCCGGGGTCGATGACGCAGCAGAAAGGGCTTTTTTCGTCGTGGATGATGTAGCAGCTGACCTGATAGGCCCCCAAAGTCAGGGCGTGAACCTTTAACATGGGTTTCTCCTTATCTTCTCGGCGTGTCCATCAGCTGCTCGGTGTCCAGAATCAGGGTCACTGGGCCATCGTTGATGGATTCCACCTTCATGTCCGCGCCGAACCGTCCGTGCTGGGGCGGATAGCCCAACTCAGCGCAGTCCGACAGGAATTTTTCGTACAAAGCGCTACCCAGCTCCGGATTTGCCGCGTCGGTGAAGCTGGGGCGGCGGCCCTTGCGGCAATTGCCGTAAAGGGTGAACTGGCTGACAATGAGCACCTCGCCGTTTACAGCGTCCAGTCCCAGATTCATTTTTCCGTTTTCGTCCTCGAAAACCCGCAGTCCCAGAGCCTTTTCCGCCAGATACCGGCATTCTTTTTCCGTATCGTTGGGGCCGACCCCCAGCAGAATCAGAAAGCCCTGACCGATTTTTCCGACGATTTCGCCGTCAATGGCGACAGAGGCGGATTTGACTCTTGTGAGTACAGCTCGCATGGCGTCACTCCTCGTCCTCTGCTTCGTCTGCGTCAGACGGAAGCGCAACGCCGTTGCCGGAATTGTTGCTGCCGTTGTTGCTGCCGATGCAGACGTTCTTTTTGGGGCTGAGCATGATACCTGTCACAATGCCGGCAAGGGTGCAGACTGCCAGTCCCAGCACCAGCTCCCGCTGATTGACGATAATTCTGCGATCCAGAGACTTCCAGCAGGCTTTGATTTTTTCTGTCATAACCCATTCCTCCTTAATTCTGACCTCTCCGGGAATTGGTCACATCCCGGATATTCAGCAGTTTTTTGCGGATGGAATCCAGCTCCGCCACATTTTTGACCTCAAAGCGAATGATGATGGTGCTGCGTCCGCCGGGAAGGTCCTTGGCGTTCAGCTCCTTGACCCGAACCCGGGCGGTGGTCATCACCGTTGCCACGTCCAGCACCAGACCGTCCCGCGTGATGCAGTCCAGCTCCAGCGTGGTCTCGAAGGGCTGCTCCTCCTGGGTGGCCCAGCGCACCCGCACCCAGCGGGCGGCCTGCCGGGGGTCGTCCCGGTTCGCGGCGTTGGGGCAGTCGGCCCGGTGGATGCTGACGCCGAAGCCCTTGGTGATGAAGCCCACGATGGCGTCGCCGGGAACGGGGGTGCAGCACTTGGCGAATTTAATCATGCAGGAGTCGATGTCCTCCACGATGACGCCGTTGACCGCGTGGCGGTTGAGAAGGTCTGCGTCGGAGTCGGGGCGCACCCGCAGGGGGCTGACGGGCAGCTTCTCGGCGGCCTGGGCCTTCACCGCCTTGTTCACATCGTCCCGAATGCGGCCCACGGCCTTGGTGGCGGTAAGGCCGCCGTAGCCGATGGCGGCGTACATATCGTCCCAGCTGTCAAAGGCCAGCTTTTTCAGCAGGTGGGGTTCCAGCTCCGGATCGGCGACGGCGGTCAGCGGCAGGCCCACCCGCTTCATTTCCGCCTCGAAGGAGGCCCGGCCGTGGAGAATATTCTCCTCCCGCTTTTCCTTCTTGAACCACTGCTTGATCTTGGTGCGGGCCTGATTGGACTTGCAGATGGTCAGCCAGTCCCGGCTGGGGCCCTTGGCGGATTTGGAGGTCAGCACCTCCACAATGTCGCCGTTGCGCAGCTTGGTGTCGATGTTGGCGATGCGGTTGTTGACCTTTGCGCCGATCATGGCGTTGCCCACGCCGGAGTGGATGGCATAGGCAAAGTCGATGGGGGTGGAACCGGCGGGCAGGGAGACGATGCGGCCCTTGGGGGTGTAGACGAAGACCTCGTCGTCGAACATATCGATCTTCATATCCTGCACGAATTCCTCGGCGTCGGAATCCTGCTGGGTTTCCAGCAATCGGCGAACCCATTCAAAGTCCTTCTCCGTGCCGGCGCCGGTGCCCTGCTTGTACTTCCAGTGGGCGGCGATGCCGTATTCGGCGGTTTCGTGCATTTCCCAGGTGCGAATCTGCACCTCAAAGGGGATGCCCTGAGAGCCGATAACGGTGGTGTGCAGAGACTGGTACATATTGGGCTTGGGGGTGGAGATATAGTCCTTGAAACGTCCGGGCACCAGATTGAACAGGTCGTGGACATGGCCCAGCACATTGTAGCAGTCGGGAATGGAATCCACGATTACCCGGAAGGCGTAGATGTCATACAGCTCGTCGATGGTCTTGCCCTGAGACTGCATCTTGCGGTAGATGGAGTAGACGTGCTTAATGCGTCCATAGGTCTTGTTGTGGATGCCCACGGAGGACAGGCGCCGGGTGATTTTGTCCTGAATGGTGCGCATGAACACCTCGTCCTGTTCCTTGTGGGCGTTCAGGTAATTCATAATCTCGTTGTAGGAATCCGGCGCCAGATACCGCAGGGCGATATCCTCCAGCTCCCACTTGATCTTCTGCATACCTAACCGGTGGGCCAGAGGGGCGTAGATATCCATGGTCTCCCGGCACTTTTTGATCTGCTTTTCCGGGGTCTGGTACTGCATGGTGCGCATATTGTGAAGCCGGTCGGCAATTTTGATGAGCACCACCCGGATGTCCTTGGACATGGCCATGAACATTTTCCGCAGATTCTCCATCTGCTCCTGCTCGGAGGTGGAGAAATTGGCCCGGGTCAGCTTGGTGACACCCTCCACCAGCTCCGCTACCGTGGTACCGAAGATCTTCTCGATTTCCTCGTGGGAGGCGTCGGTATCCTCAATGCAGTCGTGGAGCAGCGCGCCCAGCACGGCGTCCTGGTCCAGACCCATTTCCGCTACGATTTGGGCCACAGCAAGAGGGTGGATGATGTAGGGGGAGCCGTCCTTGCGCTTTTGCAGCTTGTGCTTAACGTTTGCGTAGTCCACCGCCTTGTCAATGAGCTGCATATCCGCGCCGGGCATCCGCTTCAAAATCGCGGCGTGCATGGCGGCATAGTGTTCTTCAAAGGTTTCCATTTTCTTTTCAGCTCTCTTTCGCGCGCAGCAGGCGCTGCATGGTTTGGCTGGTGGCCAGGTCAGCCTTTTGGGTTCCGGGGGTCAGCCGGATGGAAATGTACTTGTGCAGCCGTGTGATTTCCAGCAGCCCCACATCCCGGAAAATATCCAGACAGATGCTCAGCTGCCCTAAGCTCATGGGCTTGCCGGTCCAGCGGACAATCTTGCGGCACAGGCACAGGGGAGATTCCTGAATGTCCGTGCCCACAGAGGCAAGATACCGCCACACCATCGCCAGCATGGCCCGGTCAGGGAGCGCCGCGGCAGCTTCCTTCGACAGGTGCCGTCCCTTCTGAAGGGCATGGTAGAGGGAGGTCTCGGGGGAGCACTCCGCCCGGCAGCTGGGCCGGATGTCCAGCACGTTCATCTGCACGGTGCGCTCACCGCGGTATTCGTTCACCTGGGGGTTGAAGGCCACATCCACCACATCGCCCGCCGCGATGGAGACGCTCTGGGGCGTGGCGGAGAAGTAGATCGCGTTAAAGACCTGCCGCCCGACCCGCAGACGCAGGCGCATATGCCGCCCGCCGCCCACCATGCTGATGCGCTCGATGGTCAGATTGTTCATCGCCAGCACCGGCTTGGGGCAGCCGTTGCCGCAAGGCTCCAGTACCCGCAGAGAATCGATGCCCGAAATGGTCAGCAGCTCCGGCGGAATCGCGCAGTCGATGTCCAAGCTGGTTCGGGGCACGTCGTCCTGATAGAAATTTGCCGCCAGCGCGCAGACCTGTTTGCGAAATTCGGGAATATTCTCCCGGCTGATGGTAAAGCCCGCCGCCAGCTCGTGCCCGCCGTAGCTTTCAAGAAGCGGGGACAGGGCGGTAAGGGAAGTGAAGAGATTGAAGCCGCCGTGACTGCGGGAGCTGGCCTTGCCGTGGTCGCCGTCCAGGCAGATGAGGAAGGCAGGGCAGGCGTATTCCTCCGCGATGCGGCTGGCGACGATGCCCACCACGCCCTGATGCCAGCTTTCGTCCGCCAAAACGATTGCCTCCGGGGGCTTGCCCCCCGGCAGCATGGCCACGGCCTGCTGGTAGATTTCCGATTCCACCGCCTGCCGCTGCCGGTTCAGATTGCACAGGGCTTTGGCCACCTCCGAGGCCCGCTGGGGGTCGTCGGTGAGAAACAGCTCCAGAGCCAGATCGATCTGGCCCATCCGTCCCGCGGCGTTGATGCGGGGAGCCAGCATGAAGCCGATGGAGGAGGAATTGACCGTGGCGGGGTCACAGCCGCACTCTTCCATCAGGGCGGCAATGCCGGGACGGCGGGTGTGGGCCAGAGACTCCAGCCCCCGGGCAGCAAAGACCCGGTTTTCGCCCTGTAAAGGCATCACGTCCGCCACGGTACCAAGACATACCATGTCGGCGTAATCCGAAAGAACCGCATCCTGATCGCCGCAGAGAGCGGCGGCCAGCTTGAAAGCGATGCCCACGCCGGAGAGATTCTTGTGAGGGTAACCGCCGTCGGGCCGGTGGGGGTCCACCACGGCCACGGCCTGGGGCAGGGTGTCCTTGCATTCGTGATGGTCGGTGATGACCAGCTCCATGCCCAGCTCCCGGCACAGCTTGGCCTCCTCAACGGCGGTAATGCCGCAGTCCACGGTGACAATGAGCTTGACCTCCTCCGCGTGGAGCTGGTTCAGGGCGATGGCATTCAGGCCGTAGCCCTCCTCCAGCCGCCCGGGGATGTAGCTGACGCAATCCGCTCCGTGGCGGCGCAGAAAATCCGTCAGAAGACAGGTGGCGGTAATACCGTCCACATCATAGTCGCCGAAAACGGCAATTTTTTCCTTTTTTTCAATAGCCAGCGCCACCCGCCCGGCGGCAAGGTCCATATCCGTCATCAGAAACGGGTCGAGCAGCGGAGCGTTACAATCCAGATACTTTTTTGCCTGGCTGCCGTTTTCGATTCCCCGGCAGGCCAGCACCATAGCGGACAGCGGCGCGTAGCCCGCGCCCACCAGCGCGTTCACAGCCCCCATATCCGGCTGCTTCACATTCCAAATTCCGTATTTCACCTTAGCACACATCCAGTAATAAGCATTTTCCTTACATTATAGCAAAAAGAAGCCGGATGCACAATAGGAAGATGGAATTTTCTTTTGGTCCGCAGGGCGGACAGCCAATGCGTGCACGGCGTTGTGTATTCGTTACACCATTGGGTACCGCTCGGTATCGCTTTCTGGTGTTGTTAATTAACTATATTGTCCTTTAGTTGACAATTGACAATTGACAGTTGACAATTTAGGAGTCCCTGCGGGACAATTAAAAAATGTCATAACTGGCGGTTCCTTTGGAAAAACCGCAGGTATTTCGTACTTGTAGTTTATTTTAATTCATCCCGAAGGGATACCACAATTGTCAATTGTTCATTGTCAATTGTCAATTCAATTTTGCTTTTGCTGATTTTAAATCGATCTGTTATCCTCCCGCCGAAGCTGCAAAGCGGCAACGGTGAGCAGGGGAGCCAGGATCATCCCGCCCACGCCCCAGAGCCGGTAGCCGATATACAGCGCGAGAAGTGTCACCAGCGGGTCGAGGCCCAGATGCTTGCCCAGCAGCTTCGGTTCCAGCATGGAGCGGGTCATGGCGGCGGCAACGTAGATGCCGAGAATGCCCAGCGCCCGGGGCGTGTCCCCCTGCAAAAAGCACACCACGCTCCAGGGCACCAGCACGGTGCCGGTGCCGAGGACCGGTAGAGCATCCACCAGCGCAATCAGCACTGCCCACAGTAGGCTGCTGGGAATCCGCAGCAGGGTCAGCCCTGCCGCCACGATGCCGAAGGTCACGCTCATGAGCTTGCACTGGGCGAGAAACCATTTGCCCAGCACCCGGCGCATCCGGCGGGCGGTTTCCAGCGCGGAGCGCAGCTGCTGCCTGGGCACCCGCCGAATCAGCCACCGGCGTATCTGGGGGAGCCTTGCGGAGATCAGGAAGGCGGAAAGAATGGCGGTGCCGAGGCCCAGCGCACTGTCCGGCACATGGCTGAGCAGGCCCCCCGCCAGTCCCAGCAGCCAGGCGGTGACTTTTCCCAGCAGGGTGCTTCCATCGGCAAGCAGCGTCCTCACATTCTCCTCCAGCAGGGGCCGGATTCCCCGGGGGGCGTGGGAGGCCAGCTCCAGCAGCCGGTTCTGCGCCAGCGCCAGTCCGGAACGGGCGGTACTCTCCAAATCCGGTAAAACGCCCGCGAGGTTTTTCAGCTGCCGCAGGGCGAAGGCGCACAGAATCAGCAGGAGCATAGCCAGGAAGCAGAAGGCCATGCTGACGCCGATGGCGGTGCTCACCGCCCGGGGCGTGTGAACCTTCTGGCTCAGGAATCGGACCATTGGCTCCGCCGCCAGGGCCAGCAGGGCGCCCAGCAGGAAGGGGGACAGCAGCGGCAGCAGAAATTTCGCGGCCAGCCAGACGGCGGCGAAAACTGCCAGTACAGAGAAAACGGTTTTGCGGGGGGAACCCATGCCGGAATGCTCCTTTCGTATGGTAAGATAGGGGTTGCATTTTCTAAAAAGTATGCTACAATACATTATTGGAGAACATATGTTGCTCCATTGCGTACAAAAGCAGAAATTTCAGGAGGTAGGACATGTCAACCAAACCCAAATATTATATAGTGGAAGCGTCCGCGCTGCCGGAAGTATTTCTGAAGGTGGCGGAGGCCAAGCGCCTGCTTTCCACGGGCGAGGCGGCGACCGTCAACGAGGCGACCCGCATGACCGACATCAGCCGCAGTGCCTTCTATAAATATCGTGATGCCGTTCTGCCCTTTCAGAATATGATGACCGGGCGGATTATCACCTTCCAGCTGCTGCTCCACGATGAGCCGGGACTGCTGTCCCAGATTCTGGGGGTGTTCGCAGTGGCGAAGGCCAATATTATCACCATCAACTCCATCGTGCCCACCAACGGCACAGCGGTGGTCACCATTTCCGCGGAGACCATGGATCTGACGGTGTCGCTGGAGGAGCTTTTGCAGCAGCTTTCCGCCACCCACGGCGTGGTCAAGGCGGAGGTTTTGGCAGGTTAGTCCGCAGGGCGGACGAACAATGCGTTACGGGCACTGCGCAGATAACGCACATCCTTAGGGCCCCCCGAACGAAATGTCATCAACGAAAGCGTTAGGGTACTGTCTACCACTGTCATTGCGAGGAGCGCAGCGACGTGGCAATCCGTACGCCTCTTGGTTCGGGTACATTATGAAAAGGGGAACGGATTGCCACACCAGTCTGATGACTGGTTCGCAATGACATGATTTTTTCGGCAGTTTCAGGGGAGGGTCATTGACCCTCCCGCTTTTTACGTCATTCCTTCGTCACGTTCTGTGCCCAACTGACATAGAATGTGCCGGGAGGGATGGCAATGCTGTATGTGCAGAAATACGGAGGAACCTCCCTGCAGGATGCCGAGCGCATCCGTACCGCTGCCCGGCGGTCGGCGGAGCTGGCCCGGCAGGGGCACGGGGTGGTCGTGGTGGTTTCCGCACAGGGGGATACCACCGATGAGATGATTGAAAAAGCCGCTCAGATCAACAGGCGCCGGGCGGCAAGGGAAATGGATGCGTATCTCGCGGCAGGGGAGCAGATGTCCGCTGGCCTCATGGCGATGGCCATCGGCGCGCTGGGCTGTCCCGCGGTGAGCCTGACGGGCTGGCAGGCGGGAATCCATACCGACGGCAACCACGGCGGCGCCCGCATTCTGGAGGTGGACACCACCCGCGTCCGGCGGGAGCTAGGACAGGGAAAGATCGTTGTTGTGGCAGGCTTTCAGGGCGTTGATCCGGAGGGGGATATCACCACTCTGGGCCGGGGCGGTTCGGATACCACGGCGGTGGCGCTGGCAGCCTGGCTGAAGGCGGATATCTGCCAGATTTTCACGGATGTAGACGGGGTCTACGACCGGGATCCCAGGCTGTTCCCGGATGCCCGCCGGTTCCGGCAGATTCGCTATGATACCATGATGGCGCTGGTGGAAAACGGAGCCCAGGTGCTCCATGACCGCAGCGTGGAGCTGGCAAGGCAGCACGGTATCCGGCTGGAGGTTCTGGCGGCAGCTACTGGCGACCCGGGAACCATTGTTGGGGAGTTGGAATCATTCTAACCGGGTTGGGCATAAGATATTCCATGGCAGTGTGGAGTTTGAAGTGTGGAATGTGGAGTGAAGGAGTCCGCTTCGCGGACAAATTGCAATCATTTCCGAAGGAAATACCACTTTTTTGTATTTTGCATTCATCATTTTGCATTTCATAAAAAGTTCTTGACAAGATAGAAAACCTGTGCTAAAATGCACGGGTAATAAAGAAGGCTGAACATCCGCCTCACCGTAAGCTTTAGGCGAAACGGTTTATATTCCTCTTCCCTTTGGGGAAAATGCGGGAATTGCGCGGATGCTCTGGCATCCGCTTTTTTGTTGTTTATTTGGAGGTGCTTACCATCGCAAAGTTAGATCATCAGCTCAATGAGGAGATTCGGGACAAAGAGGTTCGTCTGATCGGAGCCGACGGCGCCCAGCTGGGCATCGTGTCCTCCGCCGAGGCCAACGCCATGGCTGAGGAGCAGGGCTTGGACCTGGTGAAGATCTCTCCCAACGCGGTCCCTCCCGTCTGCAAGATCATGGACTATTCTAAATTCTGCTACGACCAGAAGAAGCGGGAGAAGGATGCCAGAAAGAACCAGCGGGTCGTGGAGATCAAGGAAATCCGCATGAGCCCCAGCATCGACACCAATGACCTGAACACCAAGGTCAAGTCCGCCCAGAAGTTCCTGGCAGACGGCAACCGGGTGAAGGTCAGCGTCCGTTTCCGCGGCCGCGAGATGGCGCATACCAACCTTGGTGAGAAGCTGCTTCTGGATTTTGCCGCCAGTTGTGCTGAGATCGCCAGCATGGAAAAAAGCCCCAAGCTGGAAGGCCGCTTCATGGCGATCTTCCTGACCCCCAAAAATAGCAAGTAAGTCATTCATTACCAAAGATAACGGAAGGAGAACCACCTATGCCCAAGCTGAAGACCCATAGCGGCGCTAAGAAGAGATTCAACCTGACCGCCAGCGGTAAGGTTAAGAGAGCCCGCGCTTTCAAGAGCCACATCCTGACCAAGAAGACCACCAAGCGTACCCGCCATCTGCGTGAGACCGCTTACGCTGACCAGACCAATGTCAGCGCAATCAAGAAAATGATTCCCTACAAGTAAGGCAGAAGGAGGATACTGAAAAATGGCAAGAGTGAAAGGCGCGATGATGACGCGCAAGAGAAGAAACGCTACCCTGAAGCTGGCCAAGGGCTACTGGGGTTCCAAGTCCAAGCACTTCAAGATGGCCAAGCAGCAGGTCATGAAGTCCGGCAATTACGCTTTCAAGGGCCGCAAGCAGAAGAAGCGTGATTTCCGCCGCCTGTGGATCGCCCGTATCAGCGCTTCCGTCGCTCCCTACGGCATGAACTACTCCACCTTCATGAACGGCGTCAAGAAGGCCGGCATCGAGATGAACCGCAAGAGCCTGTCCGAGATGGCCATTCAGGACTCCGCCGCGTTCGCCGCGGTTGTGGAGAAGGCCAAGGCTGCTTTGAACTAAGTTCAAAAATGAGACCCTGCCGTTTCGGCGGGGTCTTTTCCGTTAGGGGGGAGAAATGTGGTACTGAAATGGACTGCCGACCGGGCGGGGAGATTGTCCTCTTTCCTGCTGGGGGAGCTGAAAATGTCCGCAGGCCTCATGAACAAGCTGAAATGGGGCGATTCCCTCCGGGTCAATGGAGTCCCTCAGCGGACGAATTACCCGGTTCAGCCCGGTGACGTGATTACCGTGGCGCTGGCGGAGGAAACGCCGGAGTACCCGGCGGAGGACGGGGAACTGTCGATTCTCTACGAGGACGACGCCCTGCTGGCGGTGGACAAGCCCGCCGGAATGCTGATTCACCCCTCCCGGGCGAGAAATACGGGGACGCTGGCGAATTTTGTGGCAGGGTACTATCAGAAAACAGGACAGAATTGCGCCTTCCACCCCATGACCCGGCTGGACCGGGACACCTTCGGCATCGTGCTGCTGGCGAAAAACGCCCATGTCCACAGTTTGCTGCAAAGCGGCGGCGCGAAAAAGATCTATCACGCGCTGGTGTACAGCGGCCCAAATGAGGTAAGCGGCACCATTGATGCCCCCATTGCCCGCCGCCCGCTGCCGAGCCTTCTGCGTTATGTAAACCCGGAGGGGAAACCTTCCGTGACCGAGTGGCAGATTTTGAAGCGGGATAAAAAGTTATGTAAACTAGCCTTACGGCCCGTCACCGGAAGAACCCACCAGCTTCGGGTGCACTGCGCCTACATGGGCTTTCCCATACTGGGAGACCCCCAGTACGGAAGCCCGGAATCTCAGGCGTATTCTGCCGAACTGGGGCTGACCCACCAGATGCTCTGCGCCAGAAAACTGGAATTTTCCCATCCCCTCACCGGGCAGGCCATGGTGCTGGAATCCGCCATGGATGTACAGGGAAGAAAATGACTGCGCCTGCCCGGATGGGCAGACGCAGTTTTTCTTTACGGCATTATTCTTCCTCGGCGACGGTTTCCTCTGCGGAGAAGGTTAGATCCGCGATCATGGTTTCCACCCGCTTCATGCCCTCGGCACCGTCCTCACAGAAGGTGTAGACCTCAATGAGCTTCCCGTTGGTAAAGTGGTTGTAGACCACAAACCCGTAATCCTTTGCCAGATTGAAAGCAATGTACTGGTTTTCTCCAACGGTTTTGACCAGAGCGGGACTGCCGCCGTACCAGTTTTTGGACAGGTAGTCCGCAATCTGCTTTACGGAGGCATCCTCCAGCGTGTTCATATCCCCCACCAGCGCCGCCAGCGTATTGCCGGACTCGGCAACGTAGGTGGAGACGCCGGCGCAGTAATCGAAGATGTCCATATGGATGCCGTTATTGCTGTAGTTCTGCACAGCGGCGCTGATGTCGCTGTACAGATCCATGTAGATTTCCAGCTGCTGATACACGTCCTGCGTGATGCAGTAGGCGCCGAAGGGCACCGTCAAGGACAGCTCCGTGCCGGCGGCGGTGACCACGGTAAACACGCCGTTGTCCTGATCGATCGTCACCGTGTCCGCGGTCTGGCTGGCGGAGGCAGGCTCACGGCTGCTGCTGATGGGCTTTTTCCCGATTTCCGGGGCCACCACCGCGGTATCGAGAATGGTATACTTCTCGGTTTTATCTGTTTTGGCGGTTTTGTCATCCTTCGCGGCGTCCACGCGGACAGTGCCGAGGCTCACCACAAGAAGCAGCGCCAGCGTAACAGCAATCCATTTTTTCATAGTATTCTCTCCTTTGAGACGGTATAGGAAAAGTATAGCAAACACGGGACATTTTTTCAAGGGCAGCACCGCATAATGGGGCAAAAGATCCGCCGAAGCCCGCTGTCCCCATTGTGCGGTGTTGCCCAAGATTTTGGGTATGATTTTCATACTTGCCGCGTCAAGCGTGCGGGGTGCCGCCATTGGAAGCCGTGAAGCGTCACAGGACGGCAATTTTCCTCAGGGTATTGGCTGTTCGGATTGTAATCCATTCTCCAATTCCCGGACTTGCGGTTTTTTTCCACCAGTTCGCTTTCGCGTACTTCTTCCTGTCAAAGGACCAGAAAATCGCGTTTTCGCAGATGAATACCTGTTCCAGCTCCTTTGTCGGTTCGCCGATTTTCTCACGGATGCTTTGGGCGGCAGCGGGAGGAATCACAAAAATCAAATTATCGTATTTGTCTTTGTCAGCTGTTCCCCACCAATCAGGCGCTTTGCCCAATAAAGCCTCCAGCTTTTCCTGCGGCATGACAAAAACCGGAATATCCAAGCCAAACCGTTCCCGTATCATGGATCGGATGGTATTTGCCAGAATGCTTTCCTCATTTTCACAAGCCGTGAAAATCACATTTCCGCTATTGAGATAGGTAAGAACATCGGTATAACCAAGTTCAATCAAACGGGATTTCAGCTCCGGCATGGATAGTTTGTTTTTTCCGCTTATGTTGATCCCTCTTAACAAGGCAACGTATCGTTTCATAACAATTCCTCCTGTCGGCTGCTTTGGCTGCCCAGGCACTGGATGAGCCGGGTGGATTTTCCAACGGTTTTTCCTGCTGACAGCGCTTTCGTGAAAAAAGTATACCACATTTCCGGAACGACTGCAACCGAAAGACAAACGCCCGCAAGGGGCGAAATCCCCCTGCGGGCGTGGAAATGCATTTTCGGGTCAGGAAAGCAGCAGCTTGTCGTCGGCTTCGTCGGAGCCGGAGGCCTGGCTGAACAGGTTCAGCAGCTGCTCCACGGTCAGGTGCTTCTTTTCCTCGCCGGATACATCCACGACGATATGTCCATCGTACATCATGACCAATCGGTTGCCGTAGGCGATGGCGTCACGCATATTGTGGGTAATCATCATGGTGGTCAGGTGATCCTTCTCCACAATGCGCTGGGTGGCATCCAGCACCTTGGCGGCGGTCTTGGGGTCAAGAGCGGCAGTGTGCTCGTCCAGCAGAAGCAGCTTCGGCTTTTTGAGGGTCGCCATCAGCAGGGTCAGCGCTTGGCGCTGACCGCCGGACAGCAGGCCTACCTTGGTGGTCATCCGGTCCTCCAGACCAAGATCCAGCGTTTTCAGGAGCTCCCGGTAGGTCTCGTACTCGGCCTTGGGTACGCCCCACTTGAGGAACGAGCGGCGGCTGCCCCGCCGGGCTGCCAGCGCCAGATTTTCCACGATCTGCATATCGGCGGCGGTGCCGGTCATGGGGTCCTGGAACACACGGCCCAGCATGGAGGCACGCTGATGCTCGCACAGGCCGGAAATGTCCACACCGTCCACCAGAATCGCGCCGCTGTCCACGGGCCACACACCGGCTACCGCATTCATCATGGTGGATTTGCCTGCACCGTTGCCGCCGATGACCGTGCAGAACTCGCCGTCCTTCAGAGTCAGGCTCAGGCCCTGAAGGGCCTTTTTTTCGTTAATAGTACCGGCGTTGAAGGTTTTGTAAATATTTTTGATTTCCAGCATACTTACTTTCCCTCCTTCTCAAGTTTGGCGTTTTCCTTGGCGATGCGGCTGAAGGAATTCTTACTGGCACCCCGCAGGTAAGGAATGGCCAGGAAGATAGCCACCACCACGGCGGTCAGAAGCTTCATATCGTCCGCAGGGAACTTGAGCCACAGAACGAAGACATAGACCACATAGTAGATCACACCGCCCAGAACCACGAACACCAGACGCATCATGAAATTCAGGTACTTGCCCAGAAAGGCCTCGCCCAGAACCTCGCCGATGATCACGGCGGCCAGACCGATGACGATGGCGCCCCGGCCCATGTTGATGTCGGCAAAGCCCTGATACTGGCTGAGCACGCCGCCGGCCAGCGCAACGAGACCGTTGCTCAGGGCCAAGCCGATGACCTTCATGCTGCCCGTGTTGATGCCCTGTGCCCGGGCCATGGCGCCGTTGATGCCAGTAGCCCGGAGAGCGGAGCCGTGTTCGGTGCCCAGATACAGATACAGCAAAACAACCAGCAAGAAGCATACGATGCCGGTCAGAAGAATGGTCCGGGGCAGGAACTTGGCATTGGAGGAAAACAGGAAATTTACCTTGTTAACATTCACTGCCTGGTTGGCTTTTCCCATGATATTCAGGTTGATGGAGTACAGGGAAATCTGGGTGAGAATACCCGCAAGAATGTCGGGAATCCCCAGCTTGGTGTGCAGAAAGCCGGTAATCAGGCCTGCCGCGACACCGGCAATAAAGGAAATGAGCAGGGCGAGCTGGGGATTCCAGCCAGCCAGCACCAGCATAATACACACGGCGCCGCCGGTGGCAAGGCTTCCGTCCACGGTCAGGTCGGCAAGGCCCAGCATCCGGTAGGTCATGTAGACGCCCAGGGCCATAATACCCCAGATCAGTCCCTGAGCGATGCCGCCGGGACAGGCCCGCAGCAGTGCCGCGGGATTCAGCGAAGCAAAATAGGCAAACATGAAATTAACCCTCCGATTATCTGTCTTTTGCGTTTTCGGTTTCCATAGGAAAAAATCCCGGCAAAGGATTGGCATTGCCGGGATTTTATTTCCTAATGATATGTGTTTTACTCGGTGATGGCCTCGTAGCCCTCGGGCAGGGTGAAGCCAATGGCGGCAGCGTAGTCGGCATTGTACTTCTTCACCGGGTTCTGGGAGTAGCCAACGGGAATCTTGGAGATGTCCGCGCCGTTCACCAGAATGTCATAGGCCATCTCGCCGCAGGCGGTGCCGATGTCGTAGTAGCTGATGGAGACGGTAGCCAGACCGCCGCCGGAGCACATACCCTCTTCACCGCAGATCACGGGGATGCCGGCAGGCTCGCAGACACCGCTGACGATGGTCATGTTGGAAGCGGCAGTGTTGTCGGTGGGGATGTACAGAGCGTCCGCCCCATCCACGGCTGCATTGGTAACAGACTGGATATCGTTGGAATCGGAGAAGGTGAACACCTCGGTGGCCACGCCGATGGCATCCATGCAGGCGATGAACTGGTCAGCCTGCAGCACGGAGTTGGGCTCGGCGGAGCAGTACAGGATGGAGACCTTCTTGGCGTCGGGAACCAGCTCCATGACGCAGTCCGCGTAGAGCTGAGCGGGAACGCCGTCGGAGGTGCCGGAGACATTCATACCCAGAGAGCCGTCAGCAGCAGCGTCAACAGCCAGAGCGGAGGCGAAGTCGGTGACGGAGGTGCCCAGAATGGGAATGGTGTCGGTGGCGGAAACCGCGGCCAGCAAAGCGGGGGTGGCGTTGGCCATAATCAGGTCATACTGGTTGGAGACGAAGCCGGTGGTAATGACGGAGCAGGTAGCGGAGTCGCCCTGGGCGTTCTGCTCGTCGAAGACAACGCTGTCGCCCAGCTTGGCTACAAGGGCGTCCTTAAAGCCCTGCGTAGCGGCATCCAGAGCGGGATGCTGCACCAGCTGGCAGATACCGATGTTGTAGACCTTGGCGGGAGCGGCGGCCTCGGTGGCAGCGGGGGCTTCCGTTGCGGCAGGGGCCTCAGTGGCGGGGGCGGCGGTAGCGGCAGGGGCGGAGGAAGCGCCGCAGGCTGCCAGAGACAGCACCATCAGCGCAGCCAGAAGAGCCGCGAGCATCTTTTTCATACAAAATCTCTCCTTTTTCTATTTCCGGATACGCACACCTGTACGCACACGAAATACTGATGGCACACAATATATCACTTTTTGTCATGTGTGTCAATTCGTTTTTATGAATCTATCATAAGCATTTAAAAATTAAATACTGAGCCTGCAAGGAGGGGCGAAGCCCGCCTATTCTTCTGAGTATATATCTATTTCTTTTTCTGTTTCTTCTTCTGTATCTGTATAGGGAGGGTATAGGGGGGCTACAAGTTGTATTCTGCTGCATCCTCTTGCATCCGGCGTTTGCGGCTGGACACAGGCATATCCTGTAACGTTGTTGGACTTATCTGCTGCGTAGGGCGGGGTCATGACATAAGCCCTACGAAAATAGCCATTTGATGAGAAAATCTATATTTCCTATTGACAACGCTGTATGAATGTGTTATTGTACTAATGCACTAATACAGTAGCGCAGAGGAGGTGCCTATGAACTGGAAATTTTCAGGGGATCGCCCGGTGTACCAGCAAATCATGGAGAACATCCGAGGCGCGGTACTGCGGGGGGAGCTGCCCCCGGGAGGAAAGATCCCTTCCGTCCGGGATCTTGCCGCGGCGGCCCAGGTCAATCCCAATACGATGCAGCGGGCAATGACGGAGCTGGAGCGGGAGGGCCTGCTGGTGGGCGGCGGCACCAGCGGCCGCACCGTCACGGAGAATCCGGAGGTTTTGGAGGAAATGAAAGAGCGGATTTTGGAGGAACTGGCGCGGGAATGTGCCGAAAAATTCATGGTATTCGGCATTACCCCATCTCAGGCGGCGCGGCTGCTGCTTGAATTGGACAAAGAGAAGGAGGAATCGTAAATGGAAGAAGTGTTGAAAGCCACGGGCCTGACCAAGCGCTACCACGGAAATCCGGCGCTGGACGGCCTGAATCTGGAGCTGCCGGCGGGCAAAATCATCGGCCTGCTTGGCCCCAACGGAAGCGGCAAGACCACCTTTATCAAAATCGCGGCGGGGCTGCTGACCCCCACCGCCGGGGAAGTCACCATCTGCGGCGAGAAAATCGGCCCCAAAAGTAAGGCCTTGGTGTCCTACCTGCCGGACAGAACTTGTTTCAGCAAACAGAGAAAAGTCACGGAGCTGCTGGACTTCTTTGGCGACTTCTACACCGATTTTGACCGTCAGCGGGCAGAGCAGATGCTCACCGCTCTGGGCATCGACCCGGACGCCCGGTTTCGCACCCTGTCCAAGGGTACGCAGGAAAAGGTGCAGCTGGTGCTGACCATGTCCCGCCGGGCGCGGCTGTATCTGCTGGACGAGCCTATCGGCGGTGTGGACCCCGCTGCCCGGGACTACATATTAAATACCATTATCAATAACTACGACCCCAGCGCCACGGTGCTGATCTCCACCCACCTGATTTCCGATGTGGAGCGGGTGCTGGATGAATTCCTGTTCCTGTATCAGGGCAAAGTGATTCAGAAGGGAGAAGCCGATGCCGTCCGGGAGGAGACCGGAAAATCGCTGGATGAACTGTTCCGGGAGGTGTTCAAATGTTTACCAAACTGTTAAAGCATGAGTGGCGGGCCACCCGGGGGATGCTGGGAACCCTGTGCCTTGTCTGCCTGGGGGCCGGCCTGCTGGGCGGCGGCACCATGCGCTATCTGATGATCGCCGCCCAGCAAAGTGCGATTGATATTTTAATTGTTCTTGCCATGGTGGCGGCTATGATTGCCGTGGGGGTGGCGGCACTGCTGCTGTACATCGGCAGGTTTTACAAGAGCCGATTCACCGATGAGGGCTACCTGACCTTCACCCTGCCGGTGAATACCCATCAGAATTTGCTGGCCAGCATGGCAAACTCCGCCATCGGCATGGTCATCATATTCTTCGTCATCTGCGCCGCGCTGATGCTGTGGCTGATGATCGGTCTGCCGGGCATGGGGGACTTTATAAAGATGGTCTGGGAGAAGTTCCCCGAGCTGTGGGATAGCCTCAAGCGGGTCTGGTCGACGATTCCCTGGAAGTTTGTCTGGATGTTCCTTCTGAATGTCCTGACCGGCTGTGTGTGCGAACTGGTGCTGCTGATGCTGTCCGTGACCATCGGCTCCATCATTGCGAAAAAGCACAAAATTCTGGCAGCCGTGGGCGTATACTACGGCATCCATGTGGCACTGTCCATGGTGACCAGCTTCACCATGGTCATGGGCGTCTTCTCCGGCGCCGACGAGAAAGTGTGGATGCTGCGCTACTTCAGTGGCATGGCGTTGTTGATGGCTGCGGTTTCCGTTGCCGGCTACTTCCTCATGTACGCTCTGGTGGACAGAAAGCTGAATCTGAACTGACCGGCACATGGCTCCCCTTTCAGGGGGGCCACAATCCGCTCCGCCTTCTCTGGCGGGGCGGTTTTTCTTTGGGAAAATGCCCACGAAATCAATAAAACTCTATCGATTTTTCGGACAGTTTTTCATATTGTATTATGAAGGAAGAAATGGTACTATTTAATGTACACAATTGTCTTTGGAACGCGGACGAACACAAGACGTTAGGAGAGAGACTATGAAGTATATCGTAGTATTGGGCGACGGAATGTCGGATGAACCCATCGAGGCTCTCGGCGGAAAGACTCCGCTGGAATACGCCAGCACCCCCGCCATGGACGCGCTGGCCTGCGGCGGGCAGATGGGCATGGTGCAGAACGTGCCGGAGGGAATGCACCCGGGCAGCGAGGTTGCCAACCTGTCCGTCATGGGCTATGACCCGAAGACGGACTTTACCGGACGATCTCCCCTGGAAGCCCTCAGCGTGGGCGTGAAGATGGAGCCGGATGACATTATTTTCCGCTGCAACGTGGTGACTCTGACGGAAAAGGAACCTTACCCGGAAAAGACCATCCTTGACCACAGCTCCGGCGAGATTTCCACGGAGGAAGCTGACAAGCTGATGGACGCCATCCGGGAACAGTTTAATAATGAGGAATTTCAGTTCTACACCGGCACCAGCTACCGCCACATCATGGTATGGAAGCACGGCCGTCTTGCAAAACTGGAGCCGCCCCACGACCACCTGACTCAGGTCATCGGCCCCTACCTTCCGGAGGAGCTGGTGCTGCGCAGCTTCATGGAGCGCAGCTTCGACATTCTCAACAACCATCCCGTGAACCTCAGACGGGCAGCAGAGGGCAAGAACAAGGCCAACTCCCTGTGGTACTGGGGCGCGGGCACGAAACCCAGCCTTGGCAGCTTTACGGAGAAAACCGGCCTGAAGGGCGCCATGATCTCCGCCGTTGACCTGCTCAAGGGCATCGCCGTGGGCGCGGGCATGAAAATCTGCCATGTAGAGGGCGCCACCGGGTCTCTGGACACCAACTGGGAGGGCAAGGCCCAGGCCGCCATCGACGCGCTGCTAAAAGACGGCTGCGACTTCGCCTACATCCACGTGGAGGCCCCCGACGAAATGGGCCATCAGGGTCTTGTGAAGGAAAAGGTGCAGTCCATTGAGTATCTGGACACCCGGGTCATCGGCCCCATCATGCAGGCCATGGAGGAAGCGGGGGAGGACTACCGGATGCTGGTGCTGCCGGATCATCCCACCCCTATCCGCATCCGCACCCACAGCTCTGACCCGGTGCCCTATGTGCTCTATGACAGCACCCGGCAGACGAAGAAGAAAGCCCGCTACACCGAAGCGGAAGCCAAAGCCACCGGCACCTTTGTGCCCCACGGCTACGTACTTCTGAAGCAGCTGCTTCAGGAATGAATGCAAAATGCAGAATGATGAATGCAAAAGGAAGGTATTTCCTTCGGAAATGGTTATAAATTGTCCGCGAAGCGGACACCTCAATTCTGCATTTTGCATTTTGCATTCTGCATTCCCATTGAATTTTGGAGGTAAGAATTGTGAATCGCGTTTATAACTTTTCCGCCGGCCCGGCGGTGCTGCCGGAGAGCGTTTTGAAAGAGGCCGCTGAGGAAATGCTGGACTACCGGGGAACCGGTATGTCCGTCATGGAAATGAGCCACCGCTCCAAGGCCTACCAGACCATCATCGATGAGGCGGAGGCCGATCTGCGCACCCTGATGGGGATTCCCGACAACTACAAGGTGCTGTTTATGCAGGGCGGCGCTTCCCAGCAGTTCGCCATGATTCCCATGAACCTGATGAAGAACAAGGTTGCCGACTATATCATCACCGGTCAGTGGGCCAAGAAGGCTTATCAGGAGGCCCAGATGTACGGGCAGGCCAATGCTGTGGCGTCCTCCGCCGACAAGACCTTCTCCTATATTCCCGACTGCTCTGACCTGCCCATCAGCGAGAACGCGGATTATGTCTATATCTGCGAGAACAACACAATTTATGGCACCAAGTTCTGGAACCTGCCCAATACCAAGGGTAAGGATTTGGTGGCGGATGTTTCCAGCTGCTTCCTCAGTGAGCCGGTGGACGTAACCAAGTACGGTATGCTCTACGGCGGCGCGCAGAAGAATGTAGGCCCTGCCGGTGTGGTGATCGCCATTATCCGGGAAGACCTGATTACGGAAGATGTGCTCCCCGGCACCCCCACCATGCTGCGCTACAAGACCCACGCCGACCACGGCTCCATGTACAATACGCCCCCTGCCTACGGCATCTACATCTGCGGCAAGGTGTTCAAGTGGCTGCTGCGTAACGGCGGATTGGAGGAAATGAAGGCTTATAACGAAAAGAAAGCCGCCATTCTCTACGATTATCTGGACAGTAGCAAATTGTTCCACGGCACCGTGGTGAAGAAGGATCGCTCCCTGATGAACGTGCCCTTCGTCACCGGGGACGCAGATATGGACGCGAAATTTGTGGGGGCCGCAACGGAAGCCGGCTTTGTGAACCTGAAGGGCCACCGCACCGTGGGTGGAATGCGGGCCAGTATCTACAATGCCATGCCCATGGAGGGCGTGGAAAAGCTGGTGGCCTTCATGGAGCACTACGAAAAAACGGTATAAGGAAGGAAAGAAAATGTTCCAGATTCATTATTTGAATAAGATTTCCCAGCAGGGCACCGCCCTGTGGACGGAGGATTTTGCCCTGACCGACGACATGGAGAAGGCTGACGGCATCGTTCTGCGCAGCGCCAATATGCACGACATGGTGCTGCCGGAGAACCTGCTGGCGGTGGCTCGGGCAGGCGCAGGTGTCAACAACATCCCCCTGACCAGCTGTGCCGACAAGGGCATCGTGGTGTTCAACACCCCCGGCGCCAACGCCAGAAGCGTCATGGAGCTGACCCTGTGCGGAATGCTGCTGGGCAGCCGGGACGTCATCGGCGGCGTCAACTGGGTGCAGTCCATCAAGGATGACCCCGACATTGCCAAGAAGGTGGAAAAGGGTAAGTCCCGGTTTGCCGGTCATGAGATTGCCGGAAAAAAGCTGGGTATCATCGGTCTGGGCAACATCGGCGGCCCCCTTGCCAACCGGGCAAGAAAACTGGGCATGGAGGTCTACGGCTGTGACCCCCACATCTCCGTGGAAGCGGCCTGGAATCTGGACGGTCATGTCCAGCGGGTCAAGACCCCCGAGGAAATCTACGCCCTGTGCGACATCATCGCCGTCCATGTGCCCCTTCTCAAGGACACCGAGAAGATGATCAACGCCTCCGCTCTGGCGAAGATGAAGGACGGCGTGATTATTTTGAACTTTGCCCGGGACCTGCTGGTGGACGATGATGCCATGGCGGACGCGCTGAGCAGCGGCAAGGTTGCCCGGTATGTCACCGACTTCCCCAATCCCAAGACCGCCAATATGCCCGGCTGTATTGCCATTCCCCATCTGGGTGCCTCCACCGAGGAGTCCGAGGACAACTGCGCCCGGATGGCCGTCCGGGAAATGATGGACTATCTGGAAAACGGCAACATCGTGAATTCCGTGAACTACCCCAACTGCGACATGGGCGTGTGCCAGAGCGAGGGCCGTATCACCATCCTGCACCACAACATTCCCGGCTCTCTGGGCCGGTTCACCGCCGCCATCGCCAGCGAGAACGTGAACATCGCGGGCCTGATGAACAAGAGCCGGGGCGAGTACGCCTACACCATGCTGGACCTTGACCACCACCCCTCCGCCGAAGCGGTGGAGCACCTGAAGGGAATCGAGGGTGTCGTTCGGGTTCGGGTAATCCGGTAAAGCATCAGCAATCACGTCTTCCCTCCGGGAGGGCGTGAAACTTTATATCACCACTTTATTTTACAGGCGGTTGATGGTATAATGATTCCAGTTTCAAGGCGCGGAGGAATGCCTATGCGTATCGTTGTAAAAATCGGAACATCCACATTGGCCTACGCCACCGGGCAGCTGAATATCCGGCGGGTGGAGGCCCTGTGCAAGACCATGAGTGATATCCGCAACGCCGGGCACGAGCTGATTCTGGTTTCCTCCGGCGCCATCGGCATGGGGGTGGGCAAGCTGGGTTTGCGAAACCGGCCGCAGGATATCCCCACCAAGCAGGCAGCGGCGGCAGTGGGCCAGTGTGAGCTGATGTACATTTACGACAAGCTGTTCAGCGAGTACCATCATACCGTTGCCCAGCTGCTGATTACGGCGGACAATCTGACCCATGAGATACGCCACGCCAATTTCACCAACACCCTGACCCGGCTTCTGGAGCTGGGCGTGGTGCCTGTCATCAACGAAAACGACACCGTGGCTACGGAGGAAATCGTCATCGGCGACAATGACACCCTTGCGGCGGAGGTGGCCCGGAGCGTGGGGGCGCAGCTGCTGATTTTGCTGTCGGATATTGACGGTCTGTACACCGCCGACCCCCACACTGACCCCAACGCCAAGCTGCTCCCGGTGGTAAACCGGATAGACGAGGATATCAAAAAACTGGCGGGCGTCAGCAGCACCACGCAGGGCACCGGCGGCATGGTGACCAAGCTTCGGGCGGCGGAAATCTGCCTGGACTGCGGCTGTGAAATGGTGATTGCCAACGGGAACAACCCCGCTGCCCTCTATGACATCGTAGAAGGGCTGCCGGTGGGCACCAGATTTGTGGGGGAAAAGACATGAAGGAAATGCTGGAAGCGGCAAAAGCTGCGAAATCAAAAATTGCCTGCCTGACGGCGCAGGAGAAAAATGCTGCCCTGAACGCCATGGCGGACAGCCTGATAAGCTGTGAAGAAGCCATTCTTGACGCAAACGCTTTGGATTTGAAAGCCGCCAAGGGGCATGTGTCCGATGTGATGCTGGATCGTCTCCGCCTGACCACTGACCGAATCGCCGGGATGGCCCGGGGCATCCGGGAGGTGGCGGGGCTTCCCGACCCGGTGGGGCTGACGCTGGAAAGCCATACCCGCCCGGACGGGCTGAAAATCGACAAGGTTTCCGTTCCCATGGGTGTGATTGCAATAATTTACGAGAGCCGGCCCAACGTCACCAGCGACGCGGAGGCGCTGGCCTTAAAAAGCGGCAACGTCTGCATCCTCCGGGGCGGCAAGGAGGCCTTCCGTAGCGCGAACGCCATTGTGAATGCACTGAGAATGGGACTGAAATCCGTCGGAATCCCGGAAACGGCGGTCAATTTGGTGCAGGACACCAGCCGGGACAGTGCGGTTGCGCTCATGACGGCAAACGGCTATGTAGACCTACTGATTCCCCGGGGCGGCGCGGGTCTGATTTCCGCCTGTGTCCGCAATGCCACGGTGCCCTGCATCGCCACCGGCACGGGCATCTGCCACGTCTATGTGGAGAAAACCGCCGATCAGAACATGGCTCTGAATATCATCGAGAACGCCAAAACCAGCCGCCCCAGCGTGTGCAACGCCGAGGAGGTGCTGCTCATTGACAGGGCAATCGCCGCCGAATTTCTGCCAAAGCTCCACGCACGCATTGGGCAAAAGGTGGAGCTGCGGCTGGATGAAGAAGCGGCAAAGTACATTCCCGGCACCCCGGCGGGGGAGAAGGACTTCGACACGGAATTTTTGGACTACATCCTTGCGGTCAAATGCGTGGAGAACGTTCAGCAAGCCGTGGCCCACATTTCCGCCCACTCCACAGGCCACAGCGAGGCCGTCGTCACCACCGACCCGGCGGCGGAGCAGTACTTTACCGCCAATGTGGACAGCGCGGCGGTGTATGTCAACGCCTCCACCCGGTTCACCGACGGCGGCGAATTTGGCTTAGGCTGCGAAATGGGCATCTCCACCCAGAAGCTCCACGCCCGTGGGCCCATGGGTCTGCGGGAGCTGACCACCTATAAGTACATCATTCACGGAAACGGACAGGTGAGAGTATGAAATATGGATTTTTAGGCTGCGGCAACATGGGCGGGGCCATTGCCCGGGCGCTGAGCGGGAAAACGAAGGACATCGCCGTGTCGGACCGCTCCGGCAAGGCAAAGCAGCTTGCACAGGAGTTGGGGGTTGCGTATTCGGATAATGCTTCCATTGCGTCAAGCTGTGACCGGATTTTTCTCGCGGTGAAGCCCCATATGATGAAGGATATGCTTGCGCCGCTTCAGGATGCGCTGGCAGAACGGAAGCCTCTGCTCATCACCATGGCGGCGGGTCTGGAAATCCGGCAGATCGAGGAATTTGCGGGCACCCATCTGCCGGTGATCCGTATTATGCCCAACACGCCCACCTCCGTGGGCAAGGGCGTGATTCCCTACTGCGCAAACGAACTGGTGACGGAGGACATGAAAGCGGACTGGCTGGCAGATATGTCAGAATGCGGCCTGCTGGATGCGTTGGAGGAACGGCTGATGGACGCTGCCAGCGCCCTGTCCGGCAGCGGCCCGGCGTATCTCTATCTCATGCTGGAAGCCATGGCGGACGGCGGCGTTGCCTGCGGCCTGCCCCGGGCGAAGGCTCTGGACTACGCCGCCATGACCATGGCAGGGGCGGCGGAAATCTACCTTTCCACCCACACCCACCCCGGCGCGTTGAAGGACGCGGTGTGCTCCCCCGGCGGCAGCACCATCGCGGGAGTTCGGGTGCTGGAAGAGCGGGGCTTCCGGGGGGCGGCGATGAACTGCGTCTGCGCCGCGTATGCGAAAAATAAGGAATTGGGGAAATAACGATGGAATACAGAATTTTAGGAAAAACCGGCTTGAAGATTTCCCGCATGGGCTTTGGGGGCATTCCCATCCAGCGCATTGACGCGGAAGGGGCGAAGACGCTGATTCACGAATTGAAGGACGCCGGTGTGAATTTTATCGACACCGCCCGGGGCTATACCGTCAGCGAGGAATACTTAGGCTACGCTCTGGAGGGCATCCGGGAGAATTTTGTCGTCGCCACCAAGAGTATGTCCCGGACGAAGGAGGCCATGGCGGCGGATATTGACATAAGCCTGAAAAATTTAAGAACGGGCTACATCGACCTGTACCAGCTTCACAACCTGCCCCCGGAGCAGCTGGCGGTGGTCACGGCCCCCGGCGGCGCGCTGGAAGCGCTGTTGGAAGCGAAGGCCGCCGGAAAGATCCGCCACATTGGCATGACCTCCCATTCTCTGGACACCTTCCGCATGGCGCTGGAGCTGCCCTGGGTGGAGACCTTCATGTTCCCTTATAATATTGTAGAGACTCAGGCGGAAGACCTGATTGCAAAAGCGGCGGAAAAGAACATCGGCTTTATCTGCATGAAGCCCCTGGCCGGCGGCGCCATCGAGGAAGCCACCCTGGCGCTGCGCTACGTCTGCGCCAACCCCAACGTCACCGTGGTGATTCCCGGCATGGCAGAGCCAAAGGAACTGCAGCAGAATCTGGCGGCGGCTTCCGACACTTCCGAGCTGACACAGGAGGAGAAGGCGGGCTTCCAGAAAATCCGCAGCGCGCTTGGCACCCAGTTCTGCCGCCGGTGCAACTACTGCCAGCCCTGCAGCGCGGGCATCAACATTTCCGGCGCCTTCCTGTTTGACGGCTACCTGCAGCGTTACGGCCTGGCGGACTGGGCCAGGAGCCGCTACATGGCCATGGAGAAAAAAGCCTCCGACTGCATCGGCTGCGGCGCCTGCGAGCAGCGGTGTCCGTACCAGCTGCCTATCCGGAAGATGCTTTCCAAGGTTGCCGAGCATTTTGGGGAATGAGGAAATCGCCATGAAGAAATACAGATTGATCTTGCTCCACGTAGTTGTGCTGATGCTGCTGGCGGTCCTGACACTGAAGTTTACGGAAGAAATTCAAGTGCTGAAGAAGACAGTCAAGGCTGCGGTGACACATAGGATCGAAGCGACACAAAGCGATGGAAGCCTGCTGGCGGATGTGGAGCCTGCGGTGAACAATGCGGATGCTTGGTATAATAGATGCCGCATAATCTATCATGCCGGAGGCGGAATCAACGGTCACACCTATACAAATTCTGCTGAGGCGGTGGAAAAGACCCTTGCAGAGAACCCGGGTGTGTGCTTTATCGAAATGGATTTCCGCATGACCAGCGATAATGTGCTTGTATGCGTGCATGAATGGAGTGATGCGTGTCTGAATCAGACGAAGGCGCCTTCATTGCAGGAGTTCCTTTCGTGGAAAATTCTGGGGGAGTATTCGCCGCTGACTGCGGAAGACTTCCTGCGGATTATGGCTGAAAACGCGGATTTGTACCTGATTACGGATTTCAAGGGCACATCGGCGCACCCGCTGCCGGAGATGGCCGCGGAACTTGTCAGATTGAGCGGACGGGACGAGTCAATTTTGAACCGAGTGATTATCGAACTGCACGGGGAAAATGATAAAGAGGAAATCCTGAAGATGTACCCCTTCGATGATGACCAATTCATTTTTTCACCTTATGCAATCGGCGGATGGAGGCCTGAAATCGCATCCTTATGCAGCCGGCAGAATATCACGGTAATTGCAACGGACCGTTATGAAATTCCCGATGATGAATTGGCGGCGCTGCGGGAACTGGGATATGTGGTGTACGAGTTTACAGTAAACCGCTTGGATGAGGCCCGTATCAGGATGGAGCAGGGAGTCTGCGGGTTTTACACAGATTATCTGACGCCGGAGGATTTGCTGCCGCCATCGTAACAAAATTGCGGTATGATTGTCTGTGGCAATCATACCGCAATTATTCTGTGACGTTTACAGCGCCGCATTTTCGTATCAGGAACGAATACCAAACAGAGGCCGGGCAACCCGTTTGTAGAGCAGCAGCGTCAGCACGGAAACCATGGCACCCTTCACCACGTTCAGGGGAGCCACGCACATGACCACGAAGGTGGTCACGTTGTGGATGCTGGGATGAATGGCAGCGCCCATGCCGATGATGGCATCCAGGGGCATTCCGTACAGCTCCGCAAACTTGGGCAGCAGGTACACAGCATTGAAGGCGGTGCCGAACACGGACATGCACACGGTGCCTAAAATCAGGCCGATGATGGCGCTGTGCTTGCTTTTATGCACATGATACCAGATGGCAGCGGGCAGGACGAAGGAGCAGCCCACCACGAAATTGGCAAGATCGCCCACGAAAGCGGTGGAGGTGCCCTTGAGCAGCAGCTTCAGCAGAATCTTGATGCCCTCGCAGACCACCGTGGCGGAGGGCCCCAGATAGAAGCCGCACAGCAGCACCGGCAATTCGGAAAAGTCCAGCTTGTAGAAGCCGGGGGCGAGGAAGGGAATGGCAAAATCCAGAACGTGCAGCACCGTGGCGATGGCGGCGCAGATGCCGATGATGCTGACCCGGCGGGCGGGGGTTACCTTACGCCGTTCCGGCAGGAAATGCTCCGCCAGCTTGGCAAGCAAAGCAAGTCCCACCACAAGGGCGATGCAGGTCATAACAAAAGTGAGATTTTCCGCGATTTGTGTCCAAAGAGTAGCCATAATTACCGTCTCCTGTGCAAAAAAATGCGCCCCGGGAATGGACCCAGGGCGTGAAAATAAACGCAAGTATGATCTTTCCTTGCGTATCTTCTTCCATCCAGACTATACTGTCGGTATCGGAGTTTCACCGATTCGGCACGTTTTCACGCGCTCGCGGACTTTACCGCCGGTGGGGAATTGCGCCCCGCCCTGAAGATACTGTTCAGTTCCCCTACACCATAGCACGTATGCAGTGGCTTGTCAAGGGGCAGATGACGTGGTATACTAAAAAAACGCTAAAGGAGAATTGAATTGACAATTGACAATGAACAATTGACAATTGTGGTATCCCTTCGGGATGAATTAAAATAAACTACAAGCACGAAATACCTGCGGTTTTTCCATAGGAACCTGCCAGTTATGACATTTTTTAATTGTCCCGCAGGGACTCCTAAATTGTCAACCGTCAATTGTCAATTGTCAACTAAAGGACAATTTATCGGCCTTACCGGGCGGTGTCCGGCTGGGAGGCCTGGGTGGGGGCGGTTGTTACGGAGGGGACGGTGGACGGCGTGACCGGCTTTGCGGTCTTTTCCGGCATTTTGAAGCCCCGAATCTGCCCGTTTGGCGCGGAATCCGTCACGTCTCCGCCGATAATTTCGTTTTTGTAGATCAGCAGCGTGGCGTACACCGGCTCTGTGGCCCCGGGGTAGTTGCTGACTTTATAGACGTAGCGCATGACCTTTTTTCCGGCGAATTTGCTCAGGTCATAGCCCTGACTTTTTTGCAGATTGTTGTACCGCTCAAACACCGGACTGCTTTCACTGGGGATTTTCACCTGACTGGACTCCACCGGAGAAGTGGTGACCTCCCAGCCGAAATCCGTGAGGAACTTCACCCGCGCGTCATTGCTGCTCACGGCGGGGGCGGAGGTCTGGGTGCTTTTATTCCCGCCCAGCAGGGCGATCAGCGCCAGAATCAGGGCGGCCACCGCCGCCAGGGCCAGCAATACTTTTTTCAGATTGACCTTTGCGGTCATAACCATCATAATAATCCCTCCCGGTTTGCTTTGTGCTAAAGCCTATGCCGGGACGGGGCCGGGTAGAACGGAGGAACCATGGACAGGTTGGACAAATTTCTGTGCGGCAGCGGTGCGGGCACCCGCTCTCAGGTGAAGACCATTCTGAAAGCGGGCCGGGTCACGGTGGACGGCGCTGTGGAAAAGGACGGCAGCCGGAAAATAGACCCCGACACCCAGGCGGTGACTTTGGATGGAAGTATTCTCGGCGGGAAACGCCGCCTTGTGGTCATGCTGAACAAACCGGCGGGCTACGTGACCGCTACGGAGGATGCCCGGCAGAAAACGGTGATGGAGCTGCTTCCAAAGCAGTGGGCGCACCTGAATCTCAAGCCCGTGGGGCGGCTGGACAAGGACACCGAGGGCCTGCTGCTGTTTACCAATGACGGGGAACTCCTGCACCGGCTGATTTCTCCAAAGCAGGCGGTGCCCAAGGTCTACTACGCCCGGCATGAGGGTCAGGCAGGGGCGGCGGACGTGACCGCTTTTGCGGAGGGCCTGACGCTGGGGGATGGAACCGTGTGCCTCCCGGCGGTTTTGCAGCCGCTGGGGCCGGGAGAAAGTCTCATTACCGTCTGCGAGGGAAAATACCATCAGGTGCGCCGGATGATGGCATCCCGGAATATGACCGTGTCGTACCTTGAGCGGCGGCAGGAAGGCCAGCTCTCGCTGGACGGCCTGCCCAGAGGACAGGCCCGGGAGCTGCTGCCGGAGGAGGTTCTGGCTCTGGAGGGCAAATAGACCGGAAGTGTTTGTGAACCGGGGACGGATGCCCGGCAGCGGTCAATTTGCTGGTGGTTTTGGCCCGTACGGCTGGAGGAATTTGGCAGTAGTTGGTATAATACCTAAAAAATCGAACAGATTTTGCAGTAAAATGTCAAAAGGTACTTGCAATGTGCGCAAAAGCTGTGTATAATAACAATGCAATTTTGTGAAATGCGCATTTGTGCAAGATACTAAGGAGTGACAGAAAGATGTCCAATAGTGTTTTTCAGAGCGTCATCGTCCAGCTGAGGGATATTTCCGACCGTGTTTTCGGTGTGATCGACACGGAGGGCTGTGTGATCTCCTGCACCGATGTGTCCATGCTCGGCGAGCGCTGGGCGGACGCGGCGCTGAAGGTCGGCAACGCCTCTGACGGCATCGTCACCTTTGCGCAGAAGAGCTTCAAGGCCATCATGGGCAGTTCCAACTACTTTGAGTATGCCGTGTTCTGCTCCGGTGATGACGAGACGGCGAAAAGCTTCTGCCAGATGGCGTTCATTGCCCTGAACGACGCCAAGACCTTCTATGAGGAAAAGCACGACCGGGGCACCTTTGTCAAGAATATTATCATGGACAACATCCTGCCCGGCGATATTTACATCCGGGCCAAGGAGCTGCACTTTGCCACGGACTCGCCCCGGGCGGTGTTCCTGATCCGTCAGGTGGGCCACAGCGATGTGGCGACGGTGGACGTGCTGACCGCCATGTTCCCGGACAAGATGCAGGATTTCGTCCTGTCCATCAATGAGACGGACGTGGCGGTGGTCAAGCAGGTCAGCGGCAACGTCACCGCCGAGGACATGGAAAAGGTTGCCCAGAGCATGGAGGAGACGCTGAAGAACGAGCTTCGCATCAAGACCATCATCGGCATCGGCACCGTGGCGGAGCATCTGCGGGAGCTGGCGGATTCCTACAAGGAAGCCCAGACCGCCATCGAGGTGGGCAAGGTTTTTGACACCGAGAAGAGCATCATGCACTATGAGAATCTGGGCATCGGGCGTCTTATCTACCAGCTGCCCACCACCCTGTGCGAAATTTTCCTGAAGGAAGTTTTCAAGAAGAATTCTCTGGATTCTCTGGATCAGGAAACCCTGTTCACCATCAACAAGTTCTTTGAGAACAGCCTGAATGTGTCCGAGACCTCCCGGAAGCTGTTCGTCCACCGCAACACTCTGGTGTACCGCCTGGAAAAGATCCGCAAGCTGACGGGACTTGACCTGCGGCAGTTCGACCACGCCATTGTCTTCCGGGTCGCGCTGATGGTTCGCCAGTACCTGGCTTCCCGGGAAAACCGGTAAACTGCATACCAACGCGGAGCCGCCTTGCGCGGCTCCGTTTTCCTGATGCCGGAATGGTTTCCATAACTCCCGGAAATTTCCAATTTTCCTGTGTTGAAACTATGGATTATTTGTGAATTCTTGCGGGCAGCAGTCAAAAATGACGGTTAGTCATTGACAACAGTTGCACAATGTGTTACAATTCGGTTACATGCGAGCAGACTCGGGTGCGCCCGGGGCTGCCTGAATACAGGAGATTATACATATGATTGAATTTAACAATGTAGTAAAATCCTACGAACAGGGAAATAAAGCGCTGAACGGCGTTTCCATGCAGATTGAGGACGGGGAGTTCTGCTTCCTCATTGGCCCCTCCGGCTCCGGCAAGTCTACCATCATCAAGCTGATTACCGGCGAGCTGAAGCCTACCTCGGGCACCGTCCATGTCAACGGCTACTCTCTGGAGCGGATCCGCAAGCGGGAGATTCCCTACCTGCGCCGTACCGTCGGCGTTGTGTTTCAGGACTACCGCCTGATCGATAAGATGACCGTCTATGAGAACGTGGCCTTCGCCATGCGGGTTGTGGGCGCCCGGGAGAAGGAAATCAAGGATCGTGTGCCCTATGTGCTGGAGCTGGTTGGCCTGGAGAGCAAAATGAACCGCCATCCCCATGAGATGTCCGGTGGTGAGCAGCAGAGACTGGCCATTGCCCGTGCTCTGGTGAACAATCCCTCCACCATTATCGCCGACGAGCCCACCGGTAACCTGGACCCGGAACGCTCCTTTGAAATCATGGCGCTGCTGCAGGAAATCAACAACCTGGGCACCACCATGCTGGTGGTTACCCACGACCAGAATCTGGTGGAACTGTTCAACAAGCGGGTCATCAGCATCAACGAGGGCCTGGTTGTCAGCGACGGAACAGAGGAGGAGCAGACAGATGAAGCTGAATAATCTTGGATATCTGCTGAAGGAAGGCTTCCGCGGCATCTTCCTTCATGGATTTATGTCCTTTGCCGCCGTGTGTGTGACGGTGGCGTGCCTGGTCATCGTGGGCAGCTTCTCCGCGCTGGCCTACAATCTGGACGAGATGGTGCAGGAGCTGAACCAGACCAGTGAAATCCTTGTCTACATAGACGCGGACCTGTCCGATGCCGAGGCAAGAAGCATCGGAACCAAAATTAACCTTCTTGACAATGTGCTGCAGGCCACCTTCGTCTCCCGGGAGGAGGCCCTGCAGGACTTTGTCGCCGATCATGACGGCGACAGCGCATTCAGCGGCGTGCAGGCCAGCGACCTGCGCCACCGCTATGTGGTGACCCTTGAGGACAACACCAAGATGAAGGAGACGGACGCCCTGCTCAAGCAGCTGCCCGGCGTGGCGAAGACCAACGCGGCCTATGAGCTGGCGGAGGGCTTTACCACCATTCAGAACGTGCTGCACATGGTGTCCGCGGCGGTCATTGTGGTGCTGCTCATCGTGTCGCTGCTGATTATTTCCAACACGGTTAAGCTTGCCATGTACGACCGGAAGGACGAAATCGCCATCATGAAGATGGTGGGCGCTACCAACGGCTTTATCCGCCTGCCCTTCGTGGTGGAGGGCTTTACGCTGGGCATGATGGGCGCCATTCTGGCCTTCGGTCTGGAATGGGTGGGCTACGACGCGCTGATTCAGAAAATCGCCGCGGTGGATGCCCTGCAGCTGTTCAACTTTGTCCCCTTCCAGGAACTGCTGATTCCCATGGTGATTGTCTTTGCCGCCGCCGGTATGTTTGTCGGCATCGTGGGCAGCTGGACCTCCATCCGGAAGTTTATGAACGTGTAAGCGTCTCTTCGGGTGGAGCCGAACCGGCTCAGACAGAAATCTTGTTTAAGGAACCACTTTTTATGCGTACACACAGATTTGCAGCCAACCTGCTGTCCCTGCTTTTGACTGCGGCGCTGACCCTCAGCCTGCTCCCGGTGGAGACCCACGCGGCGTCCTCCGCGGAGATACAGAAGGAGATTGACGCGCTGGAAGCCAAAAACGCGGAGATTCAGAAGCAGATCGATGCCGTTCAAAGCCAGTACAATGCCAATTACAACGATATGAAGAGCATTGTGGAGCAGAAAAGCGCCATCGATCAGGAGATCACCCTTCTGAACAGCAAGGTGGATACCACCAATGAACAAATTGCCGCCTACAGTCAGCTGATCGCGGACACCCAGGAAGAGCTGGACGCCGCCCAGGAGGATCTGCGCAAGCTCAGTGAGGAACACCGGGAACGGGTTCGGGTCATGGAGGAGCAGGGCAAGATGACCTACTGGCAGGTCATCTTCGAGGCCAACAGCTTCACGGACCTCCTGGACCGCATCAACATGGTGGAGGAGATCAACGCCTCCGACCGGAAGCGCATTGAGGAAATGCGCATCGCGGCGGATATTGTCACCGCCACCCAGATGAATCTGGAGATGGAGAAAAGTCAGCTGGAGGAGGTTCGGGTTCAGCTGGCAGCCGACGAGGCGGCTTTGCAGGAAAAGCGGACGGAATCCGATGATGTTCTCCGGGAGCTGGAAGCAAAGTCGGAGGAATATGAAATCCTGATGGCGGAGTCCGAGATTCTTCAGGAAGACCTGATGCAGGAGATTGCCGCCAAGGAAAAGGAACTCAAGGAAGCCAAATATGATGAATATTTGGCAAAGCTGGCCCTTCAGGGCGAGAATCCGCCATCGGATGCCACCTGGATCACCCCGGTGTCCGGCTGGAAGCTGACCAGCCCCTTCGGTATGCGAACCCACCCCATTCTGAAGACCCAGCGGATGCACAACGGCATTGATATGGCCTGTGCCCAGGGTACGCCCATTTACGCCACCCGGGCCGGCAAGGTTACAAGGACGGCCTATCAGGCCGGCGGCGCGGGCAACTATGTCAGCATCAACCATCTGGATGGCTTTTCCTCCATTTATATGCACATGACCCACTATGTTGTCACTGCGGGACAGACTGTCTCCGCCGGACAGCTCATCGGCTATGTGGGCAGCACCGGCCTGTCCACCGGCCCTCATCTGCATTTCGGCATTTCCTATGCCGGTACTTACGTCAACCCCCTTGCGTACATCCGCTGAAAAAGGGTGTATGCCGCCTCTTGAAAAGGAGTATACTATGAAGAATCGCAAACGTTTGGTATCCATCCTGTCCGGCGTCATGGCGGCAATCATGCTGCTGACGCTGCTCATGAGCATTCTGCCCTCCCGTGCCAGCGCGGCTTCTTCTTCTGAGATTCGGAAGCAGATCAACCAGCTGAAGAAGGAAAAGGCAGAGCTGAAGGATAAGATCGACGACGTCAAGGAGCAGTATAAAGAGAATGAAAATGAGATCGCGGACATTATTGCCCGAAAGAATGTCATCGATCAGGAGATTCAGCTGCTCAGCGAGCAGATTACCAATATGAACGACCAGCTGTCCGCCTACAACCTTCTGATTGCGGACAAGCAGGACGAGCTGGACAACGCCGAGGGGCTGTATGACCAGCTGAACGAGGAAAACAAGGTTCGTGTCCGCACCATGGAGGAGGAAGGCGAAATCTCCTACTGGGAGGTGCTGTTCAAGGCCAACAGCTTTTCCGACCTTCTGGACCGGCTGAACATGGTGGAGGAAATCGCCGCTTCCGATAACCGGCGCTTAAAACAGCTCAGCGACGCCGCCGACGCGGTGGAAGTGGCGCAGGTCGACCTCCAGGCGGAGAAGGCCGAGATGGAGGAGACCAAGAAGGAGCTGGACGCGGCCCAGGAAGAAATGAACGCCAAGCGGAAGGAAGCGGAAGACCTTTTGCAGGAGCTTCTGAGCAAGGCGGACGACCTGGAAGCGCTGGAAGCGGAGTTCCAGGCCATGGACGAGGAATTCCTGAAGCAGATTGCCACCAAGGAAGAGGAGTACAGCGCTGCCAAGCAGGCGGAGTGGGAGGCCTATATGGCGACCTATGTCCCGCCTACCACTGCCGGTGCAGGCGAATCCATTGATAAGCCCACCAGCGGCGGCACCGGCGGTACGGCGGTGGGCGGCGGCTGGGTACGGCCCTGCAGCTATACCTCCATTACCTCTCCCTTTGGTTACCGGGTTTCTCCCACCACCGGCGCTTCTACTTACCATCAGGGTGTTGACCTGGACACCGGCACGGGCTGGCCCGTGGTGGCGGCGAAAGCCGGGCGGGTGGTCGTTGCCGGCTACGGCAGCGCCGCCGGCAACTATGTGAAAATCGACCACGGCGACGGCGTGTCCTCCATCTATATGCATCTGAGCAACTACTGTGTCTCGGCGGGCCAGATGGTCAGCGCGGGCCAGCAGATCGGCACCACCGGTGCCACCGGCGTGGCAACCGGCGACCACCTGCATTTCGGTATCGCTGTGAACGGTGTTTATGTAAACCCCTGCAACTATGTAGCGCTGTAATGCTTTCCCACAGCCCGGGCCTCGGGCTGTGGGAACCTTTCTATGGGAGTGTTGGAACATGAAAAAGAAACTGCTCACAATTGGCTCCTATGTGCTGGTAGCCATGCTGGCAACGGTCATCACGCTGGCGCTGGTGTGTGAGAATCCCCCCTCCAAGCTGGACCGGCTGGAAGCGCTGATTGAGAACCGCTTTATCGGTGAGGCGGACAGCCAGACGCTGGAGGATGCCGCTGCCGTCGCCATGGTGAAGGCCACCGGTGACCGCTGGAGCTACTACATTTCCGCCAAGGACTATGATGCCCACCGGGAGCAGGAGGAGAATGCCTACGTGGGCGTGGGCATTACCATCCAGCCGGAGGAGGACGATTCCGGTTTCCTGATTATCATGGTCGCGGACGGCGGCCCCGCAAAGGAGGCGGGCATCGAGGTAAACGACCTGCTGATTGGTGTGGAGGATCAGGACATTCGAGGGATGACCACCGATGAGGTGGGCACGCTGGTGAAGGGCGAAGAGGGCACCAAGGTGTCCCTCACCGTTATGCGCAAGGGTGAGCATATGACCCTCTCCGTGGAGCGCCGCCGGATCGAGCAGCCCGTGGCGGAAGGCGAGATGCTGGAGGACGGAATCGGTCTGGTGAAAATCAGCAACTTTGACGCCCGCTGCGCCGAGGAAACCATTGCCGCCATTGAAAAGCTGCGGACGGAGGGCGCGAAAAAGCTGATTCTGGATGTGCGGAATAATCCCGGCGGCTTTGCGGACGAGTTGGTGAAGCTCCTTGACTATCTGCTGCCCGAGGGCGACCTGTTCCGCAGCGTCAGCTTTGACGGAAAAGAACAGGTGGATACTTCCGATGAGAATTTCCTGGATATGCCCATGGCGGTGCTGGTCAACGGCGACAGCTATTCCGCGGCGGAATTCTTTGCCGCCGCTTTGCAGGAGTACGAAGCGGCGGTGGTGGTGGGAGAGCCGACAGTGGGCAAGGGCTATTACCAGCAGACCATCCCGCTGGGCGACGGCTCTGCCGTGGCCCTGTCCACCGGCAAGTATTTTACCCCCAAGGGCAATTCTCTGGCGGACAAAGGCGTTATCCCCACCGTCCGGGTGGACGTGGACGAGGAAACGGCCTCCGCCATCTATTACGGTACCCTTAGCGCCGGGGAGGACCCCCAGCTTCAGGCGGCAATTAAAGCTCTGAAATAAGAAATACGCCCCGATTCGATTAAGAATCGGGGCATATTTTGTCAAGCAGTTCGGAAAGGGAAAGGTCTTGTGCTTTCGCGATTTTCGCAAGATCGTCATATTCGAGCTTTTCCCTGCGGACACCGTAGCCGGAACTGACTTTCTTCCGGATGGGGCCGTAGGGCGTATCCACGGTTTCCACAGTGCGGTTCAGGGTATACCGCTGGCAGGGGAACTCCCGGACGCCCAGCGTGGTGGTGTGCTTCAGCAGCAGGCGAACCATGGCGTCTTTCCGGTCTTCCCGGCAGAGCACGGTAATCAGAACACCGGGCCGGGACTTTTTCATGCCGATGGGGACGGTAAAGGCATCCAGCGCGCCGCTCCCAAGAAGCTGTTCCAGCGCAAAGCCCATGGTCTCGCCGGTCATGTCGTCCACATTGCAGCGAAGCTCCACGATTTCGTCAGCCGGGTCTTCCGATTCCCCCAGCAGCGCCCGGACGCAGTTGGCCCGGGGGAAATCCTTTTTGCCCATGCCGTAACCGATGGCCTGAACCTTCATGACGGGCATCTCCCCAAATTCCGAGGCAAAGTGCCGGATGAGCGCCGCCCCTGTGGGGGTGCACAGCTCTCCGGCGATGGAACCGCCGTAAATGGGGATGTCCCGCAGCAGGTACGCCGTGGCAGGGGCGGGCACCGGCAGAATGCCGTGGGCGCAGCGCACCTGCCCGCTGCCCACGTGGACAGGGGAGACGATGATTTTGTCGGGAGCCAGCCGGTGCAGCAGCAGGCACACGGCGGTCACGTCGGCAATGGCGTCCATGGTTCCCACTTCATGAAAGTGAATCTGCTCCACGGGAACGCCGTGGACGTGGCTTTCCGCCTGGGCGATTTCCTCATAAACCGAGAGAATATCCAGCTTGACCATGGTAGGAACGGGCAGGCCGCTGACAATGCCGCGGATATCCCCCAAATGACCGTGGTGGTGATGGTGGGGGTGGCCGGAATCCTCTTCCTCCCCATAAACGGTTACTGCCATATGGGTGCCCTGAATTCCGCATTTTTCGCACTTCTCCGCTGAAAAACTCACGCCGGGAATGCCCAATGCGTTGAGTTCCTCCACAAAGGCGTCGCTGTCCGGCAGCAGCTCCAGCAGGGCGGCGGTGAGCATATCCCCGGCGGCGCCCATGCCGCAGTCGAGATATAAGGTTTTCATTTTTTGACCTCCATGTGGTTGATGCGGTTGGCGAGGAAGCCCGCGCCAAAGCCGTTGTCGATATTCACCACGCTGACGCCGCTGGCACAGGAATTGAGCATACTGAGCAGGGCGGAGATGCCGCCGAAGGAAGCGCCGTAGCCCACGCTGGTGGGCACCGCGATCACGGGACAGTCCGCCAGCCCCCCCACCACGCTGGCAAGAGCCCCCTCCATACCGGCGATGGCGATCACCACGCTGGCCTCCATAATCATATCCATGTGGGCCAGCAGCCGGTGCACCCCCGACACGCCCACGTCGTACAGCCGCACCACACGGCTGCCCAGAATTTCCGCCGTCAGGGCCGCTTCCTCGGCAACGGGGATATCGCTGGTGCCGCCGGTGGCGATGACCACCTTGCCGATGCCGTCGGGTTCCGGAAAGCCGCCTACAATGCCCACCTTCGCGTCCTTGCGGTAGTCCAGATCGGTGGTTTTGGCGACAAATTCTGCCGCTTCGGGGGACATCCGGGTAATCAGAATGCGGTTCTGTCCGTGGCGGCACATGGTGTCGATGATTCCGGCAATCTGCTCCGGAGTTTTCCCCGCGCCGTAGATCACCTCCGCCGCGCCCTGACGCACCCGGCGGTGCAGGTCCACCTTGGCATAGCCAATGTCCTCGAAAGGGGACATTTTGATTTTCAGCAGAGCGTCATCCACGCTGACCGCACCGGACTGAACGTCCTCCAAAAGCTTGCGGATATCGGAATTCATGGGCGCACCTCCAAATCCAGCACAACGCCGGAATACAGCTTCTTCAAATGGGAGAGAATGACCTCCCTGTTTTTCAAGACGGTTTCCAAATCCGATTCTGTGACCTGAATCCGGGCAATGTCCCCCAGTGTTCGCACCCGGAAGTCCCGCAGGCCGAGACTGTGCAGATAGGTTTCCGCGTCCTCCGTCCGGGAAAGCTTTCCCGGGGTGATGGTGTCCCCGGTGGGAATCCGGGTGGCAAGGCAGGCGTAGGCGGGCTTATCGTGGGTGAACAGCCCGGCTTCTTTGGAAAGACGGCGGATTTCCTTCTTTGTCAGGCCGCACTCCCGCAGGGGTGAGCGGACGGAAAGTTCCAGCAGAGCCTGCATTCCGGGCCGGTCGGCAGCTTCATCGGAAGCGTTGGTGCCGTCCAGCAGAAGGGAATAGCCATCCGCTTTTGCAGTGGCGGAAAGGACGGAAAACAGAGCTGTTTTGCAGTAATAGCAGCGATTTGCCGGGTTTTCCGCCACATTTGGAACACTGAGAACATCAATAGAGAGAATCTCCATCTGCGCCCCCAGCTGAGCCGCCAGCTTCTTTGCGTCCTCCAGCTCGAAAGCAGGCTGAAAGGCGGTTTTCGCGTAATAGGCCTTGACATCCGCGCCGGACTGGACGGCGGAATAGAGCAGATACGCCGAGTCCACGCCGCCGGAAAAAGCAATGGCGGCCTTTGGGTTCGCTTGCCAAAATTGGGTCAGATTCATAGGGCCCTCCACAGGTGAGATTTTTGTCATATTATAGCATTTCCGGAGACAGTTATCAATAGGCCGAACATTTAACGATTTGGTTAAATAAACGCTTGACAAACGGCGCACCTTGTGTTACACTTCATTTAACAGTTAAGTTAAATGTTAAATATGGAAGGAGGAAGTACAATGGGCTTGCAGCAGACCCTGAAAGCGTTGGCAGACCCCACCCGGCGGGAAATTTTGAATCTGCTGAAAAATGGGAAGCGCTCCGCCGGAGAAATCGCCGAGCAGTTCGACATCACCGCCGCTGCCGTGTCACGGCACCTGTCGGTGCTGAAGGAAGCAGACCTGATTGAGGACACCCGGAACGGTAAGTATATTTACTACGAATTGAATGCTTCGGTTTTGGAGGAAATCCTGCTGTGGATTTCGGATTTGAAAGGGGAGGACCCCCATGAGTAACCTATCTGTCGTATGTATCATTTTGACTTTTGTCGTCAGCCTGCTTCTGCCGCCGGCGTTTTTGGTATTCTACGCCCTTCGCCATAAAAAGCAGGGCATCTGGAGCGCATGGCTGCTGGGTGCCGCCGGATTCTTTGTGCCCCAGATTCTGATTCGCTTTCCAATTCTGGCCGCTCTGTCCCGGACGGACGGTTTTGTGGCTTTCGCGCAGGCCCACCCCCTGATCTACGGCTTTGCGCTGGCTTTTACCGCAGGGTTGTTTGAGGTGGTCGGACGGTATGCCGTGGCCCGTGTCCTGAAAAAGAACCTGACTTACCGCCGGGCATTGGCAGCCGGACTGGGCCATGGCGGCATCGAAGCCATCCTCATTACCGGCCTTGCTTATGTCAGTAATCTGGTCTTTCTCGTGATGCTCCAGACCGGTGGCTTTGAAGCCGCGATTGCCCAAACCACTGCCGCAGGCGGAGATGTGACGGCGCTACTGAGCGCAAAGGACGCGCTGATGAACACGCCCTGGACAATGTTCCTGCTGGCGGGCTTTGAGCGGCTTTTGGCTATGACCTGCCACGCCGCCTTGAGTATGCTGGTCTGCTACGGTGTCCACAGCGGAAAAACGGCCCCAACCATCTTTGCCTTTGCCATGCACGTGGGCATGGACTGCGTGGCGAGCATCAGCCTGATGATCGGCAAGGGCCTGTCTCAGGCCACAGCCTATACCATTATCTACACGCTTTTGACAGCATTTACCGTCTTGGCCATTGTTATTTTGAAGAACATCCGCGCCCGCTGGGCGGCGGAAGAAGCACAGGAGGTGCCTTATGATTCGCAAGCATAAATTGGAACTGATTATTTCCTCTCTGGTCATTTTGATTCCCGTTCTGGTGGGCCTGATTCTCTGGAACCGGCTCCCCGAAACCCTCGCCACCCACTGGGGCTTTGACGGTCAGCCCGACGGCTACGGCAGCATTCCCTTCGCGGTGTTCGTGCCCTATCTGTGCCTGCTGGCGGGCCACTGGCTCTGCTTTTTTGTCACGGCTAAGGACCCCCACAACCAGGACCGGAACTGGAAGCCCATCCGGCTGGTGTTGTGGATTATGCCGGTGCTGTCCAATGTTTGCGGTGCGATTATGTATTCTCTGGCGCTGGGAGTTCAGGTGTCCGTCAGCGGGATTATGATTGCCGCTCTGGGCCTGATGTTCGTTGCCATCGGCAACTATCTGCCCAAGTGCCGCCAGAACTATACCATCGGCATCAAGGTGCCGTGGACCTATACCAGCGAGGAGAACTGGAATGCCACCCACCGCTTTGGCGGCAGAGTGTGGATGGTGGGCGGCGTGGTGATGATGCTTGCTGCCTTCCTGCCTGCCGGATGGAGTGCGGGGGTGACTGTGGCGGCGGCGGTGATTCTGTCGGTGGTGCCAATTGTCTACTCGTATTGCTACTACCGCAAACAGGTACAGCGTGGGGACGAACTGAAGCCCATTCCCAGCGCTCACACCCGGGCGGGCAAAGTGGGCATGGCTGTCGGCGTGCTGATTTTGGTATTCGTGCTGGCGATGCTGTTCAGCGGCAAGGTGGAAACCACCTTCTCCGATGACTCTTTTACCATAAAGGCCAGCTACTATGATGACCTGACGGTGTCCTACGACCGTGTGGAGTTCGTGGAATACCGGGACGGCAATGTGCCGGGCAGCCGGGTCTTCGGCTTGGGCAGCTTCCGGCTGCTGCTGGGTACTTTCGAGAATGAAGAGTTTGGAAACTATACCCGCTATACCTACTACAATCCCGAGGCCTGTGTGGTGCTGAGGGTGAACGGAAAAACACTGGTGCTCAGTGGCAGGGGCGCGGCGGAAACCCAAAGTATTTATCAGCAGCTGCTGGATAAGACGCAATAAAACAGCAAACAATCCGGGGTGTGTGATCACCCCGGATTTTCTCTTGCAAATCCCCAGTTTTGCGAAAAATTCCTTGACTGTGCGGAAAGAATCCACTATAATATTCGGAGCTATGGATATTTTATCTGAGAAAGGATTTTAAATATGGCTAAGGAATACAAAATTACCAGTCTGCGCCTTTCCGATCTGGAGAAGGAACTGAATTATCTGAAGACCACCCGTGAGCGCGAGATTGCCGCCATGATCGCGGAAGCCCGCTCCTACGGCGACTTGTCCGAAAACTCCGAGTACGATGCCGCCAAGAACGAGCAGGCAAAGCTCTACGGCCGCATTGCCGAGATCGAGGACATCCTGTCCCACGCCGTCATCATCGAGGACGAGAATGAAGCCAGCGGTCGTGTGGGTCTGGGCTGCACCGTGGTTGTGGAGGACGAGAAGGGCAAGCAGACCACCTACCGCATCACCGGTTCTCAGGAGGCCAACCCCATGGAGGGCAAGCTGTCCGACGACTCCCCCTTCGGCCGCAGCATCGTAGGCAAGGCTGCCGGCGAGACCTTCACCGTCAACGCGCCTGTTGGTTCCTTCACCATGAAGGTCATCAGCGTCACCCGTGAGGGCTGATTCTATGGCAAAATTCGTACCCCAGGCAGAAATGCCCCTGTCCGACCAGGTGCGGGTTCGTCGGGAAAAGCTGGAGAATCTCCGGGCCGAGGGCTTCGACCCCTTTGTGCAGACCCGTTTTGAAGTGACCTCCGATTCTGCCGCAATTAAGGCGAATTTTGAAGCCATGGAGGGGCAGACTGTCCGTCTGGCGGGCCGTATCATGAGCAAGCGGGGCATGGGCAAGGTGTCCTTCTGCGATTTGCAGGACAGCACCGGCCGGATTCAGCTCTATGTCCGGTTTGACGAAATGGAGGAAAGCTCCTTCCAGCGCTTTAAGAAGAACGACATCGGCGATATCGTGGGTGTGGTTGGCGACGTGTTCAAGACAGAGCGGGGCGAGATTTCCGTCCGTGTCCACGAGGCCACGCTGCTTTCGAAATCCCTGCTGCCCCTGCCCGAAAAGTTCCACGGCCTGACCGACAAGGAGATTCGCTTCCGTCAGCGTTATGTTGACCTGATGGTGAATCCCGAGGTCAAGCAGAACTTCGTTATCCGCTCCAAATTCATCAAGCATCTGCGCAATTATCTGGACAATATGGGTTATATTGAAGTGGAGACCCCGGTGCTGAACACCATTGCCGGCGGCGCGGCTGCCCGTCCCTTCGTCACCCACCACAATACTCTGGACATCGATATGTATATGCGTATCGCCACGGAGCTGCCCCTGAAGCGGCTGATTGTGGGCGGCATGGACCGGGTTTACGAGGTGGGCCGCATCTTCCGCAACGAGGGCATGGACCCTAAGCATAACCCTGAGTTTACCTCTGTGGAGCTGTATCAGGCCTACGCCGACTTCCATGACATGATGGATATTGCGGAGGGAATCTATACCTCCTTCGCAAAAGAGGTGATGGGTACCTATGAACTGGAATGGATGGGCGAGAAAATCGACCTGACGCCCGGCTGGCCCCGTCTGACCATGGTGGAAGCCGTTAAGAAGTATGTGGGCATTGACTTCGGTGCCATCACCGATGATGCCGAAGCGGTTGCCGCAGCCAAGGCTAAAGGCGTGGAGCTGGCGGATGCCGCCGAAAAGACCTGGGGCAACGCCCTGTACGCCTGCTTCGATCAGAAGGTGGAGGAGCATCTGATTCAGCCCACCTTCATCACCATGTATCCTGTGGAGGTTTCTCCCCTGACCAAACGTTCTCCAGAGGATCCCCGGCTGACCGAGCGCTTTGAATTCTTTATCAACCGCAGCGAAATGGGCAACGCTTACTCCGAACTGAACGACCCCATCGACCAGCGGGAACGTTTCCAGAAGCAGGTGGAGCAGCGGGAGCGGGGCGACGACGAGACCGAGATGCTGGATGAGGATTTCCTGACTGCTCTGGAATACGGTATGCCCCCCACGGGCGGCATGGGTATGGGTATCGATCGTGCTGTCATGCTCTTCACCGGTGCCGATACCATCCGCGAAGTCATTTTGTTCCCCACGATGAAGCCCCTCGACTAAAGAAAACACAAGATATGGTGCTGATTTCAGAAACAAATCACTATATAATGTGGCTTTCTGTGGTGCCATCCTCCCTTTGACAGCAATTTGACAGCAAATTCTTGAGGAATAACGCATCAACACGAAGCGTTGTGAATTTCAGGCAATACGGTGTCAGGTATGAACAGACCAAAGAGCACTTCTTAGAGTAACTCTGAGAAGTGCTCTTTTTTCGTTTTGCGGTCAACTTCTGTCTACACCCAAATCATTTTTAGGAGGATACCACAATGAAAGACAACTATGAACCGATCAAGAGCATGAAGGAAGTTCCGGTACAGCTGCGGAAGCTGCGCAGAGAGTATGTCCGCTATCAACAGGCAGAGCTGATTTACAGTCTGTCACACAAAAAACTGCTGGAGCTTGCCAGCGACGCGGGCGCGATTTACCGCTTTGACAGCACCGTTTTGATCAACAGAGATATTTTTGATGCTTACTTGGAGCGGTTCCATGAGCCTGCTACCAGCAAGTACAGAAATGGAGGCGATGCAGAATGAGCGGAAATGTATGGATGTTCTCCGACCAGATTGACGATGAAGACGTGGAATTTATGACCCACGACTTTGTAACATACAACATGGCGTGTGATTATTGCCGCCTGGGTCTCAAGCCCGTCACTCGTATAGCACATGAAGCCGGAGCGGTTTACAAGATTGGCAAAAAGGTACTGATTCGCAGAAGCATTTTTGAAGCATATCTGCGAGAACAGCGCAGTGTGGAAAGGAGCGAGCAGGAATGAATGACGGTCTTGAATATAGCCTCGAATACATCCGTTCAGGTGATTACTTTATCCCGAATTTGACACTACCAGAGGAAACCCGTCCCATTGGCAAGTGGGGGCGGATGCACCGAGAGTATCTGAAAGAGCATAAACCGATTCAGTATAACTGTCTGTTCCTGTCCGGCAAGCTGTGGACATACCTTGCTGACCTGAATGAGCAGGCTCAGGACAGGCTGGAGCAGATGGTCCACCAGATGAAGATGGCCGAGGGAGTGACAGAAGAATTGAAAGCTGCTGACCCGATGGCTTGGGTTCAGCGAATGAACAACATCCGAAACCGGGCAGAGGAGATTATCCTGCGGGAATTGGTCTACGAGGAGGATAGGGCATGAGCATACTGGAAGAGCTTTGGTATGGCAATATCGAGCCAACGGAATATGACACTTCTCCCTGTAAGGAATACAAGAAAGCACTCCAGTTGGTCAATCGAAACGAAGAAGAATTGCATGCTACCATGACGGATGCACAGAAAGAATTGTTCTCCCGGTATGCAGACAGTGTGAGGGAATTTCAGGATATGGCAGAGTGTCTGCTGTTCCAGAACAGTTTCCGTTTAGGTGCAAGAATGATGCTGGAGATTATGGAAGAATAACGAATGATATTACAGCAGCGCCCACGGCCGGTAACCGATAGGCGCTGCTCTATTTGCTGTTGCAGCCAGTCTTTCATGACGGATAGCGGCGTTTGTTATGAATGCCGAATGCGTACGCTTGACATGGGGTTATTTCACTGATAAAATTAGCTGTAATCGTACATTTCCAAATTGGAAAAGCGTGACACCATGGAGATGAGGTGGGGACTTGCCTACAGAGCACGTTGAAAAGAAAATGTATACCCTGAATGATATTGCCAAGGAGCTGGGCGTGAACAAGGCCACGGTATCCAAAGCAATCTCCGGAAAGGGTAATTTAAGTGCGCAGACGAGAGCCAGAATTCTTGCCTTCATCGACCAGTGCGGTTACCGCCCCAATGCGGTGGCCCAGAGCCTGGCGAAAAATCAGACCTACAATATCGGGCTGATGATGCCGGACTATGTGGGGGTGCTGGATGAGGCGTTCTTCCGGGAATGTCTGCGGGGCGTGTGCAAAATTGCGTCCAATAATGGCTATGATGTGCTGATGGTCATGGACAGCGAAAAACCGGTGGAGCATATCGCTCGCCTCATAGACAACAGGAAAATAGACGGTGTCATTGCCATGCGCAGCCTGGTGGATTCTCCGGTGGTGGGCTTTCTAAAGGAAAAGCAGGTGCCCTTTGTGATCATCGGGCCAACCTCGGACAAGTCCGTTCTCAGCGTAGATAATGACAACCGGGGTGCCTGCCGGGATATCACAGCCCTTCTGATTACCAGAGGAATCCGCAAAATGGCGCTGATCGGCGGAGACGACAACAACTGTGTTACCCACAGCCGCCTGAAGGGCTTCTGGGATGCCTGCGATCAGGCGGGACTATCCAGAGATGACCAGCTGGTGTATCTGAATGTGAACCGGGATAACCGGCTGCCGGAGGTCATCGATACGGTATTGCCCCAGAAGCCGGATTGTATTGTCTGCATGGACGATTACATCTGCAACCTGGTGCTGATTCAGCTGCGCACCAGCAATGTGCAGGTTCCCCGGGATGTGAAGATTGTCAGCTACTACGACAACATTCTGCTGGAAAACAACATTCCCTCCATTACCAGCCTGCATTTCGATGCTGCCCAGCTGGGTAAGATTGCCTGTCAGAGACTGATTGACAAACTGGGAGGTAAGGCGGACGGAAATTACATTTTGCCCGGATATCAGATGGTCATGCGGGATTCAACAAAATAGGACTTTGAAAGGGCTGCGGCGGGATGCCGCGGCCCTTCTTGTTTTTGGAATCGCAGGCGGAAGGAAAACGATTGCCAGAAAAAGAACACTTTCTGTCACTATGAACAAATGGTGAACGCGAATCTTGGCGCTAATCCCAAATTGACAGGAAAAGTTTGCTATAATATACTTTACTCAGAAAGCAACCGGTTGCCACACTGGTTGCGAATTAACAACACTAGGAGGAAAAACACATGAAAAAACTGATTGCCCTGCTGCTGGCAGCGGTCATGGTTCTGTCTCTCGCCGCCTGCGGCGGCAGCGGAAAGACCGCCGAGACCCAGGCCCCTGCTGCCGACGCCAATGCCCCTGCCGCTCCCGCTGCTTCCGGCGGCCCCATCTCCCTGACCCTGTGGGGTGCGGAGGAGGATCAGGCGCTGCTTGCCGAACTGGTGGAAAAGTTCAAGGCCCAGTACCCCGACCAGACCTTTGACATCCAGATCGGCGTGGAGTCCGAGTCCACTGCCAAGGACACCGTCCTGACTGACGTAGAGGCTGCTGCCGATGTCTTCGCCTTCGCCAACGACCAGCTGAACGATCTGGTTGCTGCCGGTGCGCTGCTGGCTCTGGACGGCGATATCGCCCAGGTTCTGCCCGCTTACGCAGGCAAGACCATCGACGATGTGAAGGCTGCCAACGGCGAAGGCTCCGTGGCTGCCGCATCCAAGGACGGCAAGCTGTACGCCTTCCCCATGGGCGGCGGCAACAACTACTTCCTGTACTATGATTCCACCAAGATCACTGCCGAGCAGGCTCAGTCCTGGGACGGTCTGCTGGCCGCTGCTGAGGCTGCCGGCTCCAAGGTCGGCATGACCTACGCCTCCGGCTGGTACAACGCTTCCTTCTTCCTGGGCGCAGGCTTCATCACCGACATGAACCCTGACGGCACCACCGTCATGGACTGGAACGGCACCTCTGCAGACGGCTTCACCGGTATGGACGTTGTCAAGGGCATGGCTGCCATCGCCGCACACCCCGGCTTCCTGGCCATTGCTGACGGCGATATCTCCAACCAGATTGCTTCCAAGGCTGTCTGCGCGGTTGTCTCCGGCACCTGGGACGCAGGCGCTGCCGAAACCGCTTTTGGTGAGGGCTACGCTGCTACCAAGCTGCCCACCTTCACCTGCGCTGACAAGCAGGTTCAGATGTCCTGCTACTCCGGCTTCAAGCTGATGGGCGTCAACGCCTACTCCAAGAATTCCGGCTGGGCCGTGCTGCTGGCTGAATTCCTGACCAACGAGGCTTCTCAGACTGCCCGGTTTGCCTCCCGCCAGCTGGCTCCCACCAACCTGAAGGCTGCCGCGGACGAGGCTGTTACATCCAACGTCGCCATCGCCGCTTCCGCTGCCCAGGACGTTTATGGCTCCGTGCAGAATGTGGGCGGCAAGTTCTGGGATCCCACTGCCACCTTCGGCCAGATGATTGCCAACGGCGATCTGAAGGCTGACGATGACGCGGCAATCCAGACCGCGCTGGATACTCTGGTGGAGGGCGTCACTGCTCCTGTGGAATAATATCACAATACACACCCCCAATGCTACCCCATATGCGAAAGCATATGGGGTGGTTCAAAAAGTAAAAGTAAATTGAGAAAGGAAGCTCTCTATGGAAGCTAAGACTAGCGGACTGAGTAGGCTCGGCAGCGCCGTATCCGGCTTCTTTGCGGTCATTGCCCGCTTCTTTTCAGAATTCGGTACGGCTATGGCGAAGGGTGATCTCTTTGTCAAGCTGTCCTTACTCTGGTGGGGCGCCGGTTATTTTCGCAGAAGGCAGTATGTGAAAGCCATCCTGATGACGCTGCTGGAAATCGCGGTCATTGTATTTACCCTTAATTTCGCCATGGCCTATGTGCCTAAGTTCGGAACCCTGGGCACGGTTCAGGCAGAGCAGGTCTTCAATATGCAGACCATGCAGACGGAATGGAACGACTATGACAATTCCTTCATGATCCTGCTGTTCTCCCTGTTCAGCTTTGTGATCTGGTTTGCCGCAGCCGTTGTGTGCATGCGCAATGTGGTAAACGTCTACGAATTGCAGATGCAGGCCCAGCGGGGCAAGCATATCAACACCTTCGTGGAGGATCTGCGGGAATACCTGGACAAGAAGTTCCACATCACTCTGCTGTCCCTGCCGGTTCTGGGCATTGTGGTATTCACCCTGATCCCCATGCTGCTGCTGATTCTGGTAGCCTTTACAAACTACGACCAGCAGCATATGCCGCCTACCAACCTCTTTGGCTGGGTCGGTTTTAGCAACTTTGTGACGCTGTTTGGCGGCGGCATCACCACAACCTTCGGCTATGCCTTTGTCCGGATTCTGGGATGGACCATCATCTGGTCCTTCTTCGCCACGTTGACCACCTACATAGGCGGTATTCTCATGTCCCTGCTGCTCAACAGCAAGCTGACCCGTGGCACAAAAATCTGGCGCACCATGCTGGTGGTCACCATCGCCGTCCCCCAGTTTGTGTCCCTGCTTCTGATGCGCAATTTCTTTGCCAACAGCGGCATCGTCAACACCATCTGCGCCAACATCGGTCTGACAGGATTTCTGCGGGATATCGGCCTGATTTCCACCAGCTACATTCCCTTCATGACGGCTCCCGGCTGGGTGCACGTTATGATCATTCTGATCAACATCTGGATCGGCATTCCTTATCAGATGCTGATTGCCACCGGCGTGCTGATGAATCTGCCCACGGATCAAATTGAAAGCGCCAAGATTGATGGTGCAAACCCCTTCCAGGTGTTCAAGTCCATCACCATGCCCTACATGCTTCAGGTCACCGGCCCCGCGCTGATTACCGATTTCGTGAAGAACTTCAACAACTTCAACGTGATCTACCTGCTGACCCAGAACGTGTTCGTCACCACGAACCAGTTCATGGCCAACTCTCAGGCAAAGGAAACGGACCTGCTGGTCACCTGGCTGTTTACGCTGACACAGGATTACTACAACTACAAGATGGCCTCCGTCATCGGCATCATGGTATTCATCGTCTGCGCAGTCTTTACCCTGGTCGGCTTCAACTTTATGATCAGCGGTGATAAGGAGGGAACCTATCAATGAGCAAGTGGAAAACAGATATCGGTACCAGCGCCAGCGAGAGCGCCATTCAGGCCGGTAAGGCAAGGCAAAAGCGCAGAATTTTCCTGCACAACGCCTTCATTGCACTGCTGTGCGTCATCTGGATCATTCCCATTGTGTGGCTGGTCTGCACCTCCTTCAGCGCCTATTCCGGCATGAACACCTCCACCTTCTTCCCGGAGAAATGGAGCGCCATCCACTATGTCAAGCTGCTGACACCGGACACGGTGAACCAGTTCCCCACATGGTTCTGGAACACCTTTGTCATCGCCTGCTGGACCTGCGTGATCTCCACGCTGTTTGTGATTATGGTGGCCTACGCCATGTCTGTCACCCGGTTCAAATCCCGGAAGGCTCTGATGAACGCAGCGGTGCTCATGAACCTGTTCCCCGGTATGCTGTCCATGATCGCCGTGTACTTCACCCTGAAAACCTTTGGATTGACCAACAGCCATATCGGTCTGATTCTGGTCTACTCCGCCTCTGCCGGACTGGGCTATCTGGTTGCCAAGGGCTTCTTTGATACCGTGCCCCGTGCGCTGTGCGAGGCTGCCCGGATTGACGGCTGCAACGAAGCCATGATTTTCTGGAAGATCGTGATGCCCACCTCCAAGCCCATTATCGTCTACACTGTTATCAGCAGCTTCCTGGTGCCCTGGATGGACTTTGTGTACGCCAAGATGCTCCTGAACGCCGGTGTGTCCGCCAACTATACCGTTGCAGTGGGCCTGTACCGGATGCTGGAAAAGAGCCTGATCAACACCTACTTCACCCAGTTCTGCTGCGGCGGCGTGCTGGTCTCCATTCCCATCTCCATTCTGTTCATGATTATGCAGAAGTTCTATGTGCAGGGTGTCACCAGCGGCGCTGTGAAGGGCTAAGCATTCCTTTTGGCATCGGCGGCTGTCCCATCTGCCACCGATGCTTTTGCAGAAACATTTCCTTATGGAAAGGATACAAAACCTATGGATCAATTTGTTGTCAATATTATCCACCGCCCGGAGATGGTTCCCGAGTATGCGGAAAAGGTCACCGGTCAGGGCAAAACGGAGGACATTGGCCGGAAGGCGCTGCTGACGGAGAGCCTGGACATTTTCAAAATCCAGCAGCAGTGCGCCCATGAAAACGGCCTGAAAACCACCATCCAGATGACCTACGCCAGCCTGTTCAACGACGAGGCTGTGGCGCTTGCCAAGGAGCACCATGAAAAATATGGGGATGAGATCGCCCTGAGCCTGCTGGGCCTGCCCTGCGAGCAGTTCCGGGAAAAATACAAGACCAAGGACTTCTGCATCTGGATGTTCTCCATGGAGGACAAAAAGGCCATCGTCCGGGATGTGTTCGGCAAATTCTATGAGCGGTTTGGCTTCTATCCCGAATCCACCGGCTCTTACTATATGGACGCCGACCTGATCAACTTCATCAAGGCGGAGTACCCTTCCGTCAAGTGCGCGGTAGCCACCTGCTGGGAGGAAGGCCCCAAGGCTTACCATACCTGCAACAACTCCTGGTACACCTTCATGGACGGCGGCCCCTGGGCGCCCTGGATTCCCTCCAAACAGAACACTCACGCCCCCGCTGCCAATGAAGCCGAGGACTCCGGCATCGTCGCCATTCCCCACCTGAGCCGGGATTTGCTTGCCTGCTACGACGGCAACGGCTCCAATTTCGGCACCCATCCCCAGAACGTGCTGCGGGGCATGATCTATGATACGGAAACCTGGGAATATCCCTATCTGTACAACCTGATCGACCAGTACCGGAGCCTTGCCAAGTACAACAACGGCTACGCCTACAACATGATGTTCGTTGGCCCCGGCTGGATGAACAAGATGGGCCGTTGGGAAGCACCGTATGAGCTGCTGAAAAAGTCCTACTGGGACGGCTGTGCCTACTATGGTCAGCTGAAAAAGGAGGGCAAGCTCACGGACATGACTATGTCCGAGTTTGCAGACTTTTACCGTCAGAAGAAGACCTACACCGAGCCGGAATGCGCCCTGTGGCGGGATATCCTCTACGGCAGCAACAAGCAGCTGTTCTGGTACTGCGACCCCTATATGCGGGCAGGCGTCAACATGGATCAGGGCGGCGCCATCTTCGACCTCCGGCCCTACGTTGCCAAGCTGGAGTGGCCCGTGGGCATCGGTACGCCCCACATTCAGGACGCCAGCTATCCCTTCCTGATGCAGGAGAAGTACCGCGCCGGTTACTTCACCCACTACGCGGGCGAGGGCACCATTCGCAGCGCAAAGGTTTGCCACAATGGGGAGGAAGTTGACCTGTGCCTGTGCCGTACCAAAGCCCACTTCTCTCAGGAGGGCAGCCGCCGCATTCTGACCCTGGATCCCGTGGAAATCGCGTTCTCCGATCTGACAGTGAAGCTGCAGACGGTGATTACCTTTGCCGAGGGCGAGAGCAGCATCCGCATTGACCGGAACATTCTGGAAATGTCCGATCCCGATGCGGTTGTGACCATCAACGAGTACATGGTTGGCTGCTACGGCACCACCGAGTATACCGAGGATATGTCCAGCCTGACCCTGGGCGTGGACGGCGAAACCATTCCCTACGAGTACAAGTGCCGGGAGCTGGCGGCAAAGGACGCAGGCGAAGTCTGGTGCAAGCTGCCGCCCATTGACACCCGTGTTTCCATGGTCTGCGAAGGCCGGGAAAAGAGCGGCTACATCAAGGAGGGCTACGCCTTCAGCCCCATGTTCACTCTGGGCTATACCGGCAAACTTCAGGATAAGGAGGTCTTCACCACATGGCTCAAGCTACAAAAGGCAGACTGAACTACCGCTGCCCGTCCTGCTTCATGAGAGATCTGGATATCGATATGTTCTATGACGCGCAGAAGGAAGAATTCTATTGTATGCGCTGCCAGTTCATTGGTTCTGAGGCAGAGGTCCTCCGGATGAATGAAATGGTTCGTGTCCGTTATAAGGACATGATGAAGCGGTTTAACGACTTTGAGGATTTTTCGGAATAATTCACACCCGCAGTGCAGCGGCTGACGCTGTCAGCCGCTGCTTTTCCAGAAAGAGATACGGAGGTATGTTATGAAATCCGTGAAAGAACTGAAAAAGGAACTGGCCGAAGGCACGTTTGCCCGGAAGCTGGCATGGCTGTATTGCTGCGGGGAAGAATCCACCGCCCACTATGCAGACCGGTATGTCCACGTGCTGAACGGGTTGGAAACCGAATTTGGCTGTCACGAAACGGCAGCATTATTCAGCGCTCCCGGGCGCACCGAAATCGGAGGAAATCACACCGATCACCAGCACGGCAGAGTGTTGGCCGGTAGTGTCAATATAGATATGATCGCAGCTGTGGGTACCAATGACCTGGGTCAGCTGCGGCTGAAAAGCGAAGGCTACGACCTGTGTGTCATTGACCTTTCGGATTTGGAGAAAAAGAAAAGCGAGGAAAACACCAGCCCCGCCATTTTGCGGGGCACCTGCGCCGTATTTGCGCAAAGAGGTGCGAAGCTGTCCGGGCTGGATGTGTATGTTGCGTCCAATGTCCCCAAGGGAAGCGGTGTGTCCTCCAGCGCTGCCTTTGAAGTGCTGGTTGGGACAATTCTGAACGAACTGTTCCTGGAAGAACGCAAGGTTTCTCCCATTGAAATCGCCCAGATCGGACAGTGGGTGGAAAATGTCTATTTTGGAAAGCCCTGCGGTCTGATGGATCAGATGGCATCCAGCGTTGGCGGCGTGGTAGGCATCGATTTTGCCGACCCGGCGCAGCCCGCTGTGGCAAAGATCGATTTTGACCTGAGTGAAGCGGGATTGGCGCTGTGCATTCTGGATTCCGGCGCAGACCACGCCGACCTGACAGACGAATATGCCGCTGTGCCCGCCGAATGCAAAGCGGTGGCGAAGGTGTGCGGCGGCGAAGTCCTGCGGGAGGTTCCCTACGAAACCTTCCTTAAGAAGATCCCCCAGTGCAGAAAGGCCTGTTCCGACCGGGCGGTGCTTCGCGCCTTCCATTTCTATGCCGATAATGACCGGGTAGAGAAACAGATATTTGCGCTGGTAGATAAAGCGTATGATACCTTCCTCCAGCTGGTGAACGAATCCGGTCACAGCAGCTGGGAGTATTTGCAGAATGTCACGCCCACTGGCTCCGTCGGCCAGCAGGCGGTTGGTCTGACCATTGCGGTTGCCAAGGACGCGCTGGAAGGAAAAGGCGCGGTTCGTGTGCATGGCGGCGGCTTTGCCGGTACGGTGCAGGCCTTTGTACCCCTGGACATGGTGGCGAAGTTTCAGAAAGAAGTAGAAATGATTTTAGGAGAAAATACCTGTCATGTAATGAATATTCGTCCTGTGGGCGGCATCCGGCTGGCATAAGGAGGGTATCTTGTGGTAAACGAAGCAATCAGACAGCTGGTGGAGTATGGTCTTGCGAAGGAACTCATCCATCCGGCAGACGCAATCTATGCCCGCAATCAAATTCTGCTGGTGATGCAGCTGAACGAATATGCCGATGGGCAGGTGGTTCCCAGCCGGAAGCTCCACGAAATTCTGGAGGTACTGACGGAGGATTCTGTCCGCCGGGGCGTATGTGAGGATAACGGAACAGCCAGAGAGCTGTTCGACACCAGACTCATGGGTTGTCTCACACCCAGACCCAGCGAGGTGCAGTGGATGTTCGCTGACCGCTATGACCGTCTGGGTGCGGAAGCGGCAACGGACTGGTACTATCAGTTCAGCCAGGATACCAATTATATCCGCCGTGACCGTATCGCGAAGGATGTGAAATGGGTCACATCCACAGCTTATGGGGATTTGGACATCACCATCAACCTCAGTAAGCCCGAAAAAGACCCGAAAGCCATTGCGGCAGCGAAGAACGCTCCCCAGAGCGGCTACCCCAAGTGTCAGCTGTGTGTGGAGAATGAGGGCTATGCCGGACGGATGAATCACCCCGCCAGAGAAAACCACCGGGCGATCCCCATTACCATCAACCAAAGCGACTGGTGCTTGCAATACAGCCCCTATGTCTACTATAATGAGCATTGCATCGTGTTCAACCGGGAGCATACCCCCATGCGGATCGACAACGCGACCTTCCGGAAGCTGCTGGATTTTGTAAAGCAGTTCCCCCACTATTTTGTCGGCTCCAACGCGGACCTTCCCATTGTCGGCGGCAGCATCCTGAGCCACGACCACTTCCAGGGCGGCAGATACACCTTTGCCATGGAGAAAGCGCCCGTGGAGCGGGAATGGCTTTTCCCTGGGTTTGAAGATGTAAAGGCTGGCATCGTTTACTGGCCCATGAGCTGCATTCGCCTGAACTGCCCGGATGATAACCGGCTGGTAGAGCTGGCAGGCAGAATTCTCGCCGCATGGCGGGGCTATTCCGACCCTGACAGCTTCGTATTTGCGGAAACGGACGGTCAAAAACACAACACCATTACTCCCATCGCCCGGAAGCGTGGGGAGAATTATGAGCTGGATCTGGTGCTGCGCAATAATATTACAACGGACGAGCATCCCATGGGCGTATACCATCCCCATGCGAACCTGCACCATATCAAGAAAGAGAACATCGGTCTGATCGAAGTCATGGGTCTTGCGGTGCTGCCCAGCCGCCTGAAAACGGAGATGGCGGAATTGGCGGACGCACTTGTGAATCGGCTTCCTGTCAGTGAGTACAGTGAGAACATCGCAAAGCACGCCCAGTGGGCACAGGAAATCCAGCGCAGATATGAGATTACCCGTGATAATGTGGAAGGCATTCTCCGCAAGGAAATCGGTATGGTGTTTGCACAGGTTCTGAAGGATGCTGGGGTCTATAAACTGAATGAATCCGGTCGGGAAGGCTTTGTGCGGTTCCTGGCAAGTGTTAAATAAGGAGAGACAGCAATGGCTATTTTGGTTTCTGGCGGTGCCGGATATATCGGCAGCCACACCTGCGTAGAACTTCTGAACGCAGGCTATGACATTGTGGTAGCAGACAACTATTATAACTCCTGCCCCACTGCCTTGGAGCGGGTCAAGGAAATTACCGGTAAGGACTTCCGCTTTTATCAGGCGGATATGACCAGACGCGGTGATGTGGAGAAGATTTTTCAGGATTGTCCGGATATTGATGCCGTCATTCAGTTTGCCGCATATAAAGCGGTGGGTGAAAGCTGCAAAAAGCCTATCGAGTATTATTCCAACAATCTGAACTGCACGCTGAATATTCTGGATGTGATGCGGGAGTTTGACTGTCATAATTTCGTATTCAGCTCCTCTGCAACAGTCTATGGCGATCCGGAATGTGTACCTATCACCGAGGATTCTCCTGTGGGCAGGACAACAAACCCCTATGGTACAACCAAGGCGTTTACAGAGCGTATCTTAAACGACTGCTGTGAAGCAGATCCCAAGCTAAATGTTGCGCTGCTTCGGTACTTCAATCCCATTGGTGCCCATGAATCCGGGCTGATTGGGGAAGATCCCAACGGCATCCCCAACAATCTGGTTCCCTACATTGCGAAGGTTGCAGTGGGGAAACTGGAAAAAGTCCATGTGTTTGGCAATGACTATCCGACGCCGGATGGAACCGGAGTCCGCGACTATATTCATGTGGTAGATCTGGCGAAGGGGCATGTCTGCGCCATCCGAAAGCTGACCCAGAATCCCGGTCTGGTGATTTACAATCTGGGAACCGGACATGGCTATTCTGTGCTGGATGTGATTCATGCCTTTGAAAAGGCGTGCGGCAAAGAACTGCCATACGTTATCGATCCCCGCCGCCCCGGCGACATTGCCGAGTGCTGGGCAGATCCTGGCAAGGCACGGACTGAACTGGGTTGGCAGGCACAGTACGGCATTGAGGATATGTGCGCCCACAGCTGGAATTGGCAGAGCAAGAATCCTGACGGATATGCGAAATGAGGAAACAACCATGGATAGTTTTATCAAGGGTATGGATCTGTCTACCCTGATGGAAGTGGAAGCCTGTGGCGGTAAATTCTATGATTCCGGCAAGCAGGGCGATGCTGTGGAAATCCTGAAAAAATATGGGATGAACCTGGTTCGGCTGCGGCTGTGGAACGATCCCTACAGCGAGGATGGAACCCCCTACGGCGCAGGAACCAATGATCTTCCCAGAACCATCCAGATGGCAAAGCGTCTGCGCGATGCCGGAATCGACTGGATGCTGGATTTCCACTACAGCGATTTCTGGGCAGACCCCGGCAAGCAGACCATTCCCAAGGCGTGGCGCGGCTTACAGCCAGAGGGGCTGGCCCAGGCGATTTATGACTTTACTTACCGTGTGTTGGGCACGCTGACCGCTGAGGGACTGCTTCCCACCATTGTGGCAGTGGGTAACGAGCTTTCCAAAGGGCTGCTGTGGCCCTATGGCAGGGTTCCCAATTTTGAAAATATTGCGCTGTTTCTGAATGCGGGTATCCGTGCGGTTCGGGATGCTGCACCCGGTGCGAAGATCATGCTCCATCTGGATAACGGTGGAAATAACGAACTGTACCGCACCTGGTTTGATAGCTACTTTGCCCGGGGCGGAATGGACTTTGATTATATCGGTCTGAGCTACTATCCCTTCTGGCACGGCACGGTGGACGACCTGAAAAAGAATATGCACGATATTGCCCTGCGCTATGGCAAGGATCTGATCGTGGCGGAGGTTTCCACAGGCTTTACGCTGGAGGACTATGCCGCCTGGGAACAGCTGGAACCTCATATGCGCAAGGGCATGGCAACCAAGCGGGAACTGACGGAAAAGGTACCCTATGACATGAGCCCGGAAGGGCAGAGCGTCTTTATGCGCGACATCATGGAAACCATTCGGAGCGTTCCGGTCGGCAGAGGGAAGGGCTTCGTCTATTGGGAACCGGCATGGATTCCCGTGCCTGGCTGCGGCTGGGCGTGCGATGAAGCGCTGGCCTATATAGGTGAAAAAGGCCCCGGCGGCAACGAGTGGGCGAACCAGGCGCTGTTCGATTACGACGGTAACGCCCTGCCCGCACTGAAAACCATCCGGGATTTTTAGGGGGAAACGCTATGAGTGACCTGCGCGACAGAAGAAAACTACCCCATGTGGAGGTTACCGCCGCTACGCTGAAATGGTACGGCTGCGCCACTATGTTCTTTTATTCCCTGAGCATGACCGTGGTTCAGAACGGCCTGCTCCATGTGAATCAGTTCTCCAATACACAGCTGCGGGAGATGTGGGTAGCAGACCCTGACCTGATGGTGCTGTCCTCCTGGGCGGCGGTGTTCCAGCTGCTGGGCGGTCTGGCCATCCCAGTATTCGCCTTTTTGCTGGTGGAGGGTTTTATCCACACCCAAAATTACAGGGCCTACCTGCTTCGGATGGTGGGCTTCGCCCTGCTCAGCGAAATTCCCTTCGACTTTGCCATGTCCGGCAAGCTGTTCGACTGGACCAGCCAGAATATGCTCTTTACCCTTTCCACCGGCCTTGTGATGCTCTATGGGCTGAGGCTCTTTGCCGCTGGGAAGAGTGTAAAGCTGCTGATCGTTGCGGCGGGGGTACTCTGGAGCGTGCTGATGAAAGCCCAATTTGGTTTGTGTATGGTTCTGCTCATTGCGGTTTATTACTTGCTGAAAGATCATAAGGCAAAGCTGTGGATCAGCGGCACCATCAGTCTTATGTATGTCACCGGCCCGGTTTCCAACTTCGTGCTGAAACGGTACAACCATCAGCGGGGCAGTCAGCCCAATAAGTATCTGTTCTATTTGCTGTATCCGCTGCATCTGCTGATTCTTGGCGTGATTACCCATTGCATCACGTCATAGTCGTTTTTCCAAGCAATCAGCATTGCTGGTTTCCTTCCTATGAAGCGGCAGATCCGTCCAGCAGTCGGGTCTGCCGCACAATTTATTTTCGGAGGTCATTATGAAAACAGATAAACTCTACTTTGGCGCAGCTTACTACGATGAATATATGCCAGTCTCCCGCGTGGACGAGGATATGCGCATGATGAAAGAGGCGGGGATGAACGTAATCCGCATTGCGGAATCGACCTGGAGTACCTGGGAGCCGCGAGACGGGGAATATGACTTTACAAGTCTGCACCGGATGCTTCGGGGTGCGAAGAAATACGGAATCAATGTGATCGTGGGAACGCCCACCTACGCCATTCCGCCCTGGCTGGCAAGAAAGTATCCGGATATTCTGGCAGATACCCACAGCGGTTTATCGAAGTACGGTCATAGGCAGAATATGGACATCACCCATCCCGGCTACCGCTTCCACTGCGAACGGATCATTCGCCGCCTGATGGAGGAAGTGCAGCAATACAACCATGTCATTGGATTCCAACTGGACAACGAGACTAAGCCCTACGACACCTGCGGTGAGCGTACGCAGGCGCTGTTCAAGCAGTGGCTGATAGAAAAATTCCATACGGTGGAGAATCTCAATCAGGCCTTTGGTCTAGCCTATTGGAGCAATTCTCTGGGAAGCTGGGATGACTTGCCGGATGTCCGGGGCACCATCAACAATTCTCTGGCTGCGGAATTTGAAGCCTTCCAGCGAAATCTGGTAACGGAATTTCTCCTCTGGCAGCGATCCATCGTGGACGAATACCGCCGCCCGGAGCAGTTCGTGACCCACAATTTTGACTATGAATGGCGGGACTATTCCCATGCTTTGCAGCCGGACGCGGATCAGTTCAAGGCGGCGGAAGCGGTTACGGTGGCAGGCTGTGACATTTACCACCCCACGGCATCTTTCCTGACGGGGGCGGAGATCAGCTTCGGCGGCGATCTGGCGAGGGGACTGAAGCATGGGGAGAATTTCTTCGTTCTGGAAACCCAGGCTCAGGGGCCTGTGGGCAGATTGCCCTGGCCGGGACAGCTGCGGCTGCAAGCCTTTGCCCACCTGGCAAACGGCGCAAATATGGTGGAATACTGGCACTGGCACTCCATCCACAACGCCATCGAATGCCACTGGAAGGGGGTGCTCAGCCACGACTTCACCCCCGGCGCGGTCTATCAGGAGGCAAAAACCATCGGTGCGGACTTTGCGCGCATCGGCAGCCATATTGTAAATCTAAAACGAAGCAGCGACGTGGCCTTCCTTGTTTCCAACCGCAGCCTCACCGGCTTGAAGCACAGCTATGCCTTCGCCGGACCGAATTATGGTGATATCCTACGCTGGCTCTACGACAGCTTTTTCCGGCTGAATGTCTCCGTGGATATCCTCGACGACAGCACCCGGGATTTTTCCGGCTATAAACTGGTGGTAACGCCGGGGTTGTACTGCGCAGAGGATTCCCTGATCGAAGCCCTGCGGGACTATGTCCGCGGCGGTGGGCATCTGCTGTCTTCCTTCCGCAGCTTCTTCTGCGATGAGAATACAAAAATCCGAACAGCCTGTCAGCCCGGGGGACTGACAGATGTGTTCGGCATGACCTATGACAATTTTACCATTCCGGCAGAGGTTCCTGGAGCGAGGGAGTGGATGGAACTGCTGCGGCCGGACCGTGGCACGAAGGTGCTTGCGGGATATGACCATACAGCTTATGCCCCATATGCCGCCGCAACCTTCCACACTTTTGGAAAGGGAAAAGCCGCCTATATCGGCACCATGCTGGACAGCGTGGCGTTGGATGCCCTGCTGGAACAGTTGCTGCCCCAGATGGGGATTGGGCTTTCAGCCTATCGCTGGCCGCTGATCGTGAAACAGGGCACAAATGACATGGGAGATAATATCACATATCTTCTGAATTATAGTTCTGAGGTACAGACCTTCCGTGTAGAAAACAGTGCCGTGGAGCTGTTATCACAAAATCATTTTGCGCATGGAGAACCACTCCGACTTGAGCCATGGGGAGCTGCAATTCTGAGTGAATCTGAATGAACCGTTGCGGAATCGATTGCCCGCCTCATTATCGCAGAAGCCTTCCTATCAACCGGATGTATGATGATCAAATCAAGGCTGATTCTGCAGAACTGTATCATGCATTGAACGGAATGCCGCTACAGGAAATGGACTGGATTATCAACCCCGTTTGCACCCTCTGCCGGGACCATGAACGGAATGGATTTGTCCATGGGGTTCTGGTGGGTGTGCGATTGGCACAGGAAGGAAAGAATGACGAATGACAGCTATATACACGATGCCCCGGCTCACACGGAAGAGCCGGGGTATGTTTTTCGCAAATACATATGATTCAAGACTTTGGCTAGTCGGCAGATAAGCAGAAATCTATCCGTTATCCGTAGGGGCAAACGCAACAAAATGCGTTTGCCGGTACTCTCGGGGAGAGACACCGTGGACATTCTTAAATGCTCTGGAGAAATGAAGCTGGTTATCATAGCTCACCTGCTGGGCGATTTCCCCTACGGACAGTCTGGTTTCCTTCAAAAGCTGAGCAGCTCGGGCCATCCGGTAATGGAGGAGGAATGCCTGCGGGCTTTCTCCCATAGTTTCCCGGAACACTTTTCCAAAGTAGCTCCGGTTCAGACCGCAAAAAGCGGCAATCTCTTCTATGGTGATATCCCGTTGGAAATTGGACTCAATAAATGACAGCGCTTCCCTGATATAAAAGTCCCGGAGGCGGTGGACACTCTGATTGCTTTGATAGGAAGAGGATTCCACAAGCTGGGACAGGAACAGAAAGCCGTGGCCGATCAGGTGCATGGGATCGGCGCTACCATGATTGACGATGTAGAGCATGAGCATACACAGCTTGTCTGCCCCACTCTGACTGGAAGGGGTGTAGATTGGATTTGCGCCGCTCAAACCAGCCAACCGCAGGCTTTCCTGTGCCCGCAGACCGTCAAACTCAATCCAGGTATATTCCCAAGGCTCCTGTTCATCTGCACGGTAGGTGGTGATCTGCCCGGGAACGACCAGAAATCCGTGGCCTGCCGTGATGGGATAGACCTGCTCGTTGGCAAACAGCGTGCCCTTACCGGAAATTACATAGTGGAACAGGTAATGGTTCCGGGCATGAGGGCCATAGGAATGCGACGGTACGGTCTGTTCCCAGCCGAACTGGTACAAATTCAGGTCAATAAAGCGCTCATCCCGGAAAATGTGAAATTTCAGCTTATTTGGCGTGATGACAGAATTTGCCACAGCAATCCCCTCCTTTTTTGATATATACCATTATGCGTCATTACTTTACAAAAATCAAGTGAAAAACTATAAATTGGAATATAAAAAAGCGCTTTTTGGCATTCCAAAAAACGTGGTGAATATGTATAATAACGGCAGAAAACAGGACAGTAAATTGTGCAATGTGCACTATGCACAATTACGAAGGCAAATTTTTGTAAAAAGTGCCAAACCCTGTATTGAATCAGCAAAAACGGCCGTATTCCCCCAAAAACGAGTGAAAAATGAATTTAAAGGAGTAAAATTATGAGAACGCGTACCAGAATTTTTGCTGTGGTCCTCGTGATCGCAATGGCGCTCAGCCTGGTCGGCTGCGGAAGCTCCGGCGGCGCTTCCGATGGAAAGGTGAACCTGACCTTCCAGATCTGGGATGTGGCCCAGAAAGCGGGTATGGAGGCAATGTGTGCCGCCTACTCTGAAAAGAATCCCAACGTCACCATTGAAGTACAGGTTACCAGCTGGAACGAATACTGGACCAAGCTGGAGGCTGCCGCCACCAGCGGCAAGATGCCTGACATCTTCTGGATGCACACCAACGAACTGCTGAAATATGCCGACAACGGTATTCTGGCAGACTGTACCGACATTATCGAGACGGACAAGTTCTCTGAGGTTTCCCTGTCCAATGTCAGCGGCTCCAACGGCACCTACTACGGCGTTCCCAAGGACAAGGACACCGTGGGCCTGGTCTACAACAAGGAAATGTTCGACGCTGCCGGGGTTGCCTATCCCAATGCGGACTGGACCTGGGATGATCTGGTATCCGCTTCCGAAAAAATCTACGAAGCTACCGGTAAGTATGGCTACATGGCTTATGCCGATGAGCAGCTGGGCTACTGGAACTTTGTCTATCAGGCTGGCGGCTACATTCTGAACGAGGACAAGACTCAGGCCGGCTACACCCAGCCCGCTACCGCCGAGGCCATGCAGTTCTACATTGACCTGCAGAAGAACGACTGGTGCCCCGACCAGAACTACTTCGCTGAAACTGCTCCCGGCACTGCCTTCTTCTCCGAGAAGGGCGCCATGTTCCTAGAGGGCAACTGGAATATCCTGCCCGAGCTGCAGAACTATCCCGATATGGTGGGCAAGTGGGACGTAGCCGTACTGCCCAAGTGCCCCAACCCCGTCAGCGGTGAAGGCCGGGCCACCATTTCCAACGGCCTGTGCTACGCCACTGCCGCGGGCAACAAGAATCTGGAAACCGTCAAGGATGTGCTGAAGTTCTTCGGCAGCGAGGAAGGCCAGCGGATTCAGGGCGAAAGCGGCGCTGCTATCCCCGCCTATCAGGGCCTGGAGCAGACCTGGGTTGGCTGCTTCAAGGACTACCCCATCGACGTGCAGTGCTTCATCGATATGTTTGACTACAGCATCCAGAGCGTGAACAACGCCTCCCGCCCCGAGTGGAAGAGCAAGGTCAACGACGAGCTGCTGAAGATCTATTCCGGCCAGACGGATCTGGATACTGGTCTTGCCAACATGCAGTCCATCGTCGATGCAGCCAGCGCGAAATAAAAGCCTACTGTCATAGGGAGGTTACAGGATGAAAAAACCGTCAAAGCTTGCCCGCAGCGGCAGTAATTGGGGTCTTATGATGGTGGCCCCCACCATCATCGGCCTGCTGATTCTGAACATCATTCCCTTCTTCCAGACGATTTACATGAGCTTCTCCAAAACCAAGGCCTTCGGCGCTTATGAGTTCTGTGGGTTTGCGAACTATATCGAAATGTTCCAGACCCCGGAATTCTGGAAGGCAACCTGGAACTCCGTGTACTTCTGTATCCTGACGGTGCCCATTGGTGTGTTCCTGTCGCTGCTGGTTGCGGTGCTGCTCAACGCCAAGATCAAGGGCAAAACGGTGTTCCGTGCCATTTACTTCCTGCCGATGGTTGTTGCCCCGGCTGCGGTTGCCATGGTCTGGAAATGGATCTTCAACACCGAATACGGCATTATCAATACGCTGTTTGGAGCCAACGTCCGGTGGCTGACCGATCCCAATGTGGTGATGATTACCTGCGCCATTGTCGCCATCTGGAGCGCTATTGGTTACGACGCAGTGCTGCTGCTGTCCGGCATCCAGAATATCTCCAAGTCTCTGTATGAGGCAGCGGGACTGGATGGCGCCTCCAAGGTCCGGCAGTTCTTCACCATCACCCTGCCCATGGTCTCTCCCACATTGTTCGTGGTGCTGATTATGCGGCTGATGGCTTCGTTAAAGGTGTATGACCTGATTTACATGATGGTTGAGCAGACCAACCCGGCACTTACCAGTGCACAGAGTCTGATGTACCTGTTCTACCGGGAGAGCTTCATCGCCGGCAACAAGGGCTACGCATCCGCCATCGTCATCTGGACGGTGCTGCTGATCGGCGTTGTTACCATCATTCAGTTCATCGGTCAGAAAAAGTGGGTCAATTATGAGGTGTAAGCCATGAAACATAGTCTTAACTCTAGCCGTAAACTTTCCACGGCGCTGATCTACGCGGCGCTGATTGCCGGCAGCATCACCATGATTTTCCCCTTCGCCTGGATGCTGCTGACCAGCTTCAAGACCCAGGCGGAGTCTATGGCCATTCCGCCCCAGATTTTCCCGGCTCAGTGGAATTTCGACAACTTCGCCAAGGCTCTGGAAAGTCTGCCCTTCTGGAACCTGTACATGAACACCTTCCTGCTGATTTTCTTCCGGGTGATCTGCGCGGTGGTGTTCAGCTCCATGGCCGGTTATGCCTTCGCCAAGCTGGAGTTCCCCTGCAAGAATCTGCTGTTCGGCCTGGTGCTGATGCAGATGATGCTGCCCAGCCAGATCTTTATTATCCCCCAGTATCAGATGCTGGCAAAAATGGGCATGACCAACACGATCTTCGCGCTGGTATTCCCGGGCCTGGTCAGCGCCTTCGGTACCTTCTTCCTGCGGCAGGCATATATGGGTTTGCCCAATGAGATTGCCGAAGCGGCCTATCTGGACGGCTGTACCAAATGGCAGACCTTTACCAAGGTGCTGCTGCCCCTGACCAAATCCAGCATCGCCGCACTGGCGATTTTCACAGCGGTCTTCGCCTACGCAGACCTGATGTGGCCCTTGATCTGTAACACAGATCTGAACATGATGACCCTGTCCGCCGGCTTGTCCACTCTGAACGGACAGTATACAACCAACTTCCCGGTACTGATGGCTGGCAGCCTGCTGGCTATGGTTCCCATGGTGCTGCTGTACCTGATGTTCCAGAAGCAGTTCATCGAAGGCATCGCCATGACCGGTGGTAAATAATTCTATCTAGAATGTTGGCGTCCGGCCCGGCTTGCCGGGCTGGACGCCTGATTTCCTTGGAAGGAGCATTTCCCATGAGCATCGCAATTGACAAAGAAAACCGACTGTTTTCCCTGAATACTGCCCATACCACCTACCAGCTTTTTGCCGATGACAACGGCTTCGTACACCATCTGTATTACGGCAGAAGCATTGGTAGCTTCGATATGCGCTATACGGAATACTATTCCGACTGCGGCTTTTCTCCAAACCCCGGACAGATACACATGCAGCGGGATTTTTCACTGGATACCCGACCTCAGGAGTATACGGGCTGCGGCATCGGAGATTATCGGATCAGCAGCCTGAGTGTATCCAACGGCGATGGAAGCTACAGCGCGGATTTCCGGTATGTGGGCTTTGCGGTGCTGGATGGGAAATACGCCATCCCCGGTCTGCCTGCTTCCTACGACAATGGCGGAGAGTGTGAAACCCTGCGCATCGACCTGAAGGATAACGCATCCGGTCTGGAATTGGCGCTTTACTATGGCGTTTTTGCAGAAAAGAACATGATTACCCGCTGCGCCGTGCTGCGCAACGGCGGTGACGGTGTCATCCGGCTCTACAAGGCAGCTTCGGCCTGCCTGGATATCCCCTTTGGAAAATGGGATCTGATTCATTTTCAGGGACGGCACTGCATGGAGCGGATGCCCGAGCGCGCCCCGGTTCCCCATGGTGTGCTGACCGTTGGCTCCGACCGGGGAACCAGCAGCCACCAGCACAATCCCTTTGCCATTCTCGCCGCCCCGGAAACCTGTGAGGAATTTGGTCAGTGCTATGGCGCAATGCTGGTGTATTCCGGTAATTTCAAAATTGAAGCGGAGTGTAGCCAGCTTCAGAGCACCCGGGTGGTGCTGGGCATCAGCGACCAGCGGTTCTGTTGGACGCTGGAGCCGGGAGAAGTCTTCCATACCCCGGAGGTTCTGCTGAGCTTCACAGATGGGGGATTGGGCAGTCTGTCCCGGTGCTATCAGAATTTCCTTGCGGAAAATATTTGCCGGAGCGCTTACCGGGATACCCCCCGGCAGGTGCTGATCAACAACTGGGAAGCGACTTACTTCAATTTTACCGGGGAAAAGCTCTGTTCCATCGCCCGGCAGGCCAAGGAACTGGGCGTGGATATGCTGGTGCTGGACGACGGTTGGTTCGGAAAGCGGGACAGCGATTTCAGCGGTTTGGGCGACTGGTATGTCAACGAGGAGAAGCTGGGCTGCACGCTGGCCAGCCTGATTCAGAAGATCCGGGACATGGGTATGGACTTCGGTATCTGGGTGGAGCCGGAGATGGTGTCTCCCGATTCCGAGCTGTATCGTGCCCACCCGGATTGGGCGCTGAGTATCCCGGGACGGACACCAGTGCAGGGCCGCAGTCAGCTGGTATTGGACTTGAGCCGCGAAGAAGTGGTGGAATATCTGTACAGCTGCTTTTCAAGCCTGCTTCGCAGTCACGAAATCCGCTATGTCAAGTGGGACATGAACCGCAGCCTGACGGATGTGTTCAGCCGGGAACTGCCCCCGGAGCGGCAGGGCGAGGCGGCCCACCGCTATGTGCTGGGCGTGTATAATCTGCTGGAGCGGCTTACAGGGGAATTTCCGGAGGTGCTATTTGAGGGGTGCAGCGGCGGCGGCGGACGGTTTGACGCCGGTATGCTTTACTATTTCCCCCAGATCTGGTGCAGCGACGATACCGACGCCATCGAGCGGCTGAAAATTCAGTACGGAACCTCCTTCGGTTATCCCATCCGCACAATGGGCAGCCATGTCTCTGCCGTTCCCAACCACCAGACGGGACGCACCACGCCTCTGCATACCCGGGGGATTGTGGCCATGTCCGGCAGCTTTGGCTATGAGCTGGACCCCCAGAAGCTGAGTGAAGCGGAAAAGGAAGAAATTCGCCAGCAGATTCTCACGTTCCGCCGCCACCAGGACCTGATTTTCTACGGGGATTATTACCGTCTCACCAATGCCATGACCGATGATTATTTCACCGCCTGGCTGTTTGCCGCAAAGGACGGAAGCGCCGCCCTGCTGAATCTGGTGGTGGTGGCGCCCAAGCCCAATCCCTATCCTATCCATGTGTGGCTGAAGGGCCTGCAGCCGGAGGCACTGTACCGCCAGAAGGAAACCGGCGACATTTACTCCGGCGCGGCGCTGATGTACGGAGGATACACCCTCCCCATTATGTTGGGAGATTATCCCGGCTTCCAATGCCGGTTTGAAAGGATTTGATTTTCTTGGCATCCACAGAAACTACCTTTGAAGAGCGTCTGCGGCTGTACTGGCCGGAGCTGAAGCATCTGTACATGGTACTGTATCATGATGATGCCATGCTGAAAAAGCTCCGCCGTCATCTCGCCGCCTTTTCAGAAGAACGCCGGGACTCTCTGAAGCAGCGGGACGTGGAAAAGCAGGAAAGTCCCAACTGGTATCAGTCCCGGGAGCTGCTGGGCATGATGCTCTACATAGACAATTTTGCCGGAAACCTGAAGGGCGTAAGGGAAAAGCTTCCCTATCTTGCAAAGGCCAACGTCAACTATATCCATTTGATGCCCTTTCTGGACACCGTACCGGAGCGCAGTGACGGGGGCTACGCGGTGGCGGATTTCCGGAAGGTTCGCCCGGATTTGGGCACCATGGAGGACCTGGAAGATCTCACTGAAGCCTGCCACGAAAAGGGCATGAATGTGTGCATGGATTTTGTGATGAACCACACCTCCGAAGACCATGAATGGGCAAAGCTGGCAAGAAGCGGCGAAGGTGAGTATATGAGCCGCTATTACTTCTACGCCGATCCCTCCGTGCCCCGGATGTACGAAAAGACGGTGCCCCAGGTGTTCCCTACCACCGCGCCGGGGAATTTCACCTGGCTGCCGGACAGCGGCCACTGGGTTATGACCACCTTCTACCCTTATCAGTGGGATTTGAATTACGCCAACCCGGTGGTCTTCAACGAGATGATGTACAATTTCCTGTACCTTGCCAACCGGGGCGTGGATGTGATCCGCATTGATGCGGTGCCTTATATCTGGAAGGAAATCGGCACCTCCTGCCGGAATCTGCCTCAGGTGCACACCATTGTGCGGATGATGCGGCTCATCGGGCAAATCGTCTGCCCCTCAGTGATTCTGCTGGGCGAAGTGGTCATGGAGCCGTCCAAGGTGGCTCCCTACTTCGGAACCCCGGAAGCGCCGGAATGCCACCTGCTGTACAATGTCACCACCATGGCCACCATCTGGCACACCGTGGCGACCCAGGATGTGCGGCTGCTGCGGCGGCAGTTGGATATTCTCCGGACACTGCCCAAAAGTCAGGTGTTCCTGAACTATCTGCGCTGCCACGACGATATTGGCTGGGGTCTGGATTATCCGACTTTGAGGAGCTACGGCATGGAGGAGGTTCCCCACAAGCAATTCCTCAACGACTATTTCCGTGGCTACACCGGCAGCGCCAGCCGGGGCGAGCTTTACAATGAAGATCCCGTGACCAAGGATGCCCGGTTCTGCGGCACCACCGCCTCCATGTGCGGTGTTGGGCAGGAAGTCTCCCGTGCGCAGGGTGTTCGGCTGGATCTGATGCTCCATGGGCTGATGCTGTTCCAGTCTGGAATTCCTGTACTCTACAGCGGCGATGAAATCGGACAGCTCAATGACGACAGCTATCACAACGACCCCAACAAAGCTCAAGATTCCCGCTATATTCACCGGGGAAAAATGCTCTGGGAGCAGGCAGCGCAGATTGATGATAACAGCACCGTTGCCGGACAGATTTTCGCTGGCCTGCGGGCGCTGGAAGAACAGCGCAAAGAGCATAAGGCTTTTTCCGCTGATGCCGATGTGTGGACATGGGACACGGGAACCGACCGTGTTTTGGGTCTGGGTCGATACTGTGACGGCGAAAAACTGCTGGGCGTATTCAACTTCGGCGAAGAAGCCGCACAAATTCGACTGCCGTTGGGAGCGGCAGAGAACCTGCTGACCGGGGCCGCGTGTGATCGCACCATCTCAATCCCTGCACGGGATTTTATCTGGCTCAAACAAGAGGTATAACCTATGAATCAATATGATGTAACTGCAATCGAATCCTTCTGGAAAGAAGCGCTGCAAGCGGACAGCCTTCTTTTGTGGATTGTAGTAAACAGCAGACCTACATAGGAGGGATAGCTATGAGCACATCCTATTATTTCTCGGCTCCTGGCCGCACGGAAATCAGCGGCAATCATACGGACCATCAGCACGGCTGCGTGCTGGCTGCGGCGGTGAATCTGGTAACCGTGGCAGAGGTAACGCTGAATCATTCCGGCCTGATTCGCGTCCAGTCAGAGGGATACCCCGTTGTTGAGGTGGAACTGAAAGACCTGTCCGTGCATGAGGAAGAAAAGAATACCACAGCGGCACTGATTCGGGGCGTTGCGGCGGCATTCTCCCAGCGGGGCGCACAGCTGGAGGGATTTGACGCCCGTGTTCGTTCCAGCGTTCTCCCGGGCAGCGGCCTCAGTTCCTCGGCGGCTTTTGAAGTGCTGATTGGGACGATTTGCAATGAATTGTTCTTCGATAAGAAGCTCTCTGCTGTGGGAATCGCCCAGGTGGGTCAGTATGCGGAGAATGTCTACTTTGGAAAGCCCTGCGGCTTGATGGATCAGACCGCTTCCAGCGTGGGCGGCATGGTGTTCATCGACTTTGAAAACCCGGACAGCCCTGTGGTGGAGCGGATCGACTTCGACTTTGCCGCTGCAGGTCATGCCCTGTGTATCATTGACAGCGGCGCAGATCACGCGGATCTGACGGACGAATATGCCGCCATCCCCGGCGAGTTAAAGCAGGTTTGTACATTTTTTGGCAAGGAAGTCCTGCGGGACATCCCGGAAGCGGTCTTTTTTGCCGCACTGCCTGAACTGCGGCATCGGGTGCCGGACCGGGCAATCCTCCGGGCCATTCACTTCTATCAGGAAAACAGCCGGGTGCAGCGGCAGGCCCAGGCGCTCCGGGACGGGGACTTTGATACCTTCCTGGATCTGGTTTCGGAATCCGGCCGCAGCTCCTGGATGTATTTGCAGAACATCACCCCCACCGGTGCAACGGAGCATCAGGATGTGGCGGTGGCGCTGGCGCTTTGCGATACGCTGCTTCATGGGCAGGGCGCTTTCCGCGTACACGGCGGCGGCTTTGCCGGAACGGTTCAGGCGTTTGTGCCGCTGGAAATGCTGGATTCCTTCAAAGAAGGAATTGAGCGGGTTTTGGGCAAAGGAAAATGCCATATCCTTGCCATTCGCAGCGAGGGCGGCATCCGGGAAGTGTAAGGAGGTATCTCTATGAATGTATCTGAATTGATTTCTTCCTTGGTGCAGTATGGCTTGGACTGCGGATTGATCGAGCCTTGCGATACAAACTTCATGACCAACCAGCTTCTCCAGGCCCTTTGTCTGGACAGCTTCGAGCCTTCCGCCCCGGTGTCCCTTTCCCTTGAGGAGATTTTGAAGGGCCTGCTGGATGCTGCCGTAGAGCGTGGCATCTGCGGCGAGGATATTACCAGCCGGGATCTGCTGGACACCAAACTAATGGGAATTCTGACTCCGCCCCCCAGAGAGGTGCGGAAGAAATTCGCGGAAGCCTATCGGGAATCTCCAGAAGCGGCGACGGATTGGTACTACCGTTTCTCTCAGGATACGGACTACATCCGCCGCTACCGCATCCAAAAGGATATGCGTTGGAAAACCGATACGGAGTATGGGAAGCTGGACATTACCATCAATCTGTCCAAGCCGGAAAAGGACCCCAAGGCCATTGCGGCTGCGAAGAACGCGCCCCAGTCCGGCTATCCCAAGTGCCTGCTGTGTGTGGAAAATGAGGGCTACTCTGGGCGGATGAATCACCCGGCTCGGCAGAATCACCGGATCATCCCGCTGGAAATCGCGGGGCAGAAATGGTTTTTGCAGTATTCTCCCTATGTCTATTACAACGAGCACTGCATCGCCTTCAATGCGGCTCACACACCTATGAAGATCGACCGATCCGCCTTTGAAAAGCTGCTGGATTTCGTCACCGTGTTCCCTCACTATTTCATTGGCAGCAATGCAGACCTGCCCATCGTAGGCGGCAGCATTCTGAGCCATGAGCATTTCCAGGGCGGACGCTACTGCTTCCCCATGGAGCAGGCACCGGTGGAACAGGAGATCACATTCCGGGGATACGAGGATGTGAAAGCAGGTCTCGTAAAATGGCCCATGAGCGTTATCCGGCTGGACTGCCCGAATAAAGAGCGGCTGGTGGAGCTGGCAGACAAAATTCTGACATTCTGGCGGGGCTACTCTGACGCGGAAGCCTTTGTGTTTGCGCAAACCAATGGAGAACCCCACAACACCATTACCCCCATTGCCCGCCGCCGGGGTGCGGACTACGAGCTGGATCTGGTGCTGCGCAACAACATCACCACGGAGGAACATCCGTTGGGCGTGTACCATCCCCATGCGGAGCTGCATCACATCAAAAAGGAAAATATCGGACTCATTGAGGTCATGGGTCTGGCAGTGCTGCCCTCCCGACTGAAAGGAGAACTGGCAGCACTGGAAGAAGCCATTCTGACCGGAGCCGATATCGGCGCTGACCCGGTGCTTTCCAAGCACGCACTCTGGGTAGAGGAACTGAAAACGCGGTATCGATTTACGCCGGAGAATACCGCGTCCATCCTTCAAGAAGAAGTGGGGCAGGTGTTCTGCCGTGTGCTGGAGCACGCGGGTGTCTACAAGCATACCGACGAAGGAAGAAGCGCGTTCCTGCGGTTCATTGACGCGGTAAATCGGGAGGTTTGAAAATGAATGTATTGGTAACTGGCGGCGCGGGTTACATCGGCAGTCACACAGTGGTGGAGCTACTGAACGCCGGACATGAAGCGGTGATTGTGGACGATCTTTCCAACGCCAAGGCGGATGTGATTGACCGGATCGAAACCATTACCGGGAAACGGCCTGCATTCCATCAAATCGACTGCGCGGACGGCGCGGCACTGCGCAGCGTGTTCGCTTCCTGCAAGATCGATGCGGTTATCCACTTTGCCGGTTTCAAGGCTGTGGGCGAGAGCGTCAAAAAGCCGCTGGAATACTACAGGAACAATCTGGACAGCACCATGACATTGTTGGAGGTTATGGAGAAATTCGGCTGTAAGAAGTTTATTTTCTCTTCCTCCGCTACTGTTTATGGCCCCAACAATCCCCACCCGTACAAAGAGGATATGCCTGCCATTCAGTCCTCTTCTCCCTACGGCTGGACAAAGGTGATGATCGAACGGATTCTGACGGACTATGTCACTGCCCATCCGGATTTCTGCGCGATTCTGCTGCGGTATTTTAACCCCATTGGCGCTCACGAGTCCGGCCTGCTGGGAGACGATCCCAATGGAATTCCCAATAACCTGATGCCGTACATCGGTCGCGTGGCGGCAGGACAGTTGGAAAAGCTGACGATTTTCGGCGGCGACTATCCCACACCGGACGGCACCTGCCAGCGGGATTACCTCCATGTGGTTGATTTGGCGGTAGGCCATCTGAAGGCGCTGGAGTATTCGGCAGACCATACGGGCGTGGAGGCTATCAATCTGGGCACCGGCAACGGTATCTCCGTTCTGGAGCTGGTGCACGCTTTTGAAACGTCGAATCACATGAAACTCCCATATGTGATTGGTCCCCGTCGGGATGGCGACCTTCCGGCCTTCTGGGCAGATGCGGAGAAGGCCCGAACTCTGCTTGGCTGGGAAGCGGTGCATTCTGTTGAGGACATGTGCCGTAGTGCGTGGTCGTTTGCAAGCAAGAGTGCAACCTAAGCGCTGATATCATCGTGTCTCTTTGCGCCGGAACACGGGTGCGTGTTCCGATCAATGCAGCGCCGCAGCGGTGCATAACGCGCGAATTTCCCGTGTTCTTCTATGCATAGAGAATCCCACAGGCTTCCCTCTTCGTGTTGGAGGATTGCCTGTGGGATTTTTTCGTTTTGAAATGAATGCCCACAAACCATTTTCCATTTGTGGGTACTCATTTCAAAACGAGCTGGGATTCCAAAGGGACGGCAATTCCTTTGGCTCTGGGTTTCCAATAGGGGCGAGAGCGCCCGGTTGGCTGGGGAATCCAAAGGGGACAGCGTACCCTTGGCGGTGGTTTCCAAAGGCGGCAGAGCTGCCTTGGCAGGAAGAATCCAATGAAACCGGCGGTTTCGTGGCACACGACTTTGTCCGCAAAGTCTAGTGTGTTATACCTTTGGCGACCGTGGGTGACGGAAAGGGGTTGTTCGGGGCGGGAACAAGCACTTTCCGTCAGCCACAGAACAGGTGGATTCTGCGTCCTCCCGGACGAGAAACCCAGGAGTATGCCTAAAGCAGAATCCGCCTGTTCGGGTGTAGGTGGTGCGGCGAAATGGAGAGGCAGAGCGCAGCGGAGCCTTGGAATGGAGCTGCATCACCGGGGGAGCCAAAGGGATATCATCCTCCGTCCCGCCGAAGCGACACTACTCTCGCACGCTACTCCTCAAATGAAATCACCGTTTCTTTCGGCAGCTTCTCATTCTGACAATTCAGAAGATAGGAGATTGCGTATTTTGCAAAGGGTTGCGAGATCATTTTGTCCCAGTCTGCCAGCTGAATAATCTGCGCCGTTCTGTTTTCAAAGTCAAACTGAATCTCGCCCCATTCGCCGTCGCTGTCTGCCTGATACAGGTAGGTTGCGGCGGCGATTTTTTCTTTTCGCTTTTTCTGACGCTTTCGTTTCAGCACGATTGTATGAAAGAGACCATCCTCAATCAGCAGCTGCGTCAGCTTCTGTACGGCTTTCTTGTAAGCTCGCTCCGCACCGCTGGCGGTGGAGCCTTCAAACATCGCTGCTAAGTCTTCCCATGTGGGGCGGTGACGCATAGGCAGCACACAGCGGCAGTCCATGCAGACTGCCATGTGCCGCTCTATCAGAATCTGAGAACGGTAATCCAGTTTGCTGTGTGCGCGCTGGACAGCACCACCCCAGGAGCTGTCCCAGAGCATTGCACTGTACACGCCACCGGCATCCCGGCTCAAATCCTCACCAGCGTCCTCAGTGATATACTCATCGAAATCCTCTCTGAATTCCTTGTCGCTCTCATGGAGAATGGTATCAGGATCGTATCTTCCTCGCCAACGGCACCCTGTTTCGGGACGGCAGATTCGTGGAGGAAAGAGGGTTCTGCCTGAACCGCCTGCCCATTCGCTACAATCCCAACGCTCCCCAGCCGGAGGTCTGGCTGCGGTTTTTGTCTGAGCTTCTGGAGCCGGAGGACATTCTGACCTTGCAGGAGTTCATGGGCTACTGCCTGATTCCCTGCACCCGGGGGCAGGTGATGCTGCTCATCAAGGGCAACGGCGGCGAGGGCAAGTCCCGGATCGGTGTGGTGATGCACACCCTGTTCGGTGCCAATGCCAAGAACGGCAGCATCGACAAGGTGGAAAACAGTGCCTTCGCCCGGGCGGATTTGCAGCATGTGCTGGTGATGGTGGATGACGATACCAAAATGGAGGCTCTGTCCTCCACCCACTATGTGAAGTCCATTATCACTGCGGAAACCCCTATGGACTTGGAGCGGAAGAAGGAACAGAGCTTTCAGGGGGATATGTATGTCCGCTTCATGGCATTCTCCAACGGCGATCTGGAAGCGTTGTACGATAAGTCCGAGGGCTTCTTCCGGCGGCAGCTGATCTTGCAGACCAGACGGAAGCCTCCAGGCAGAGAGGATGATCCGTTTCTTTCCGACAAGCTGAAACAGGAGGCGGAGGGCATCTTTCTCTGGTGCCTTGAGGGATTAAGGAGGCTTCAAGCCAACAACTACCGCTTCACGGTGAGCCAGCGGGCGGCGGAAAACAAGGAGCACGCCAAGCGGAACGCAAACAATCTGGTGGAGTTCATGCAGTCTGAGGGGTACATCCAGCTGAAAGCCGACAGCACCATCACCTCCCGGGATTTGTACGCCATCTACCAGATGTGGTGCGAGGACAACGGCTACCGGGCGATTGCTCAGCGGTCTGTAAGCAGCTACCTGAAAAGCCATCTGGAGGACTACAATCTGGAAGCCAGCAACAAGATCACCAACAAATCCGGCAAGAAGGTCAAATCAAACAAGGCATCCTCGATGCAGACATCATGGGAGCAATTTCCATTGGCTCCAAATCCAAATCTACAATGAAAGAGGTATTTTTATGAATGTGAAAAAGAGTTCTTTGAATATACCCTTGAGTTCATCCAGAGCAAGCAGTCTTCCGAGACGATTATATCCGCCGTGGTGCATATGGACGAGAAAACGCCCCATATGCACCTTTGCTTTGTCCCGCTGACGGAGGATGGACGGCTCAGTGCCAAGGATATTGTCGGTAATCGGAAAAAGCTGACCCAATGGCAAGATGATTTCTGGAAGCACATGGTCAAAAAGTACCCGGATTTCGAGCGAGGGGAATCCGCCAGTGAAACTGGGCGTGACCATATTCCACCGAGGGTGTTCAAGGAGATGACCCGTCTGACCAAGCAGAAAGCCAAGCTGGAAGAATTGCTTGCTGATGTAAATGCGTTCAACGCCAAAGGCAAGGCATCAGAGATTGGCGTGCTGCTGGACAAGTATATTCCCGCTGTGGAGCAGATGCACACCACACTGAAAAAATACAATGTGGCCTTCACAACCACGACTGCTGAGAACAAAAAGCTGAAAAAGGTAAATGAACAGTTGGAACGGTCTCTGGATGAAGCCACTCAGGAAAGTACTTTGAAGAAACTGGCGGATGCCAAGCTGCATCGGGATTATGAGGATGCGCTGGCACTGCTCGACCGGATTCCGAAAGAGGTGCTGGCGGAGTACATGAACAGACCGAAGCCGCAAAAAGACGAAAAGAAATTCAATCGATAATTCAAAAAAGGAGATTTGCCTATGGGATATAGCCGCAAAGATGTAGAAGCAACGAAGAAGATGGCAAAGAAATTTGTCCGTTATCAGGAGGGGGCCGAGTTATATAGCTTGGGACTGACAAAATTTCAGGAACTGGCAAAGGAGGCGAAAGCGGTTTATAAAATCGACAAGGTCGTGCTTGTAAACTGCGAAATTTTGGATCAGTACCTTGAAACATTCCGTGTTGCTTAATCTGCGGAACAAAATTTAACACTTTTTTCATCGAAGGGCTCGGTACGGTGTTGACTTTTTGTCATACAATAAGTATAATGTTGTTGTGGAGGTGTGAAGACAGCTATGGCAGATATGGGAAGACCGAAGTCAGAACATTCAAAAAAGAAAATACTGAGTGTTCGCGTAGGGGATTCCTTGTATCAGCAGATTAGTTCTTACGCTGAACAACACAATACGAGTGTGACAGAAGTTGTCTTGCAGGCATTGGAGAAATTCTTATCCAAACCTGAATAGTATCGAGCCCTTCTTCATTTTTGGAGGAGGAATTGATATGGCAAAGGCAAGAAAAGATTTGCGGGGAAGAGCCCTGCGAAAAGGAGAGATGCAGCGAAGCTCCGACAAGCGGTATGTATACAGCTATACGGACCCTCTTGGACGGCGCAAGTATCTCTATGCAAATGACCTTGTGACCCTCAGGCAGAAGGAAGCAGAGTTAACCAAAAATCAGTTGGATGGTTTGGATATTTATGTTGCCGGAAAAGCAACGGTGAATTTCGTGTTTGACCGGTACATGAGCCTGAAAACCAATCTCAGACAGACTACCAGAAGCAATTACCTGTACATGTATGACCGCTTTGTTCGTGATACCTTTGGCAACAAGAAGATAGCGGATATCAAGTTCTCGGATGTGCTTCAATTCTATAACTGTCTGTTAGAGGAACAGGATATTCAGATCAATACGCTGGAAAGCATTCACACGCTTCTGCATCCGACATTTCAACTTGCGGTTCGTGATGACATCATCCGCAACAATCCGACCGATGGCGTTATGGCAGAGATCAAGAAAAACTCCGACCATAACACCGGTGTTCGTCACGCGCTGACCATTCCGCAGCAGCGGGCGTTTATGGAGCATATCGCCAATCATCCGGTTTACTGTCACTGGTGGGCTTTGTTCACCATCCTTTTGGGGACAGGCTGCCGCATTGGTGAAGCACTCGGACTTCGCTGGGAAGACCTGGACTATGAAAACCGTGTGATCAGCATCAATCATAGTCTGGTGTATTACCCGGTAGGCGATAGCCGCACCTCTGTGCAGCATATCTCGAAGCCAAAAACAAAGGCCGGTGAACGCACAATTCCGATGCTCGACTCCGTGAAGGACGCTTTTGAGATGCTGTGGGAGCAGCAGGAGAACGGCTGGAATGATGTGGAGATTGACGGTATGCACGGATTTATCTTCTGCAACCGTTTCGGGAATGTTCCGAATCCCAAATCGGTAAACCGGGCAATCAAGCGGATTGTTGCCGATTACAATGCCAGTGAGGAAGTCAACGCCAAGAAGGAACACCGTGAAGCAGTCATGCTGCCTGACTTTTCAGCGCACCATCTGCGGCACACGTTCTGCACAAGGCTTTGCGAACAGGAGACCAACCTGAAGGTCATCCAGTCCATTATGGGGCATAAGGACATCAAGACAACGATGGACATTTATGCCGAAGCGACCGAGGAGAAAAAACAGGAATCATTCGAACGTTTGGCTGCAACATTGAACGTATTTTAAGAAGGGCTCAATGAGCCGTTTTGCCTGACAGCAAAATTCTTCAAAGGACAGAAAATTGACATCAAATACGCGAGGATAATGGTGCGTCACGAAGCATGGTGAATCGGTGGATTCCCAGCAAAAACAGCACCGCGACGCATCACGAAGCATGGTGAAGGGGTCTTCCCAATAATCCCCACAATGAAGCCAACGGATATGCCCAAGGCTGAGAAAGTGGACGAAAAAGTTCAGAATTCTCCCGTTTCCGCTCCTGCGGCCCCCGAAGAAAAAATCGACTTCTCCAAGGTGGAAATCGAGCCGCTGTTCGCTGATTTCGTGGACTTTGAGACCTTCTCCAAGTCTGACTTCCGTGCGGTCAAGGTTCTGGCCTGCGAAGCCGTGAAGAAGTCCAAGAAGCTCTTAAAGTTCACTCTGGACGATGGAACCGGGGTGGAGCGCACCATTTTAAGCGGAATTCATGCCTATTACGAGCCGGAAGAGCTGGTTGGCAAGACCTGTGTGGCCATCACCAATCTGCCCCCCAGACCCATGATGGGCATCGAGTCCTGCGGTATGCTGATTTCCGCTGTGCATCACGAAGAGGGCGAAGAAAAGCTCCATCTTCTGATGCTGGATAATCACATTCCCGCTGGTGCGAAAATGTACTAAAAAGTTGCAAATTCGCTTGTACGAAAATCCTAAAAAACACCGTGTTACGCCAAGCTTACGCCAATGAATGCAAGCATATATTGGGCGGCAAGCAAAGGGCGGTGTTCAAAAGCAGACCGTCTGAGTTCTTCCGGAATTCAGACGGTTTTCATTTTTCGTGGATCATCTTTTTTTTCAGTTCTTGTAATACCATTTCTCAATAGAATTGTACAATTCTATTGAGAAGACACCGCCTAACGGCGTTGCCGTATCTATGATTTTCGGAATGGAAAATCATAGATACCTGTCTCATTATGATCTTCCTATTAAGATGTTCCATTCTGCCGAATGAAACATTTTAAATATCAGTATAAATCAATAAACCACGGTTCCATAGTCTGCTTTCTCTTTGCAGGTCTACACCAATCCCAATACTGCCTGGATTATATTCGGGCCGTAAATTGAATTTCTATATTTGTCAATGACTAATTGATAATTGTTTTGTAAAAAATCCCCGTCTATGGTATATTCAATATAGGGCAACACCGCACAATGGACTGCGGCTTCGGCGGATTTTTTGCCCCGATCGTGCAGTATGAAAAATGGGAAATACATTCAGTATTCCCGCGTTTTCATTCTTTCGCCTGTGTCAAAATCTCTCGCCGAATCTCCTTGCCCCACTATGCGGTGCTGCCATTGGAGAAAGATTTCAGATCGGGAGGGAAATGCTGTGACATTTCAAGAATGTATCAATGATTATCTGACACAACTGGACTGTACTGCCAGAGAGTTGTCCGTCGCCAGCGGCATTTCCGCGCCGGTCATCAGCCGGTATCGCCGCGGCACCCAGAGTCCGGAGCCGGATGGGGAGCAATGGCAGAAGCTGGCTGCCGGGATAGCCGCCCTCGCACAGGATCGGGGTCTGGAAGAAATCACCCAGAGGGCGGTGGAAACCGCTTTCCGGGACGCTTTGACCTCCCAGGAAGCCTTCGATAAAGCACGCTTTTGCCGCAACCTCAACGAGTTGCTGGAAACCTTCGCCATCGGCAATATGGAGCTTGCCCGCTACCTGAGCTATGACGCTTCCTATCTCTCCCGAATTCGCTCCGGACAGAGAACGCCCCGGGATGCCGCCGCCTTTGCCCTGAGCGTGGGGCGGTTCGTTGCCCGACGCTGCCAGAGCGGCGGGGAGCGGGAGCGGCTCGCGTCGCTGATCGGAGCCAGTCTGCCTGCCGATGGGGGAAATGAGGAATACGCCCGCGGCGTGGCGCAGTATCTGCGCGCGGGCAGCTACCCGGAGAGCGCCGGAAATATGGAACGTTTCCTGCAAAAAATGGACGAATTTGACCTGGAAGAATATATCCGGGTAATCCATTTCGATGAAATGAAGGCCCCCACGTCCCCCATCCAGCTTCCCACCGCCCGGTTCTATACCGGACTTTCGGAGTTGATGGAGGCGCAGCTGGACTTTCTCAAAGCCACGGTGCTCTCCCGCAGCGCCAGCCCTGTCACCATGTACAGCGACCTGCCTATGACGGAAATGTCGAAGGATTCCCAGTTCCCGAAGAAGTGGATGTTCGGCATGGCCATGATGCTGAAAAAGGGACTGCGGCTGAATATGATCCACAATGTGGACCGCCCCTTCCATGAAATGATGCTGGGTTTGGAGAGCTTCATCCCCATGTACATGACCGGGCAGATTTCGCCCTACTATCTTTCCGGGATGCAGACCAGCGCCTTTCGCCATATGCTTTGGGTATCGGGCGCCGCCGCCTTGCAGGGCGACTGTATTGCCGGGCATATCGGCGACGGCAGAATGTACCTGACGAACCGGAAAAGCGACGTTGCCCACTACCAGAAGCGGGCCGGGCAGCTGCTGAAGCGGGCCTGCCCCCTGATGGAGATTTACGGGCCGGACAGGAAGGAGGCATTTGACCGCTTTTTACAAGCGGACAGCGCTGAAATCGGCCCACGCCGCTCGCTTCTGTCTTCCCTTCCGATCTACACCCTCAGCGACGGCTTGGCAAAGCGGATTCTGGTCCGATGCGGGGTTTCCGAACAGACGGCGATTGCTGACTATGTGCACGCCGAGCGTCAGAGAATTGAGCGTATTCTGGAACACAGCACGGTTTCCAATGTCCTGCCGGACATCTCAGAGGAGGAATTCAGCCGATATCCCGTGGGACTTTCTCTGGCGGGGATGTTTTATCCCGGCGATATCCGCCTGACCTACCCGGAGTATCAGGAATATCTGAACCAGTGCGACGCTTTCGCGGCGGCCCATTCCGGCTATATCTGCCAGCGGGACAAGGACGCGCCCTTCCGAAACATCCAGATTACCATTCTGGAGGGCAGCAACCTTCACCTTTGGCTTCCTGCCCCACAGCTATTTCTGTTACAACGCTCAGGACTATAAGCTGGGAGAAAACCGGCTTAGCAACCTGTGTGATTCCCTGCACGCAATGGCTGCGGAAGGGGAAACAGAAAAATGGTATCGTGACGATGCCGAACTGCTGACAAGATTTATGGACAATGGAGACGAGGCACGCTCTATAACAGAACTGACCTTGTATGCAGGCGATGATTGCCTCACCGGATATATTGAGGGAGCCTATGAGGTGCTGTCCATTGAAAAGCAGCCGGACTGCTATGTAATCCGCTACACCTACGGGGACTACTACAGCCACGATACCATCCGCAGCAGCCGCGTCACTGTGGAAAACGGGGAAATGGTTATCACCGACTGCGGAAGCTGAAAGGAGAAACGGATATGGAAAAGTTTTGGAAAACCTATCGTATCATCGGCCTGTATTTGATATTCCCCGCAATCTGTATGTTTGTGATCGGTCTGTTTTTTTATCTGCTGGAACCGGAGCCGGAACGCTTTGACCGGCAGATTCAGGGGGTGGTGGTGTCCTGCGTGGACAAGACCAACAGGTCAAGGGCCGCACTGGAAAACGGCGGGCCCAATTTGCGTTTTCAGATCGAGGCGGAATATCAGGTTGACGGAATTACCTACACCTGCAAGGAGCACTGGGGCTCCCCCAGAAAGGTTGGCTCCGCTGCCACCATTACCTACAATTCCGCCAAGCCCTCGGACAGCACACTGAATACGGACCCCGTCGCGGGGAAAAAGCACGTTGGGAATCTGGTGGTGGGCTCCGGAATTGCCCTGATTTTCTGCGTGGTTCCTCTGGTTGCGGAGAAAATACGCAAACCCGGAAAGCGAAAGTGAACTTGTGCGGATATTCCATTATGGAAACACAAATAGAAATCCAGCGATGCGCTGTATTGAACCCCAGAACTTCATCTCCTTATCGGATGCTGGACAACCACATCCCCGCCGGTAATCCCATAAAAAGTCCGCGCTTCCAACCGGAAGCGCGGATTGCGTTATTTCATGGCAATGGCTTCGATCTCGCACAGAACGCCCTTCGGCAGTGCCTTCACAGCCACACAGCTGCGGGCGGGCTTGGAGACGAAAAACTTGGCGTAAACCTCATTAAACGCGGCGAAATCCTCCATATTCTGCAGGAAGCAGGTGGTTTTGATCACCTTGTCCATGCCGGTGCCTGCGGCTTCCAGAATTGCGGCAATGTTCCTGCAGCTGCGCTCACACTGGGCGGCAATACCCTCGGGAATGCTTCCGGTGGCGGGGTCAAGGGGGATCTGACCGGAAGTGAAGACCAGACCGCTTACCTCGTAGCCCTGAGAGTAGGGGCCGATGGCGGCGGGTGCTTTGTCGGTATGGATGATGTTCATGGTAAAACCTCCCAGATAAAATCGGATCGAAATTCGTGCCTATACTGTAACACAGAACCGGGAAAAGGTCAAGAAAGGTCGTACCTGCAAAATCGACACAACCGCCTATAAAATTGGCCTGGCAGGATGGGCCTGCGGATGGTATAATGACCTCACAGTTCAGAAAGTGCACTGGGCGAGTCAATTCATTGCATAAGGAGAACCGATATGGAAAAGAAGTCTGTTCGGGAAATTGTCAATGTGGTATTTCGGGCGATCACCCTTGCCATGGGCGTGGCTGTGGTGGTGCTGTCCAGCATCGGCGAATTGGAGCCGGAAAAAGCCGTGCCCCTGCTGGGCATCGGGCTGGCCTGCGCCGGTGTGGCGCTGATGAATCAGAAGTGATGGAAGGCTGCCCCTGTAAGAGGACTGCCTGCCCCCGGCACGGAGACTGCGCCGCCTGCCGGGCGCATCACCACGGCGGTACAGGGAAACCGCTGACCCACTGTGAAAAGCTGACGCAGAAGCAGCTGCGGCAGGCGGAAAAGCTTGCCCGCCGGGAGCGGAGAAAAGCACGGTAGCGCCGTGCTTTTTCTGCAATCTTGACATATTTTTCTAAAAAAGCACCTGTCGCTTTCCGGAAAAGTCTGATAGAATGGAGCTGCAGGGAATGGAAAGGACGGATTGTATGAAAATCGTAATCATCCATGGACAGAACCATGAGGGAAGCACCTGCTTGGCGGCCCGGGCACTGGCGGAAAAGGTCGGCGGGGAAACGCGGGAATTTTTCCTGCCCAGAGACTTTGATCGGCCCTGCCGGGGCTGCTACACCTGCTTCCAGACCGAGCTGAGCAAATGCCCCCACTACAGAGAATTGGAGCCGTTGGCATCGGCCATGCTGGAAGCCGATCTGCTGATTCTCGACAGCCCGGTATACGTCTACCATGCCACGGGTCAGATGATGAGCTTCCTTGACCACTTTGGAACCTGGTGGGTGGTGCACAGACCCATGCCGGAAATGAGCAGGAAGCAGGCCGTGGCCATTTCCACTGCCGCAGGCGGCGGCATGAAGAGCGCCTGCCGGGATATGACGGACTCCTTGGAAATGTGGGGCGTTCACAAGGTATACAAGCTGGGCTTCGGCGTTCAGGCTGTGAAGCCCTCGGAAATTCCGGCATGGATTCAGAAAACCATTGACAAAAAGACGGCAGCCCTTGCCCGGAAGATTCAAAAAAACACCGGTAAACAGGGCTATAACCCCCGGGCAAGGCTGTGGTTCGCGCTGATGCGCTTTGCCCACAGGCACTTCCCGCCTGCGGAACCGGACTACGGCTACTGGGAAGCCCATGGCTGGCACGGGAAGGGCCGGCCCTGGAAGACAGCGAGGGAGTAAGACTGTGGCAAATTGTATCACCGGCCTTTTTGTGGTGTCTATGCTCTGACTGGCGTGACGGATGCACGGGATGGCTGTTTGAAACCATGCGCCGGGATTACGACCGGCAGATATTTACGGTGCATTCCTCGCCTTACGCAGTGGAGGTTTACCGCCATCTGGGCTTTGTTCCCACGGATACCGAGCGGCTTACCGACGGACTGCGCTATACCCCAATGCGCTTTGATGGCAGCGGCCCATCGGAGGAAGAATAGCCGGAAGCTCCCGGCAGCCGAAATTACATCAAAAGCACCCCCGACCGGGACGGTTCCGTTCCGGCCGGGGGTGGTTTTTTGCTTGTCAGGGCGCTATTTCCTCACCTTGATTTGATCGGGGAAATTGGCGGCGTTCAGCAGATCAACGGGGTCGATATCCAACGCGTCCGCGATGTCGAAAAAGACCTCCAGGGAAAACACCTTTGCCATTCCGGGCGCTTCAATGGCGCTGAGCAGGGCACGGCTGATGCCGGCTTTCTCCGCGAGCTTTTCCTGAGACATCCCTTGCAGTTTTCGGAGTGCGGCAATCGCTACACCCAATTGTATGAATCGATCACGATTTTTAAACGCGGCTGCTTTGCTCATGACTGTCTCTCTCCCGGAATGTAGTATCTATATTATACTTTTTCTCATGTAAAATTCCTGTATAAAACAGTAAGCGCTTGACTTTATTAGTTAGCAAAACTATAATGTTTGTAAAAATGCGCCTTTTGAGACAAAAAAAGGGGCAATGGGCTCCGGTGCATTCAACATCTTGCGGTCAGCAGGTGAAAAATTACAGATATGCGAAATGAAAGATATTACTTTAATCTGCGGAAATATTTCAAAAAGCGGAAAAAAGGGACGGATTTTACTTGCATATTTCTGTAAAGAAATGTATTATAAAGGGAAGTAAGTTGCGTAAATACACTTTCGGGGTAAAGGATGAGATATGGGAACTGCCTGAGACCGTCCCGGGCAGCGCTTCCGCATGGACGACTTAACTCCGAGGTTTGGATATGGATTAGGAGGGCGTATGATGGAGAAAGCAGTCAAGCAAGCGATTTCGCTGCTGCTGGCGGCGGCCATGATGATTTCGGTGCTGCCGGTTGGAGCATTTGCGGCGGAGGTGGATACTGGCGCGGTTGTCCAGGAGGGCAGTGCGGATGTCCAGGAGGATACCGGCAGCGAAAAGGAAAGCGATACCGGCAGCGAAAAGGAAAGCGATACCGGCAGCGAAAACGGAAGCGATACCGGCAGCGAGAAGGAAAGCGATACCGGCAGCGAAAAGGAAAGCGATACCGGCAGTGAAAACGGAAGCGATACCGGCAGCGAAAACGGAAGCGATACCGGCAACGAAAACGGAAGCGATACCGGCACAGAGACCGGCGCCGGCGGTGATACCGGCAGCGTGGATGTTTCCGAGAGCGTGCCGGAGGAATCGAACGCGGAAAGCGAAGAGGTCAAGCTCCCTGAGGACGACCAGCCAGCGGCTCCCCGGATGCTGTCCCTGCGCCTTGCCACGCCGGAGGGTACCGTGCAGCTGACCGTGTCCGGCGACTCCCTTCAGGCGAAGATTGCGGAGGCGGAGGACGGCGGTACGGTCACCATGGAGAAGGACTATACCGAGAACGTCATTTTCCCCATGGGGAAGACGGTCGTCCTGAATATGGCGGGATACACGCTGAAGCCGGATACCTCCACAGCGGGGGACAGCATTGTCAACACAGTCACAGTATTTGGCACCGCGGTGATCAAGGGCGGTACGATCAGCGGGGAAGTGGAAGAGGGCAAAACGGTGAACGCCCGGGGCGTTCTGGTGCCCAACGGCGGCAAACTGATTCTTGGAGAGGGCGCGGTGGTCCGCGGCTTTACGGTGAAGGGCAGCGGCGGCGGCATCCATGTGGATGGTGACGGCAAGCTGGAGCTTGACGGCGGCACGGTGAAGAACAACCGTGCAGCGGAAACCGGCGGCGGCATCTTCATCTACGACGCGGAGAAGCTGCGGGTTCAGAGCGGCACGGTGATTTCCGGGAACGAGGCAGCCAACGGCGGCGGCATCGCGGCCTACCGCCTGTATAATTACGGCGGGAATCTGAGTGGCCTGACGCTGGAAAACAACAAGGCGGAAACCGGCGGCGGCCTGTATTTCGGCGGCATTGTGGATCTGCCGGAGACGATGCCCTTCGGCGGCATTACCTTCCGGAACAATCAGGCGTCGCAGAACGGCGGCGGCTTGTACTGCCGGGATAAGGTCAGGGCGGTATTTACCGATATGGTCTGGGACGAAAACACCGCCGCGAAAAACGGCGGCGCGGCGTATTTTGTCGGCGCGGCGACCGTGGACTTCCGGGGTGGAGCGGTTCAGAACAGCCGGTCCAATTCCGGCGCGCTGTACTTTGCCGCCGCGTCCACGGTGAATTTTGACGGAACCACCCTGTCCGGGAACCAGTCCACGTCCCACGGCGGCGCGCTGTACGCGGCTGGGGCGCTCCGGATGGAGCTGAACAACGTCACCATTTCGGACAATACTGCCGGTCTGGGCGGCACCGGCGATACCCGTGGCGGCGCTTTCTACCTTTCGGCGAGGAAAAACCAGGTCACGCTGCTCAGCGGCACCATTTCCGGCAACACTGCGAAGCCGCGGCAGAGCGAGTATTCCTCCGCGTATGGCGGCGCTCTCTTTATCGAAGGCGACTCTACCTTCACCATGAAGGGCGGCATCTTTGACGGCAACACGGTAAATGGACGGGGCGGCGGAGTGCATCTGTCCTCCAACTCCACGGCAGTGATTGAGGGCGGCACCTTCCGAAATAACAAAGCCGGATGGGGCGGCGGGCTGTATATGTACGGCAAGCTGAATATCAGCGATGTGCTGGCAGAAAAGAATACAGGCACGGCAATTGTCGCTGATGGCGGAAGCCTAACCATCTCCGGTGGCACCTTCCGGGAAAACACATCAGGCAACACCAGCATAACCGCTGTTACGACATGGAACGGAACACTGACTGTCACCGGCGGTACCTTCACGAAAAACAGCGGCGTTGCGGTTGGCAATAGCGGCGGCACCGTGACAATCAGCGGCGGCGAGATTTACGATAACACCGGCTCCGGCGCGGGAAATCGATATGGCACGATTTACATCCAGGAGGGTGCCAATATTCACGATAACGCCCAGTGGGGTGTCTACAACAGCAATGAGGGTTCGAAGGTTGTCATGACCGGCGGATCACTGCGCAACAATAAGAGCGGCGGTATTTTTGCCTACGGCGTCGTAATGCAAACTAACAATTTTTATAAGTCCAGAGTAACGGTCAGCGGCGGTGAGATCCGGGACAATGGCGGTCGGGGCGTTCAATGCGGCATCGCGGAGATCTCCGGCGGTGTGATCTGCGGCAATGTGGGCGGCGTCTATGCCACGGATGTGACGGTCAACGGCGGTGAGATCATAGGCAACCAGGGCACTGACAATGGCGGCGGCATATATGTGTACAAAGGCAACCGGGGCGGCACTGATCCGAACTATACTTACTTCCGCAGCCGCCTTTCCGTCACCGGCGGTGTCATAAAGGACAACCGGGCCAATAAACTTGGCAATGATATTTATGTGGAAGCGCCCTTAGAGGGTGACTATAACAGCACCTCCGTCTCCATTGCGGCGGCGCAGGATATGACCGGAGAAGAAGCAGGCGCCGCCTGGCTGGATGAAGTGAATCGGGAGAGTCTGACGGAGGCGATCTCCGCCCGCCGCCATACGGAAGAAAACGGCGTGGAGGCCTATACCTTCAAGAGCATATCCGATCGTGTGGCGCAAATCGGGGAGACGGTATATCCTTCCCTCCAGAGTGCGTTTGATGCCATCAAATTGGGAACGGCCCCCGAGGGGAACACAACCGTTCTGCTTTGGAAGGACGACACGGAGAACGTCACCATCCCGGCGGGCGTGACCGCCGTGCTGGACCTTCAGGGGCACTCCGTCTTTACCAACTCCGGCACCATCCTCACCGTTGGGCAGGCCCCGGCGGAAGCGGTGGAAGGAGCGGAAGCTCCGGCTGCCCCGGACCCTGCCAGCCTGACCGTGAAGGACAGTGTGGGCGGCGGCAACCTCACCGGCGCGACCACCGGCGCGGTGGTGGTGAACAGCGGCAGCAGCTTCACCATGCAGGATATTTCCATTGAGAAAAACTACAACACCACCACTGCCGGCGGCGGTGTGATCCTGCGCTCTGGCAGTACCATGACCATGGACAGCGGCGCTGTCTCCGGCAACCGGGGCATGGGCGGCAGCGGCATCTATGTGGAAGAAGATGCGACGCTGACCATCAACGGCGGCGCGATTTCGGGGAACCGGGTTACTGGCGGAAATGATGGCAAGTACTCAGGTGCCATCAAAGCACTTGGCCATGTCATTATGTACGGCGGCGAAATCACCGGGAACGAGCTCGACCATCACTATGCATGTTCTGCAGTGTACCTGTATGGCAACAGTGCTTATTTTGAACTGAATGGAGGCACCATTTCCGGAAATCTCCGAAACGGGTGGGCTAGCTATGGCCCCGTGGGCGTTGTGCAGGGAGCCCAAATGGTCATGAACGGCGGCAGCATTGAAAATCATACCAATGCAACGGATAGAGCAGATGGTGCCAGCGCGGTGCGTGTATACAACAGCACTTCTACGCAGTGTACCAGCTTCACCATGAACGGTGGTGTCATTCAGGGCAATACCGGTTCCGGCGGCGCGGTGTATGTTTACAGCAACAATGGCCAATTTCCCACGGCGTTCATTATGACCGGCGGTACCATTACCGGGAACAGAAACAGCGGCTGTGAAGGCGGCGCTGTCCGGGCAACCGGCTACTATGGAGAATTGCGCCTTGCGGGCGGCAAGATCACCGGAAACGAGAGCAAGAATGCCGGCGGCGGTGTCTATATTGGAAGTTACAGCAGCAGCAAGGTCACCATTGAGGGCACGCTGATTTACGGCAACACCAGCGGCGACGGCTTGGGCAACGATGTGTACTTTGCGGGCAGCGCTCAGGTTCTGGCTCTCCGGAATCCGGCGTCTTACGGCATGGATGCCTACGACTGCTGGCACGATGACCTTGGCGGCCGGGACTACCCCCAGACCGACTTTGACAAGCTGTGCACGGCACTGACCTGGACGAAATCCGGTGATCACTATACATCCAAAGCCACGGCGCTGACGGCGGCAAAGTCCCTTCTGCCCATTGAGGACACCGAAGGGAAAGTGGCCTACTATGTTCCCACGCTCTATGACGAGAACGGACTGCCGAAGGAGGTGACCCCGGAGGAGTATGTCTTCTTTGAAACGCTTGCTGAGGCGATGACCGCACTGCAAAACAACACGGTGCCCGCCGGGGCGACCATTCATCTGATGGCGGATTTTGCCGAGACGGTATCGGTTCCGGCGGTGAACTTCACGCTGAATCTGAACGGACATACCCTGACCACCGACAAACCCAACGGCACCATCTTTACCCTGACCAGCGGCGCGGATATGATCCTGACGGATACGGTGGTCCCCGAATTCCACAAAAATGCCGAGGGTACTCTGACCAAGGTGGCAGATTACGAAACCGGCCGGGGCTTCTCCGTTGCGAAGGGCGCGTCCCTGACCGTTGCCCGCGGTAAGCTGACCGGCTTCACCATGGCAAACCAGTCCGGCCCGGCTATCTACTGCGCGGGCAATCTGACCATCACCGGCGGCAGCGTGACGGACAACGCCTATACCGGCAAGACGGACAGCGGCGTAATCCGCGTAAACAACAAGGATTCCGTTGTGTCCATCACCGGCGGCACCTTTACAGGAAATGCCGGCTACATTGGCGGCGTGGTGAGCATTGAAGCTGCGAAAAGTATGCTTGTCCGGGATGTTGCCTTTGAAAACAACCAAGCGGCAGTCAACGGCGGCGCCATCGTGGTCAAATCCTGCCCGGAGCTGATTTTGAAGAATGTGACCTTCCGTGGCAACCATGCGGGCACCTACGGCGGCGGCCTGTGTACCTATGACAATTACACACACGACTTGCTTTTGGAGGGCTGCTCCTTTGCGGAGAACACCGCCACAACCGGCGGCGGCGCCAGCCTTGGCCGCAATACGAAAGCAACCATAACCGGCGGTTCCTTCACGAAGAACCAGGCGACAGGTTCCGGTGGCGGCCTGTCTTCCGGTGGTTATTCCATTAACAATGCGCAGTTGGCTGCAGCGAAGGTAACCTTCACGGAAAACCACGCCGGGGGAGATGGCGGCGGCATCTGGGCAAGAAATCTGTCCCTGACCAACTGCACCTTTACCGGCAATACCTCCGTCAGCCACGGCGGCGCTGTTCGTCACGCCGCCGATTGGAATCGCCCGGAAGATGTTCTGAGGGTGGATGACTGCCAATTCTCTGACAACAAAGCAGGCAATGAGACCACCAAGCGCAGTGGCGGCGCAATATATTCTGCCGGGGCAGGCATGGGACTGAAGAACACAACGTTCCGGAATAACCAGGCCACAGATGCCGGAGGTGCGGTCTACAGATCGAGCAATTCCACGGGCTGCACAAGCACGGTGGAGACGTGTACATTTGTCGAAAACGCGGCAGCCAACGGCGGCGCGCTGTATGTGAACACACTGACGGATGTCAAGGACTCAGAATTCGAAAAGAACCGGGCCACCTCCTATGGCGGCGCGCTGTATATCAACGGCGCACAGACGAGTGTTGAAAACGCGGAGTTTTTTGACAACCGGGCTACCTATGGTGGCGCGATTTGCGTGTGGTATGCGCCGGCAGATATCCGTGGGTGTAAGCTGTACAAAAACGAGGCTACCAACGGCGGTGCGGTTTATCAAACCACAAATAATGCCGACCATTATGTGACGCTTTATCAGGATACCGAGATTTATGAGAATACTGCCTATTATGGAGGCGGCTGCTACGCAACCAGAACCAGCCTGAACGATAACGCCAGAATCTATAACAACACCGCAAAATACTATGGCGGCGGTGTTTATGGTTATACAATTCTGCAGGATTCCGCTGAAATCGATCATAACAAGGCGGAGATGTATGACGGCGGCGGTGTTTGCGGAAGCAGTAAATTGGAAGGCGGCTCCATCCATGACAACACCGCCGGACGCCACGGTGGCGGAATCGGTACGAGCGGCTCCGTCACGATCAATGGCGGCGAAATCTACAGCAATACCGCGAAAAGTGACGGCGGCGGCGTGTACACCCGCGGTCTGACCATGAACAGCGGCACCATCCGCGACAACACCGCCGGACGCTACGGCGGCGGCGTGGGACACGAAGCGTATCTCTGGAGTTTCAAAATGTACGGCGGCAAAATCCAGGATAACTACGCCGGCAACAGCGGCGGCGGCGTTTACGCGGCTACCAACGACGCATGGAGCAATGTTGCCCACCAATGGCTGGTCGGGGGCAGCATCACCGGCAATACGGCAGCCCGAAACGGCGGCGGTGTCGTTCTGGGTCAGAACGTCGCCACGGGTGAAACCCGGATCTACGGCGATATTGTCATTACCGATAACCATGCAGGGAATTACGGCGGCGGTATTTACTACTACTATGCTTCCCAGCAGGAGCAGAACTTCGGCCTGTACACCGGTGACACAAATCACCTGGGCAAGCCCGCGCTGTACGGCAATACCGCCGCGCTGGGCCAGGATTACTACATCGTGGCAAACGCCAACCCCAACATCTGCAGGGCAACGGATATGTCTATCCCGAACCTTCATGTGCAGGGCTGGCTGGATGAGAGCAACAATACCCTCATCGACACCGAGATCCACGGCAAAAATCCCAAGTACTACGCGCTGACGCTGGCCTATACCGATGAGCTGATCGTGGCTGCGGTGGGCGAAAAGCTGTTTGCCACCGTGGGTGAGGCTGTGGCGTATATTCAGCAGAATCCCACCGGCAACCATGAGATCGTCATGGTGGCGGATTCCCGGGAGAATGTGACGGTGCCTGCCGGTGTGGACGTGACGCTGAACCTCAACGGTCACACCCTCCACGGCTTCAGCACCGCCGTGACCCTGAACGGCACCCTGACGCTGGTGGATACGGTCAATACCCACTATGATAATCTGGAACTGGGCTACCATATTGGCGCAGGTCCTGCCGGGCAGGGCACCATCACAGGCAGCGCTGCCACCTACGGCGGCGGCTTCGTGGTGCGCAGCGGCGGCGAGCTGATTATCAACTCCGGCAACCTGTCGGAATGCTATGCCAGAACCGGCGGTGCGGCGATCTACGTTAACGGCGGCAAGGCCACGATGAACGGCGGCAAAATCTCCGGGAACCTTGGCTACAACGGAGCAATTTATGTCAACCAGGCCAGGAGCACCTTCATCCTGAACGGCGGCGAGATCTGTGACAATGTCAACCGCTCCCAGAACAGCTATTATGAACTCGGCAGCGGCACGCTGTTCAACAACGGCGGTAATCTGATGATCCTCGGCGGTGAGATTCACGGCAACCTGGGACGGAATGTGGTGTACTCCACCGGAAAAACCACCATTACAGGCGGCAGCTTTACCAACAATCTGGCAGGCGACTCCACCAATAACCAGTGGGGCAGCGGCGTCATTCGTGTCAATGGCGGTACCACCAATATCGGCGGCACCGGCGCAAACCCGGTGGTCATCAGCGGCAACACTGCTACCGGAGAAGCAGGCGCGATCTACCTGGAGTCGGGTGTAGTCTATCTATCCCATGCCGAACTGAAAAACAACAAGGCTACGACCTACGGCGGCGCCATCTATCAGAACGGCGGCAATCTGGTCGTAACCTCGGGCACCGAAATTTCCGGCAATACCGCCGGAAGCAAGGGCGGCGCCATCTATCAGAACGGCGGCACGGCGCAGATTCTGGCCGGCACGATCAACAATAACCGGGCACCCGTCGGCGGCGGCATCGCACAGAAGGCTACGGGCGTGGCCTGTACGGTATTCGACGGCGCGAAGCTGTACGAGAATGTCTCCACGGTTTCCAACACCGGCAACGACATCTACTCCAAGTACGAGGGCACTGACAGCTGGGACATGGTTCAGAACAAGTCCAAAATGACGCTGGAAGCCGTGAACAACATGCGCCTGCCTCAGTACAATGTCTGGCGGGACGATGCCTATTCCGGCGACAACTACGGAGAGTCGGAGACCCTGATGAAGGGCATGTATCTGACCGGCGCCATCAATCAGAGCAACAACCTCCAGCTGACGACCTACTATTATAAGGTCACTACCACATTGAAGCCTCTGGCAAACAACCGCAAGGTCGCTTCGCTGGCCCTTGCAGGTAAAACGGATGAGGAATCCGCGTTTATCAGCGGACAGTATACTTCTCCCGCCGCAAGCGTGACGATGGAGGAAAAGACGGCGGCTGAAATGGGCTGGCCGGTAAGCTCCGAAACCTACCTGGACAGCAGCGGACACGAGCAGCATTACCTCATCGGCACGGATGGGAAGCTGTATGAGCAAAATCAGATGGCGCAGTGGACCCCCGGAGAGGATTTGAGCGAGAATTCCACCCTTGTCCTGTCCAATGATACCGTGCTCTACAGCGTCCGCGCACAGTTCGAGGCAGACGGAGAGCAGGAAGGCACCGAGGTTACCGAGAGCAAGCAGAAGGTCAGAGCCTGGATGGAGGTCGAACTGGATGCGGATTCCAGTCAGGCTGCCGCTGTAATTCCGGACGGCTTTACCGGCTACGTTCTGTCGGAAACCAGGGACGGAGAGCCTGTCCAGATCATGCGCTGCTACAAGGAAATCGAGGTTGGCCAAAACGCTCTGATTTACACAACGTTAAGTGTAAAAGTCCGTTCCATGCAGGATGGGCAGACGCTGAAGCCCAGGATCAGCATGTGGGTGGAGGGAAATGCGAGCAATGAGCAGAACCATCCCACCATTGACTGTGACCGTCTGACGGTTTCCGCCACGGGCCGCTATAACGTGACCCTGAAGCAGAACTCCAAACTTGCCTATACCGGCTATTTTGACACGGCTGCCGGCAAGGAAGCAAGCAGACCCGAAGGCGAGACACCGCCCAATGTCGTCTACGGCACCATGCTGGGCTACGGCATCACCGTGATGATGTGCAATACCGATGCCGATGGCAAGACGATACCCGCAGGAAAGGGCATCAAGGGCTTGGAGATTCCGGCGGACGGTCTGGAAATGGAGCTGCATATGAAGGGCGGCCTGTATCTGGACGGCGCGCCCCAGAGCGTTGACGAAACCGGCAGCAACCTTGTTACCCCCATCTTCTGGGCATTGAAGGAAAATGAGAAATCCGATTATGGCAGAGGGTTCGGGCAGTCCAGCGCCACCTTCAACATGAACTGGGATGACGAGGACGAACAGAGTATCTGCTCCAATTATGCCTACAACGCGGCGCCCTTCAACACCGGAAATGACAGCAAATCCTGCTACAGCGGCGGCGGCTGGACGCTGACGGGAATCGACAAATCGGATGAAGAGACAGTCCTGCATCTGAAGGTCAGCGGCTATGCCTTCGATACGTCCAATGACAATCCAAGGCAAAACTCCGATGGCAGCAACAGCGAGCAGTTCAACAACGATTACACAAAGCCCTTTACTGCCGGTTATCTGCAAATGATCTTCCCCTTCCCGGAGCATGTGATGCAGACGGCGAATGGCTATCTGTCCGTGGATATGCAGGCGGCAATCAGCGATGTGAAGATCACCAGCGCATCGGGTAAGAAGCCAATTGCCGGCACAGATCTGAGCACGCTGAAGGCCTACTACGGAGATCAGGCGCAGGCACATGCTACCAGTGAAGTCCGATTCTCGGATAACCGGATTGCCTCCACCAACGGCCTGTACGTGTTCAACGGCAGCGGCAACGCCACCACGAGCACAACCACAAACTATTGGCTCACCGGAGAAAGAGGAGCCATTGCCGGAGACAGAGGCGATGGAACGGTTCCTCTGGGAAGCCAGGTCTATATGGGCGGGCAGCTTTTCTACAGCAGCGAGGAGATCCGGACGGACGAGGAAATGCGGGGCGGACAGCCAAATCCCTACTACATCCCGGAGGGAGAGTTCAACCCGCAGACGGACAACAAAGCGGAGTATTTCTACGCCACCGCCATCAATATGCTGCAAAAGTTTGACGCGGACGCCTATACGCCAATGCCAAGTACCAGGGTCGTGGAGGAGAGAATTACTGGGACCTACAACAAAAACAATATCTTTGTGGATACTTCGGAAACATCCACGAACTGGACGAATAACAGCGGCCTGACCAGGTCCATGAACCTGACGGTGCTGTACGCGGCAAAGCCGGACGGTAAGAATTGGACTAAGGTAACCACCACAGCGCAGAAAATGGTGGAAAAGGGAGAAGCAACGGTGCAAGACGACGGTATGATCCTCTACAAGGGTCAGCTGTATCGTCCTGACCAGGCGGTTTTCTCCGACGGCGGTGTACGCGAGATGGAAAAGTATCATGAAGAACAGCTGCTCTACTTCGAGACGCTGGACGATCTGTATGCTTACTTTGGCGATGCGGACGGCAAGTGCGTGGCGATCCTCTATCAGGCGCGGGACTGCTGTATCCGTAACGGCAGAAACATCCGGTTCGAGCATAAGATGCAGGTGACCGATGATTTCGATTACACTGGTCAGACCTACTGTACCACCAATGAAAGCCGTGTCTGGACAACCTACCGGCCCGATTATAAGCAGGTCCGTGACAAGGAAAGCACCAGAAAAGCGTTCCTCTACGATTTTAACTGGGACAATGTGCCCCATGCCGGCGTGGCGAAGGGCATGGCCGCTGCCTCCGGGGACTATCAGAGAAATGCGGAATATTCGACGGGCACCTATCAGCCAAAGAAAGTCACGGTTAAGCGGCATACGCTTCAAACAACAGGCGCGGGAGAAGTGGATGAAAATGGAAATCCCATTCTCAATAAGCAGTGGATCTCAGTGCTCCGGGAACAGGAGCTCCTGCAAACTGCCCAGCATGTTTCCCTTGGCTATGTAAAGACCGAGTATGAGTATGGCTGCCAGAAGGCGGGCACCCATAACGGCTACTATCTGGGCAATACGCTCCTGCTGTACACCCTCAGTGCCGAGATAAAGATTAACGGTGCGGATAAAGTTGTCGGATCCAATCAGGACAAGGTTACGTACAATCTGGGCAATGGCGAACGGATTGTCAACTTCCTGGCGGCACCGAAGCTATCCGCTGCCAGCGGAATCAGCAATTCTCTGGTGCATGATGGCTCTCAGTCGGCGGAAATCAGTATTGACCTGACTTTCCCGGCCGGTATTGCCTACCGGGAGGGAAGCATTGCCTTTGATTACACGCCGGAGATGATCTACGGGCAGCCAAGTGACACATATGCCGAGGGCGAGCTGGAATGGGTGATCGGTTCTCCGCAAAAGAACGCGGACGGCACGACTACGCTGCACCTGAAAACCTATGTTTCGGATATCAAGAAAAATCTGCCGAAAATTGCGTTCAGCGGATTTATCGGGTCAGAAGGTGGCAATGACGTAAAAACCGGAACAGTTCTGAGCACAGAGGCCTCCATCTACGCTACCTATGAGGAGCATAACCAGCTGGCAGCCATTGCCAACAGTGACCGATTTGCCATCACCGTCATCAACGACAGCATGGTCGGCGTTTATCAGGATGCCCTGACCGTGACCGATGAAAGCGGCAAGTCGACCTATTCCCTGGTAACGGAGGTGGGCGAGGACTTCGGCTTCAAGCTGGCGTATTACAATCAGGACAGCAACAATGAGAGCGGTATTACGATAGCGGATGTCCTGCCGCACGTAGGTGATGGACGCGGAACAGATTTTACCGGTGGCTATCGCGTCAAGCAGATCCAGCTGGTATTTACCGGCACCGGTGCTCAAGAAACTGCACAATCCTATGTGGAAAACGGTCAGCTGTATCTGATTCCCGGCGTCAAAAATCCCGCCGGGGATAACCAGGCGGCGCTGTTCCAGGCAAGTCTGGAGGGGCAAACCGCTTTGAACAAGCCGGAACCGGTAAGCGATTCCGAGAATACGCGCTATACCTTCACCTATGACATTCCTGAGGATGCAGTGGTGCGGTCTTCGGATCAACTTGGCAAGCTGCTGTACGTATCTCTTCCCAATGTTCAGGGCCCGGCCAATGTGCAGGTGAATGTGCTTTTGAGCCCGACCGACGCGGCTGAAGAGCTCCTTGTCAGCGGAGAGGAAACCCAGAAGGGCGGCAACCGGTATTTCAATGACTTCTCCGCAAAGCCTACGGGCTCCGAGGAGATCATGTCCTCTCTGGATGTTGACGTGACGGTCGTAGAGCGCACCATTACCGGCTACGCGTTTATGGACATGAATCAGGACGGCAAGTTCACGATTGAAAACACGCCAGATGCGTATTTGCAGAACATTAAGGTTTGGCTGTATGAGGCGAAGAACGGCACCTTCAAAACGGATGATGATGGAAAACGGATACTGGCAAAAAATACCCTGAATCAGGTAATTGATGCAGTTGACACGGATGATTATGGAAAATACGTGTTCAGCAATGTTGCCCCAGGAAATTACATTGTCGTGTTCACGAAAGACGAAAAGAATCCGTATGGATGGGTTGTTGGGCATGAGACTCTGGAAGATAAGACAGTAAGAGCTCTTTACAAACAGTCGACACCAAGTTTTGAGGACCTGGCAGTCACCATCCGTCCCGGTGAGGACAGCGGCTACAACACCATGGCCTCCGATGTCAACCGAAGCACTGACAGATATGGCGATAGCGGGCTGGTTGAGGCGTACCTTGCTCAAGCCATCAGTATGCCGCAAAAGGGCACGATGAAGACCGCAAAGTACACCAGCGCCAACAACAACGCCGGCTTCTACTGTATTGAGGCAGTGCTGAAAGCAAACTGGACCGGTATGATTACGGAAGTTCCGCTAGGAACGGTGCTGACGTATCAGGTGCGCAGCGACAACGGCTATTCCGAAGACTTTACCATTACCCAGGTTAAGCCCTACAACCCGGAGAACCCCAACGAGTCCATTTCTACCGTGAAATTGTCTCAGAATCTCGAGCTGCACGACGACAAAGTTAAGATGACGGTACCGGAGGATAAAGCATCGGACTGCGTAACGGCATCCTATACCTGGGAGTCGAAAAGCTTCTATCTGCCGGTTAACGACAATCAGGGAAAGCCCATCAAATATACTTTCGAGGCAGCATTGGGTGGAGCATTTCGTGGTGTTGGCTACGATGATGTCGGCTACGATGCTATGGTGACGGCAGTAAAGCTGAATGCCAGGGACGGCAAGACCGCTTTTGAGGTGAACAAGCACCAGCGCAACCACGATCTGACCGTAATGAAGGTGGATGCCAAGGACCGGACGGGCCTTGCCGATGCGCAGTTCCAGATTGGAAACGGAGCGCCCCTGAAATTTTTCAGGATTTCCGATGGCTATTACCGGGTCTGCTGTGACAATTATGATAAATCCGGAGAGAGTAAGGTCACAGTCGATGATAATGGCAGGCTGAAGCTCATCGGCCTGCCGGAGGGAACGCTGACCCTCACCGAGGTCAAGGCGCCCAAGGGATATGTGCGCCCGGATGGCAGCTGGACAGTGGAGATTGATAAAGGCGGCGTTACTCCGGACAGCTTTAAGAAAAATTCTGTGACGGAAAAGCTTCCCGCCATCGCGGTCACGGAAAGCACCAGCGAAATCACAAACGCCCAAGGCAAACCCGTAACCATAACCAGCTACGAATACTTCATCACCAATGTCCAGCACAAGCAGATTCCGATTACCGGCGCGGACGGCATCGGGGGATATCTGATTGTTGGTCTCACGATTACGACGGCAGGCGCGCTGCTTCTTCTGGAGTACAGAAGAAGAAAACGGGCGAATGGTGCTGTCTGACAAAACAGATTGGAGGAAATACAAATGAGAACAAATCGAATCGGACGTATGCTGGCTTTCTGCTTTGCACTTCTGATCGCGGTCAGTGCAGTGCAGTGTTCGGTGGTCAGCGCGTCCGCGACAGGACTTCCTGAAGACAGCTGGGCAGGGGGCAGCATTACGGCTACCCTGGACACTGACGAGCAGGAAGTCACAAACGTAACAGTAAATGCCTACAAGCTGGTCAGTGTCCACACTGCTCAGCTGGACGGAACTAACCCTGCCGTGTTTCAGCCATCGATGCCGGAATACACCTGGGAGAGCGGGATTGCCGGATGGGTCAGAAAATACTATCGTGACTACATTGGCGCGGCTGCCGATGGAGGTAACCCCGCTGACGACTCGGTTCAGGAGGTTTTTTCTGAGGAGAAGGTCACTGACGCAGCTACTTTGGCAGAATTCTACGGAAAGATTGAGGCCGCCATTATGAAAGGCGATATTAGCGGATTGACAGTCAAATCTGTGACGGCATCTGGTGAGGGGCCTGCTGTTATTTCCAACCTGACCATGGGCGTTTATCTTGTGACAGCCACCGGCGGTACCGCAGTGTACCGCCCCACCGTGGCGATGATTACGCCAGAGGAAAGCAATGGAAGCTGGACGATTACGGAGAATGCCCAGGTTGTGCTGAAAAGCTCCCCTGTTTCCCTGGTCAAGACCATAACCGGTGTAACTGGCTCTGCCGGGGCTGCTGTGTCAGACGACCACAAGCGCGCGGTTGCAGGCATCGGTGATACGGTCAGCTACAAGCTGGAAGTGGATGTGCCCGAGTATCCCAGCCAGGCGATTTCTACAGAATTCCAAATCACGGATACACTGGCACCGGGACTGACACTGGTTGAGAGCACTGTTGCCGCTCAGAATGGTACGGTGAGTATCCTGGCAGATAAGATTACGGTGGATATGAATGCCGGAAGCCTGACAATCAATTTGGACGGCAGTACTCTGACTCCCGGAAAAGGAAAGCTGGTTGTAACCTATGATGCCCAATTGAATGCCAGCGCGACCCTCGGCGAAGCCGGCAACGTGAATACGGCGTCTCTGACTTACAGCAATAACCCCTATGGCGCAGCTCCTGCCACGAAAGCCAGAGCTGTCAGCGATTTGAAAACCGTAGAGGATACAGCAACCGTCTATACCTTTGGCATTGATGTTGCCAAGGTTGCAAAGGGAACGAAAACAGGCCTGCAGGGCGCGAAATTTGAGCTGAAACTGAAGGATGCGACGGAAAAAATCGGCTTTACAGGTTCCGACAGCACTTATACTAAGGCTGCGGAAGGAACCGCGACCCCGACAACCGGAACGGATGGCAAGCTGACCCTGAAGGGCCTGGCTCCCGGAACATACAAGCTGAAGGAGACCAAAGCGCCCGCCGGCTATGTGCTGTCCGCCGGAGAGACCGAGATAACCATTGCCGACACGGATTTCGATGGAATCCCGGACAGCAAGGAGCAGTCCACTACGGATACGACCACCACGCAGACGACCGAAAAGGACAATGGCCTGGTCAGCATTACGGTGGAGAATACCAAGGGCTTCACCCTGCCCCGGACCGGCGGCATCGGAACGGTGCTGTTTAGCATGATTGGCATTGTGCTCATGGGCAGCGGTGTTCTGCTGGTTGCGGTGTTCCTCCGGAAACGCTTCGGAAAAACCAGATAAGACAGAGTTTTGGGCGGGGAAACCCGCCCAAAACGCATAAGAAGGGAGGAACCGCATCTGACAAAGAGACAAGAGCCTGTGAAAAGGCAAGCGCCCCTCTGGCCGCTGCTGCTGTTTGCGCTGCTTCTGATTTTCGGCGGCTCCGCCGTCTTCTTCTATCCGACCCTGGCAAACTACATGGCGGAGCGCGATCAGGCCACCGTTATCGAAAATTACATTCAAACCAGTACAGAGCTGGATGCGGAGAATATGGAGGCAGAATGGGAGCGGGCCAGAACCTATAATAACAGCCTGTCCGGTAATCCGGTTCAGTATCCGTTCCTTCCCGGAACAGGATATGTACTGCCCAAAAACTATATGGAAGTACTGAACATCGCCGGAGACGGCGTTATGGGCTATCTGCGTATCCCGAAAATCTATGTGAATCTCCCGATTTTCCATGGGTGCGATGAGGAAGCCCTTCAGAAAGGCGCCGGGCATATTGAACAGACCCATCTGCCGATCGGAGGGGAAAGTACGCATTGTGTCATATCCGGGCACCGGGGGCTGCCCCATGCGGAAATGTTCACGCGCCTGGACGAACTGGAACCCGGAGACGAGTTCTATATCTGCGTGCTGGGTGAGACCCTGGCTTATGAGGTAGACCGGATTACCGTTGTGCTCCCGGAGGAATTGGAGAATATATCCGTGGTAGAGGGGGAGGATCTGGTAACCCTGGTTACCTGCACACCTTATGCGGTTAATACACACCGGCTTCTGGTTCGAGGGCACAGAACAGAATACCATGCGGAAGCGGCGCCGGTTTCCGTAGAGCCGGCAATCCATGTGGTATATCATGGGCTGGATCAGAATATGACCCGGATCGGCGTGATACTGGGCTGCGTATTGCTGGTGATTATCGTGCTGATATTGTTCACCGGGAAGAAAAGAGGAAAGCATCGTGGGTAATCAGAAGCAAAGAAAAGGAAACGGAGTGCTGCCTCTGGTATTGGGGCTGGCGCTGATTCTGCTGGGGGCGGCGGTTTATTTGCTCCCGAAAGTGACGAATGCGCTCTATGAACATAGGGTTCAGAATCAGAAGGAAACTTTTTTGGCGGAAAATCCCGTTGCGAACCCGAATGGGGAAGCGGGCGAGGAAACGGAGCCGGTTCTGAGTCCGGTGCTGCAGGAACTCTATGATTGCCTGCAGAAGGAGAATGAAAGACTGTTCAAAAACCATCAGGACCGGCTGACGGACCCCTTTGCCTATGAGCAGGTAGCGGTGGATCTGAGCCGATATGGGCTGAGGGACAATATCATCGGCTATATCACAATTGAAAAGATGAATGTTGTGCTGCCGATTCTTCTGGGCGCGACCGTTGACAATATGCGCGTTGGGGCGGTTCACCTGACGGAAACCTCCTACCCAATTGGCGGAAAGAATACGAATTGTGTGCTGGCAGCCCACCGCGGTGCCAGTACGCAGGATATGTTCCGCAATATTGAAGTTCTGGAGGAGGGAGACCGGGTCATCATTGAGAATTTTAAGGAAGAACTGGTCTATGAGGTCAAAGAGACCATGGTAATCGATCCGTCGGATGTCAGCAGCCTGCTGATTCAGGAGGGAAGAGATCTGGTGACATTGATTACCTGCCATCCTCTGGGACGTAACGACCACAGATATGTCGTTTTCTGTGAGCGCGTTACAGAGGAGAAACCTTATACTGATATTCAATAGAAAACTTTAATTCGCAAGAATTGAAGTTTTCTATATGAAGATCATAATGAGACGGGTTTCCATGATTTTCTATTCCGAAAATCATGGAAACGACAACGCCGTCAGGCGGTGTCTTCTTGATAAAATTAAATAATTTTATCAAGAAAGAGTATTAAACGGTACAATGTGCAGAAGAACCACCGTTTCCGATGCCAATGAACTGGCAAAACAGCTGCCTTGACAACTGCATTATGGAAACGTTCTTAGGCCGATTAAAAATTAGATATTTCATGGACTTGAGAAAGAATACACATCTTTTGAAGCCTTTTCCAAAGCAATTGCTGACTATATTGGATATTACAGCAGAAGAATACAGTCAAAAACAAAATGGATGCCTCCCTCAAAATTCAGAGAAGCATCCATGATGAAAAACTAAGGCATCACCGCGTAATGGGGCAAGGAGCCCGCAGCCCCCATTGTGCGGTGATGCCCAAATTATTCAGTTCAAACGGCAGTGTCCAGAAAACTGGGTACATATCAATTGAGGCTGCAGCCGTTTTGCGGCATCCGATTGCTGTTTCACAGCCCCTGCCCGCGGACTACTTAACAGTCTTTTCCCGCCACTTCTGATTGGCGGTGGCAGTGAACTGATTGCGCACGGTGATGGAGCCGTCGTCATTCAGGATGAACCAGAGCATATCCGAATCCAGGGGGCGCAGGCCGCCCTTTGCCTGGGTTTCCAGCACCTGCTTTGCCATGGCATAGGTTTCGTCGGTGTACAGGGTGGTTTCATCATAGCCCTGCCACTGGTTCGGTCGGGAAATTTCGGTCAGCAGACTCTGACCATAGCCGTTGGCCCGATCCTCGGAGCGGTTGACGGCCACCCACATAATGACGGCCTTTACGTTGTCGGACCGTCCGGCGCCCACGCTGTCCGCCAGCCGGGCCAGGGCCGCAGCCTCAGGAATCACCGCTTCCTCCGTGGGGGTGGTGTCCTCCTCCGGCAGAATTTCCACGACGGTAGCAGCCGGCATGGTTTCCGCAGGCGTTTGCACAGTCTGCTTTCCCGGAAGAAGGGCCAGAATCAGAAGCAGCAGAATCAGCGGTGACCACAGCCGGATGTCGTAGTACCACCGCACATTCTCCCCCAGGTGGAGCAGGAAGGATGGAATGGGAAGAGTACGCTTTTTTTGCTGTTTTCTCCTTCTGGGCTCGATTCTCGGTTCTGTTCCGGGTTCAGCTTGGAACTCTGTGTTGGATTCTTCATTCAGTATTGGATCCATGATATCATCTCCTTCTGTTTTCGCCGCAGGTTCCAAATATCGGCGAATTCCTACCGGTCTCATAATAATACGACGTCGGTGAAAAATGGGTCGAATTCTCTGATGAGACAGGAAATTTTCTACTTTGGAAATATTATAACATATTCTCTTCAAAAAGTCAATTTTTCTACACTTTTCCGTAATTATGTTAACTTTTTAACGAATTATGTAAACGGGGAAGCTCCTCGGTTTCGATCTTTCCCACGTCTGGCAGGGGAAATGAGGTAAAACTACAAATTGCGGCACCCAGCAAAAACTGGGTGCCGCAATTACAATCGCTCGGTATATCTGTATTACCGGCTGTTTCGCTCCGCACGGTGGGCAATCAACTGGGCGGCGATGGAAATGGCGATTTCTGCCGGGGTTTCGGCCTGAATGGAGATGCCGATGGGGGTGGTGACGCCGTTCAGCTCTTCCTCGGTCAGGCCGTATTCCTCTTTGAGCACTTTGCGGACGCCGGCGGCCTTGTGGCGGCTGCCGATGACGCCGCAGTAGCAGGGACGGCATTTCAGTACCTGTGCCTGCACGACGGTATCTCCCGCGTGTCCCCGGGTCATGACGCAGACATAGTCCTCGCTGCCGATGGAAACGAAATCGGAAATCCTGTGAAAATCCCCCAGAATCACCTGCTCCGCCGTGGGGAACAGGGCGGGGTCTGTAAATTCCGGCCGGTCATCCATTACCACGCACCGGAAGCCCACATGGGCCAGCACCGGCACCAGCTCCTGGGCTACGTGACCGCCGCCGAAGACATAGACCCGCCCGGCGGTGACAATCTGCTCAATGTACAGCTCTTTTCCCTGTACCTGCACCCGGTGGGGCTGCCGGGTCAGATAGGGAAGCATTGCGGCATCGGTTTTGTCTGTCAGAGACAGCCTGCCGCCGCCTGACAGATCGGACACCAGCCATGCGTCCTCTCCCCGGACAAACCGGGCCTCAGCTGCATCTGCCAGCGCCAGAATGTCCGGATCACCCGCGCTCAGGTAGTGGAAGAACACATTGCAGGCGCCGCCGCAGATCATGCCCAGATTCTGCACGTCGTCCCGGGTCAGGGTAAAATCATGACCCCGGGAGCTTTTATCCTGTAAAACCGTTTTCGCGATCTGCTCCGAGCGGTACTCCACTGCGCCGCCGCCGATGGTGCCGCAGATTCTGCCGCTTTTTCCCACCAGCATCCGGGCACCGGCGCCCCGGGGGGTGGCGCCGGAGGAGGCGGTGACCGTGACCATGACCAAATCTTCTCCCGCCAGCAGCCGGGCTTTCATGACTTGCAGCATCTGTCTCATAAAATTTCCTCCGATTGCAAAAATCTCTCGTTTTCCCATATCAGGGAGATTACTTCACAGTACCGGGGCTTATACCGCCTGCCGGTGATTTTCTGCAAAAACAGCTCTGTTATACCGCCGTGGGAAACCACGGCAAAATCCCCGGGACTGACCCGGGCCGCTTCTTCCATGGCGGCGGAAAACCGGGCAAGCCCCTGCTCCGGCGTTTCCGAACCGGGGGGCATCCGAGATTTGTCATCCGCCCGGGCGGCGTACAATTCCGGGAACCGCTGCCGGATTTGGGCGAAGGTCAGTCCGTCCCACTGCCCGTAGTCCAGTTCCCGAAGGCCGTCCAGAATGGTAATTTCCTGAGAGATAGTTCGGGCTGTCTGCACGGCCCGGGTCAGGGGGCTGGAAAAAACCGCTGTGACGGTTGGCAGGGATGCGGCCATGGCTTCCGCATGGGCAAGGCCCGCGTCCCCCAGGGGAATGTCTGTCCTGCCGAGACACCGGCGCTGTCCGTCTGGAAAGTCCGGCAGAGCATGCCGGATGAGATACACCCGCTTCATTCGAACAGCCCTCCGAAATATTCCGGATAAAGGGCCTCGGCATCCGCGCGGATTCGTCTCTCGTATTCCGCGAAACGACTCAGAAGCAGTTGACCGCGCTCCGTCAGGCGGCTCTGACTGCCACCCGCGCCGCCCTGGGTGCGTTCGATCAGGGTGCAGCCCAGCTGACTTTCCAGCGTGCGAATCATATTCCAGCAGCTGGAGTAGCTCAGCTGCATCCGCTGCCCCGCCGCCCGGACGGATTTTGTCTCGTCCACCAGCGTCAGCAGCATGGCAATTTTTTCGTCAAAAAAGGGCTTCTCCTTGTTCAGGGACACGCTGACCACCGGGCGCACCAGCTGGGAATTATGGTAATCCACCAGCGCGGAAAAATCCGCAGGCGTGTCGGCATCGTGGAGGGTGCCCGGGTCATCCACCGGAATTTGCCGCATTGGCGTGCCGCAGCGCTCCACCGCTCCTTTCAGTCCCCCCTCGCCGCTGTCCGCCAGAATACCGTCAAACAATTCGGCATTTATGAGGATGGGGTGTCCCGTCTGCCCCTGACAGGAAGGACAGGCGAGGGCCGCCCCCGAATCCAGCAGGGTACGAACCGTGGAAGCCGTAAACAGCGGAATATCCACCGGGGTGAACAGCACCGCTCCGCACTTACCGCGAAGATAGTCAAGCCCAATCTTTACGGAGTCAAACATCTGGGTGGTTTCGTAGGCGTCGTTGCGAAGGAAGATCACGCCGCTGCCGGAAAGATGCCGTTCCAGCGTCACCGCGTTGAAGCCGGTGACCATGACGATTTTGCGGATTCCTGCCTGCCGGAAGGTTGCCACCACCCGCTGGGCAATGGAAATGGAGCCGATGCTCAGCATGGGCTTGAAGTCCCCCATTCGGGAGGACATTCCGGCGGCTACGATCAGCGCGGCAGTCTGCATGGCGGCACCTCCTGTGATTTTTATGATTACACTATACCGCATCGTTGTCGAATTGTAAATGGAAAAATAAAAAGCAGGTTGCTTTTTTGTGCAGATTTGATATAATCCTTTAAAAATGGCTGGGGGAGCGGAACTATGGGCATTTATGTTTGGGGTACAGGCTGCGGCGCGTCGGAGCTGATGGCGCAGGGGTTTCGGAAGGAATCTGTCACGGCCTTTGCGGACAGCTTCCCCTCCGGGGGACAGTTTTTGGGAAAGCCGGTACTGCCGCCGGAGGAACTCCCGGTATCCGACTGCGAACTGGTCATTGTCACCACCCGTCAGGCGGAAGCTGTGGCGCAAAGGTGCCGTCAGCTGGGAATTCCGCCGGAGCGGTGCCTGTTTCTGAAAAACGGCGTTTCCCTCGCCGACCGGAACGCCGCGTCCCGGCAGACGGCGGAACGGCTGCTGGGAAGGGAACTGGCCGACACGCTGCTTCCCCGGTATTTCCCAATTCCCGAGCCGGTTCAGCTCCGCGGCGGTGCGCTGCCTGCGCAGGAGCGGGAAGATGATTTCGTCCGTCTGGGCACTCTGGAGCTTCTGTGCCGCCGTCTGGATGGGGTGCCCGGCGCGGCAGCGGAACTGGGGGTCTACCGGGGACGCTTTGCCCGCTGCATCAACCGCCTGCTGCCGGAAAGAAACCTCTATCTCTTTGACAGCTTTGCGGGCTTTGATCCGGCAGCCGGGGCAGGGGAGGCCATGCAGGCCGCCCACGAAAACACCACCGTCCGGCAGGTTCTGGAAGCGCTGCCCTATCCGGAGCGTGCCGTCGTGAAACCGGGTTTCTTCCCGGAATCCCTGAACGGCTTGGAAGAAACATTCTGCCTTGTGTCGCTGGATGTGGATTTTGAAGGCGCTACTTTGGAGGGACTGCGGTATTTCTGGCCCCGGCTGTCGGACGGCGGGTATCTGCTGCTCCACGACTGGGGAAATCCAAAACTGCCCGGCGCGGCCAGGGCGTTGGAGCGATTCTGTGAAATCCTCGGACACGGGATTCCCTCGGTTCCTCTGCCGGATTTGGGCGGGACACTGGTTTTGTGTAAGGAATCCGCTAAAATATAAGCCTGTTTTTCTACGGTGATTGCGCACTTTGCACAATCGCCGTCTCTTTTTTTCTGCGACTTGCATTTGGTTGCAAGTTGTAAATCGGTCACGGGTTAAGTTAGAATAGAATCGTGGAAGGGAACCTCCGTAAGCGCAGAAAAGGTCGGGTGATTGGCATGGACGATGCGATTTTCGAGATTTCCGCAAAGGAAGTCACCGTAGAGGTGGTGGACGCGGCAACCGGCAAGGTTTATCGCCGGACGCTGCCCATCGACTATTACGAAAATGCCAACGGACTGGTACTCCGGGGCGAGAATCTGGACGGCAGCGTCTCCCAGCTGGTGTTCTACTCCGCCCGGGGAATGCAGCGGATGCAGGACCTCACTGGGAAGGGCCCGGATGAAGACCCCTGCGGTTCCCATAAGAAAAAGTAAATTTTTTCACAAATAATAAGGAGGAATGGCACGATGGTCAGAAAAACGTTTGTTATTAACGGTGTCACCCGGAATATTCTGGTGGACGAGAACGAGACATTGGCAACCTTCCTGCGGGAGCGCCTGCTGCTCACCGGCTGTAAGATCGGCTGCGGCGAAGGCCACTGCGGCGCCTGTAACGTCATCGTAAACGGCAAGGTCACCCGCTCCTGCCTGACCAAGCTGGGTAAGATCAAGGACGGCGCGGAGATCACCACCATCGAGGGCATCGGCACCCTGTCCGACCTGCATCCGCTGCAGGTGGCCTGGATGGCTCACGGCTGCGCCCAGTGCGGCTTCTGCTCCCCCGGCTTCATCATGACCTCCAAGGTGCTGCTGGACAACAATCCCTCTCCCACCCGTGAGGAAGTCCGTGACTGGTTCCAGAAGAACCGGAACCTCTGCCGCTGCACCGGTTATAAGCCTCTCGTTGACGCCGTCATGGACGCTGCCCGGGTCATGCGGGGCGAGATTACCAAGGAAGACCTGATCTTCAAGCCCACCGGCGACTCCATCGTGGGCACCAAGTACATCCGTCCCTCCGCCGCTCAGAAGGTCACCGGTACCTGGGACTTCGGCGCGGACGACGCCCTGAAGATGCCCGAGGGCACCCTGCGTCTTGCGCTGGTGCAGGCCAAGGTCAGCCACGCCCTGATTAAGGGCATCGATACCTCCGAGGCCGAGAAAATGCCCGGTGTTGAGCGAATCATCACCGCCAAGGATATCGTGGCCGCCGGCGGCAAGAACCGGATCAACGGCCTGGTCATGCTGCCGCTGAACAACAAGTGCGACGGCTGGGATCGTCCCGTTCTGTGTGACGAGAAAATCTTCCAGTTCGGCGACGCCATCGCCATCGTTGCCGCCGACACCGAGGCCCACGCCCGTGCCGCCGCCGACGCCGTGAAGGTGGACATCGAAGAGCTGCCCGCCTACATGAACGCCATGGACGCCATCGCCGAGGACGCCATCGAAATCCATCCCGGCACCCCCAACGCCTACTACGAGACCAACTGCATCAAGGGCCCCGACTTCGACTTTGACTCCGCTCCCAACGTGGTGGAAATCGAGTCCTACTGCTCCCGTCAGCCCCACCTGCATCTGGAGCCTGACTGCGGCTATGCCTACATCGACGAGGACGGCATGGTCACCGTGCACTCTAAGTCCATCGGTATCCACCTGCATATGCCCATGATCGCCGACGGCATCGGCGTTCCCATGGAGAAGCTGCGCATCGTCCAGAACCACGCCGGCGGCACCTTCGGCTACAAGTTCTCCCCCACCAACGAGGCCATTCTGGGCGCGGCTGCCAAGATTCTGGGTAAGCCCGTGTCTCTGGTCTTCAACCAGTTCCAGAACATCACCTACACCGGCAAGCGCTCCCCCGCCTTTATGCACATCAAGCTGGCGGCTGACGAGAACGGTAAGCTCTTGGGCCTGTGGGGCGACAACTACGTTGACCATGGCCCGTACTCCGAGTTCGGCGACCTGCTGACCCACCGCCTGAGCCAGTTCGTCGGCGCGGGCTACGATATCCCCACCATCCGCAACAAGAGCCAGACCGTCTTCACCAACCACGCATGGGGCTCCGCCTTCCGTGCCTACGGCTCTCCCCAGTCCTTCATGGGCTCCGAAATCGCCATCGACGTGCTGGCTGCCAAGATGGGCATGGATCCCTTCGACATCCGCGAGCTGAACTGCTACAAGGAGTCCGCCCAGTCCACCATCCCCACCGGCTACAAGCCCGATGTGTACTGCCTGGAAGAGATGTACAAGAAGGCCCGTCCCCTGTACGAGGCAGGTAAGAAGCGGGTTGCCGAAAAGAATGCCGCCTCCGACGGTCGCTACAAGTACGGCATCGGCGTTGCCTCCGGTGTGTACGGCTGCGGTCTGGACGGCGTGGACGCAAGCCAGGCTTATGCCGAGCTGAACCCCGACGGCACCGTCACTATGTACACCTCCTGGGAGGATCATGGTCAGGGCGCCGACATGGGCACGCTGGTTTCCGCCCATGAGACCCTGCGGCAGGCCGGCATCAAGCCCGAGCAGATCCGTCTGGTCATGAACGACACCAAGTTCACCCCCAACTCCGGCCCCGCCGGCGGCTCCCGCTCTCAGGTCATGTCCGGCAACGCCTGCCGTCTGGCTGCCGAGAACCTGCTGGCCGCTATGCGCAAGGACGACGGCACCTACCGCACCTACGACGAGATGGTCGCCGAGGGCATCGACACCAAGGTGCAGGGCCAGTGGGTCGCCACCTACTGCGCCGAGCATCCCGTGGATCAGGCCACCGCACAGGGCGATCCCTTCTCCGTCTATATGTACACCCTGTTCCTGCCCGAGGTCTGCGTGGACACCAAGACCGGCAAGGTTACGGTTGAAAAGTTCACCTGCGTTGCCGACGTGGGCACCATCATGAATCAGCTGCTGGTGGACGGCAACTTCTACGGCGGTCTGGCACAGGGCATCGGCCTGGCACTGAGCGAGGACTTCGATGACCTGACCAAGCACACCAGCCTGAAGGGCTGCGGCATTCCTTACCCCAAGGATGTTCCTGATGACATCGAGCTGCATTATGTGCAGACCTACCGCCCCGAAGGCCCCTACGGCGCTGCCGGCTGCGGCGAGGCTCCTCTGGACGCTCCTCACCCCGCTATCCTGAACGCCATCTACAACGCCACCGGCGCCCGGATCACCCGTATCCCCGCGCTGCCCGAGGTCGTTCTGGCTGCGCTGAAGGATCTGGAAAAGTAATTTTCAATATGCTATAATGGAGAGGCGGGCAACCGCCTCTTCATTCATAATTGACAGTTGACAATTGACAGTTGACAATTAGGATGCGTTATCCGGATGCTTCCATTACAATTTAAAATTCGTCCCGAAGGGACACAACAATTGTCAATTGTCCATTGTTAATTGTCAATTCATTAGAAGGGATGTGACAACTTTGATTATCGAGGAACGGGCCTCCACCCATGTCTACCGGCAAAAGCGGATGTTTACCAAGGAGGAGCTGGAAGCCATCGAGCACCTGTGCGTCCATGAGCAGCCCCCCTACTGCAACGCGGCCTGTCCGCTGAAGCTGGACACCAAGGCCATGGTAGCCGCCATTGCCACCGGGGATTTTGACCGGGCGCTGGCGCTTTACGACAAAATCACACCCTTTCCCCACATTCTGTGCGCCGCCTGTGAAGCGCCCTGTGAGCGTAAGTGTAAGCTCTGCGAGGTAGGGGAGGGCGTCTCCATCCGGGCGCTGGAAAATGCCGCCCTTCGCTTCGGCGCAAGCCCCAAAAAACGGGGACTTCTGCGGAAAAAGACGAAAAAAGCCGCCATTTTTGGCGGAGACCTGTTTACCCTGTTTTTGGCGGGAGAATTGTGCCGGAAGATGTATCCGGTGACGGTGTTTTGCAGGGAAGATGGCTATGACGCATTTGTGCGCTCCTGCGCGCCGGAACTTCCGGAGGAGGTTTTGCTGTCTTCCGCGAAGGCCCTGTCGAACATGGACATTTCCTTCGTCTGGAATACCGACCCGATTGCCGTTTTTTCGGAAAAAGCGGGAGAATTTGACCTGCTCTGCGCGGATTTTGCCACCGCTGAGGCAATGTTCCCGGGACTTGACCCGGACGAAGCGGTGATGGTTTGCCGGGAGCACAAGCTGATTACCGGAAAAACGGAAGGCGTGCTGGGCGCGGCCTTTGGCGCGAAAAAAGCCGCCCTGTCCGCCGACCGGCTGGCCCAGAATCTTGACCCCGCCAACACCCGGGGCGAAGAGGGCAGCGTGGAGACCCGGCTGTATACCTCTCTGGAAGGGGTGTCTCCTTCCGTGCGGATTCCCTGCACAGACGCAGAAAGCGCGATTGCGGAGGCAAGCCGCTGCATTCAGTGCCGGTGTGAGGAGTGCATCAAGGGCTGCGCCTACCTGCAGCACTACAAAAAGTTCCCCCGGATTCTCACCCGGGAAATCTACAACAACGTCTCCATCATCATGGGCGACCACATGATGAACAAGCCCATCAACGCCTGCTCCCTGTGCGGTCAGTGCAGTGTGCTGTGTCCCAACGGCTACGATATGGCAAAGGTTTGTCATATTGCCCGGGAGAATATGGTCACCACCGGCAAGATGCCCCTTGCTCCCCACGAATTCGCCCTGATGGACATGGTGTTTTCCAACGACGAAGCCTTCCTGTGCCGTCCCCAGCCGGGACACGACCGGTGTAAATATGTGTTTTTCCCCGGCTGTCAGGCTACGGCCATTGCCCCCGCCACCGTTCGGGCGGCGTATCTTGACTTGTGTACCCGATTGGAGGGCGGCGTGGCCCTGATGCTGGGCTGCTGCGGTGCCATCTGCGACTGGGCCGGGCGGTATGAGATGTACGCGGATACCATGGTGTTTCTGGACAGGCAGTTGGAAGCCCTTGGACATCCCACGGTGATTGCCGGGTGCCCCACCTGTAAGCGTAATCTGTCAAAGAGCGAGGATTTGCAGGTACAGGGAATCTGGGAAGTGCTGGAGGACATCGGTCTGCCGGAGAAGGCAAAACGGCTGAATAAGCCCGTCGCTGTCCACGATGCCTGCGGCGCAAGAGGAGATGCCGAAACACAGGCCAGCATCCGCCGGATTGCGCAGAGCCTTGGCTGTCAGGTGACCCAGACCCCCTACGAAGGGGACAAGTCTCCCTGCTGCGGCTACGGCGGCCTGACCCAGTTCACAAACAGGGAAGTGGCGCAGGAAATGACGGACAAGTGTTTAGAGCGCTCCGACCTGCCGTACCTCAGCTACTGCATGGCCTGCCGGGATCGGTTCGCCCGGGAGGGGCGGGAATCCATGCACCTTTTGGAACTGGTCTACGGCACCTCCGCTGACCACTGCCCGGACATCAGCGCAAAACGATTCAACCGTCTTAGCCTGAAAAAACAACTGCTGGAAGAAATCTGGAACGAGGAGGTAACCCCCATGGATTTGGGCTTTACCATCGAATATACCCCCGAGGCGGAAGCCATGATGGACGACCGGATGATTCTCAAAACCGACGTTGTCCGCGTCCTGCAAACGCTGCGGGAGACCGGCGAGGCCATCCGGGATGAAGAAACCGGCCTGCTTCTGACCCGCGCCCGGCTGGGAAATGTGACCTTCTGGGTCAAATACGAGGAAGTGGACGGCGGCTACCGGGTGCACCGGGCCTACAGCCACCGGATGAATATTGTCAATCGGCTGTAAGCCGGTAAAGGGTTATATAACTGAGTTACTTCGTAGGGCGGGGTCATGACCCCGCCGATCAGGTTGGTCTTATGCCTTGCATTCGTCCAATGAAAATCGCTTGGATTTCAACCAGCCAAACACCATTCACCGCAGACTGCTGATAGTCGATACCGGGTCGGCGGGGTCATGACCCCGCCCTACGCATTGATTGACTAAAGCACAATAAATCTATTCAACAGAAAACATGAGGGAACCAAGTATGGCCGACAAAAATTATTACACCATCGACCCGGAGGGGAAGCTGACCTGCATGAAATGCGGGGTCAAGCTTCAAAAGGGCAAGGCAAAATTCATGTATCTGGACAACGGCTTTCCCGTGGAGCTGCCGGTGTGTCCCAAATGCGGCTTCATCTATGTGCCGGAGGAGCTGGCCCTGGGCAAGGTGCTTTCCGTGGAGAAAGCCCTGGAGGACAAGTGATGCTGGGCCATCCCGGCGGCGAGGAGCACAGCCGCTACCTGATTGAACTGTCCTTCCTGCCGCCCCCCGCCCGGTGGCTGGATATGGGCGCCGGGGACGGAAGCACGGTACGGCTGTTACAATCTCTGGGCTATGAAGCGGAGGGCATCGACCTGAACCCACTGGGCGAGGACGTGATCACCGGGGACTATCTGAACCCGACTTACCCCGAAGGCAGCTTTGACGGCATCCTGTCCCAGTGCAGCTTCTACGTCAGCGGGAACGTTCCCGTGGCTTTGCGGCAGGCGGGACGGCTTCTGCGCAAAGGCGGCAAGCTGGTGTTCTCCGACGTGACGGAGGATGTGGTGCAGCTTCTGAATCAGGTGCGGCAGGCGGGCTTTGCCGTGCGGCATCTGGAAGACCTGACGGAAGCGTGGCGGGAATACTACTTAGAAGCCCTGTGGACGCAGGATAACGTCTGCCTGGCTCAGGGGAAGAAATTCACCTATGTACTGTTCGTGTGCGAAAGGATGTGAGGGCATGGATCTGGAAGAGAGAATTATGGAACTGAGCCGATACGGCTACGCCTGCGGACAGATTTTGGCGATTCTGCTGCTGGACACCGTGGGGGAGGAAAATCCGAAGCTTACGCAGTGTATGCAGGGCCTGAACGGCGGCATCGGCGGCAGCGGGGACGTGTGCGGCTGCATGGCGGCGGGAGCCTGCCTGATTGCGTACTTTACGGGAAAACCCGACGAGGGGAGCTTCGAAAGCCCCCACCACAAGGCCGCGCTGGGGGAATTCACCCGGTGGTTTACGGAAGAAATGGAAATGGAATTCATGAGCACCGACTGCCGGGACATCGTCGGCACCAGTCCCGCGAAGAAAGTCCAATATTGCCCCGGCATCATCGCTTCCACCTACGAAAAATGTATGGAAATCTTGGAGAATAAAGGACTTCTGTAAATGGAAATCGGAAAGACCATGAGCGTCTGCCCGGTATGTCTGGCGCGGATTCCCGCCGTCAAGACCGTGGGGGCTGACGGGAATATTTATCTGGAAAAGAAATGCTGGGCGCACGGCTCCTTTCGGACGCTGATCTGGGAAGGAGATTTAGATAGTTATGTTAACTGGTCTGCCGGGGACAGCAGCACTCCGGTGACCCCTGTCCGGGCCAGAGCGGCGGAAAAGGGCTGTCCCAACGACTGCGGCCTGTGCCAGAACCACGAGCGGGACGGCTGCTGCGTGCTGCTGGAGCTGACCAATCGGTGTAATCTGCGTTGTCCGGTGTGCTTTGCCAGCGCCGGAGAGCAGACTCCCCATGACCTGTCGTTGGAGGAAATCGGAAAGCAGTATGACCTTCTGATGGCCCACGGCGGACCCTTCAACATTCAGCTCTCCGGCGGGGAACCCACCCTGCGGGAGGATTTGGACAAAATCATTGCGCTGGGCAGGGAAAAGGGCTTCACCTTCTTTCAGCTCAATACCAACGGCCTGCGCATAGCCCAGGAGCCGGGCTATGCGGATTCTTTGGCAAAGACCGGCGTCAGTGTGGTTTTCCTCCAATTTGACGGACTGGACGACGAAATCTATCGAACGCTCCGGGGTGCGGATCTGACGGAAACGAAGCTCCGGGCCATCGAAAATTGCAGGGCGGCAGGGCTGCCGGTGGTGCTGGTGCCCACTGTTGCGCCGGGGGTCAACGACCACGCGCTTGGCGACATTCTTCGCTTCGCGCTGGCTCACGCCCCCCATATCCGTGGCGTTCACATCCAGCCCATCTCCTATTTCGGCCGCTGCGGACTGGAAGTCCCGGAAAAGCGGCTGACCATTCCCGCCGTGCTTCGCCGAATCGAGGCCCAGACGGAGGGCTTGATGAAGACGGCGGATTTTGGCGGCGGCGGTGCGGAAAGCCCCTACTGCTCCTTCCATGCCAGCTACCTTCGGAAATCCGACGGCAGTCTGAAGGCCCTGCCCCGGAGAAGAAGCCAATGCTGCTGCGTGCGTTCCAGCGATGCCCGGGATTTTGTCTCCCAGCAGTGGAGCGGAAAGGCCTCCTGTTGTGACGGCGACAGCGATACCGCTTCTCTGGATGCCTTTTTGCAGCAGACCGTGGAGAACACCTTTACCGTCTCGGGCATGGTGTTTCAGGATGCCTACAACCTTGACCTTGACCGCCTGCGCCGGTGCTATATCTGCGAGGTGGACACGCAAAAGGGCATGATTCCCTTCTGCGCCTACAATTTGACCGACATCAACGGAAAGGCCCTGTATCGGAAATGAAGAAAACACGACTGGATCGCTGGATTTGTGAAACGGAGTCCCTCCCGGCGCTGACCCGGGAGGGACTGGACGCGCTGCAGCTGCGCCGCCTGAATGAGACGCTGTCCCGGCTAAAGGGAAGGGGCGGCATCTATGCCGGATATCCGGAGCGGCTGGACAGCCTGAAACAGCTGGAGAAGCTGCCCTTCACCACCCCCGCCATGCTTGGTGAGCACCCCGGCGCGTATCTGCTGACCTCCCAATCTGAGGTCAGCCGGGTGATTTCCGGGGCCACCTCCGGCACCACGGGAAAAGCCAAGCGGGTGTTTTACACCGAAAGGGATACCGAGCATACCATCGGCTTTTTTGCGGCAGGAATCGGAGAAATGCTGTCTCCCGGCGAAAAATGTCTGATTGCTTTTCCTTTCACCGGCCCCTTCGGACTGGGCGACCTGATTGCCAAAGCCGTGGAGCGGCTGGGCGGCATCCCCATCCGGGCGGGCTTTGGACAGAGCTGGGCGGAATTGTCCGCGTTGGTGGAAGCCACACAGCCGGAAACCTATATCGGCTTTCCGGTGCTTCTTCTGGGATTGAACCGGATGTACGGTGGAGCCTTGCCCATCCGCCGGGCGCTGGTGTCCGGGGATGCCTGCCCCAAGGGTGTGATGGACGCGCTGGAAAGGGCATTGGGCAGTAAACTCTACCCCCATTACGGCAGCCGGGAGTGCGGCCTGGGCGGGGCTGTCACCTGTCCGGCCTTCGAGGGGATGCACCTGCGGGAGAATCACATCCTTCCCGAGATCGTTGACGAAGATGGGCGGGTTCTGCCCGAGGGCGAATACGGCGAGCTGGTGATTACCACTATCGGCATGGAAGCCATGCCCCTGATCCGTTACCGCACGGGAGATTTTACCCGGATTCTGCCGCCCTGTCCCTGCGGCGGCGTGACCCGGCGCATCGACACCGTTTCCCGCCGGGAGGGGGAATTTTCCATGGAACGGCTGGACAGCGCACTGTTTTCCGTGGAAACTCTGGTGGATTATCGGGCAGTCTTTGACGGAACATTGCATATCGACGCCCGGACGGTGGACGGACAGGGCAGGGAGCGGCTGACGCAAACCGCCCGGCACTGCTGCCCCGGCAGGGAGGTGACGGTGCGGGTATCTCCCGCGCTGGTGGAAGACCGGCCAATGTACCAGGGAAAGCGGTATGTGATAACATAAAAAAGCTTGCCGGCCCAAGTCGGTATTTGCGGGGATGCCCCCACAGGCAATGCGGGCACGGCTGGGCTGTAATCGTTACTTCCCTATTACACCAGGGAATGATTGCCACCGGCAATCATGTTGACGCCAAATTCCTGCGGGGGCACCGCCCGCTCGGTATCGTTCTATAATACTGTAGGGCGGAGTCATGACTCCGCCCTACGCATTGCCCCCGCCAAATTCCATTTTTCCCCGTTTCCGAGGGATTCGATAAGCATTGTTGAACTACACGTTGAACAGGAAGTTGACAATGTCCCCGTCGCGCATGACGTACTCCTTGCCCTCGCTGCGAACCAGACCCTTTGCCTTGGCGGCAGCCATGGTGCCGCAGGCCTTCATGTCCTCAAAGGCGATGACCTCGGCCCGGATGAAGCCCCGTTCAAAGTCGGTGTGGATTTTGCCGGCGGCCTGGGGCGCCTTGGTACCCTTCTTAATCGTCCAGGCCCGGCACTCGTCGGAGCCGGCGGTGAGGAAGGAAATGAGGCCCAGCAATGCGTAGCTGGCCTTGATCAGCCGATCCAGGCCGCTCTCCTTGACCCCCAGCTCTTCCATGAACATGGCCTTCTCGTCGGGGTCGTCCAGCTCGGCGATGTCCGCCTCCAGCTTGGCGCAGATGGGCAGGCACTGGCTGCCTTCGGCATCGGCAAGACCCTTGACCGCCTGATAATGCCGGTTCGCTTCCGGCTCATTGACCTCATTTTCCGACATATTCGCCACATAGATGGTTTTTTTCAGGGTCAGCAGGTCGGAGGTGGCGATGAGCGCCAGCTCCTCGGGGTCGTCGGTGTAGGTGCGGGCCAGCTTGCCCTGGTTCAGGTGCTCCAGCAGGCCGGAGAAGACCTCCACTTCCCGGGCAAACTTCTTGTCGCCGCCCTTCATGGCCTTCTGGGCCTTGTCGATGCGGCGCTCCACCATCTCGATGTCCGCCATGACCAGCTCCAGATTGATGATGTCGATGTCCCGCAGGGGGTCGGTGGAGCCCTCCACATGGGTCACGTTGCTGTCTTCAAAGCAGCGGACAACGTGGACGATGGCGTCGGTGGTGCGGATGTTGCTCAGGAACTTGTTGCCCAGACCCTCGCCCTTGGACGCGCCCTTCACAAGGCCGGCAATGTCCACAAACTCGATGACGGCGGGGGTCACCTTCTTGGGGTTGTGAAGCTCCGCCAGCCACGTAAGGCGCTCGTCGGGCACGGACACCACGCCCACGTTGGGGTCGATGGTGCAGAAGGCGTAGTTGTCCGCGGGAACCCCCGCGTTGGTGATGGCGTTAAACAGGGTGGACTTGCCCACGTTGGGCAGTCCCACGATACCTAATTTCATTTATTTCAAAACTCCTTTATTTGCAATGGTTTTTTGGATTCGGGGGGTGAGCTCCGCACCAATTCCGCACCAATTTTTCGTCAGCGCACCATTTTAGCTTGCCATGGTAGTGCTCTGTTCAAACTGTTTTACGGCATTGGTAAGGGAGGCATCGGTCACATGGACATAGCGATCCATGGTGGTTTTGATGCTCGAATGACCGAGCAGCCTTTGCAGGACTTTCGGCATGATCCCGCGTTCAATCGCGCGAGTGGCATAGGTGTGCCGCAAAGCGTGCATACAGAACCGCTTGATTTTTGCCTCATCGCACAATTTGTACAGGTGGGTATCATAGGAGCTGTTTTTGTTCGGCTCGCCGGTGCGGTAGTTGACAAACACCAGATCCCGCATACAAAGGTATCTGGTCTGACCGGTGCGGCGATCCACATATTCCAGAATCTGCGAAAGCAGTTCCGATTCCTTCCGGGTGTGCCGCTCCTCGTAGCAGGATTTCAGCACATCGTATGCCCGGTTCGTCAGGGGAATGGTTCGGTAGCTGCTTGCCGATTTGGGAGGACCGGCGCGCCAAACACCTTCGCTATGGCGGTATTCCAGCGTCTTGCTGACAGTCAGTGTCCGCTTCTTCCAGTCGATGGAATCCCATGTAAGGCCAATCATTTCCGAAGTGCGCAGCCCGGTCTCCAACAGCAGCACATACTGCCTGTAATTGTGAGAGCGTTTTGCGGTTTCCAGAAACTTCTCCTGCTCCTCTACGGTTAAGAACTTTATGTCATCCACAGCGCGGACGGGTTTCGTATAACGAACCCCGTCCATCGGATGCTTTGTGAGCATATCATTCGTCACCGCAGCACGGAACATGGTGCCCATTGCAATATAGGTCTGGCGAATGGTGGAGCCTGCATAGGTTGCCTCCATCCGATTCAGAACGATTTTGCAATGCATGGGTTTGACATCGCACAGGCGCATACTTCCGATCACAGGCTGGATGTTCCTTTCGTACCGTTCCCGGTAATTCCTCCTTGTGTTGGGAGCCAGGTCTGCGATGAGATTCGTAATCCAGAACTCGAACCAGGCGTCCACCGTCATTTCGGAGGAGGGGTTATAAACATCGTGCTTGTCTTCGTACTGTGCGTCTGCCAGCCAGTTGCGGGCTTCCGGGAGGGTATCAAAGTGCTTCTCCCGTCTGGCACCGTTCTTGGCTGAATATCTTGCGGAGAACTTACCGTCTTTTCTCTGGCAGATACCCTTGCCGCATTCTTTGCCTTTTAGATTTTTGCCCATTTAATGAACTCCTTTCCGTAGAGCCGGAAACGCGAGTTCATCACGACACCTTACTCTATCATAATTTCGCATATTTTTCAATATCTTTCGGCTTTTTTGGTGCGCACCAAAATCGGTGGGTTTCATAATCAAATTGCCACCCGCCCTTCGATAAACTCCTCAAATGCCTTGCGTTTTACCAGTTTCTTGGTGCCAACATAGAGAACAAAGGGGCAGTTTGGTTGTTTCAACAGTTCATCAATCTTATTGATTCCGATATTGCTGTATTCGGCTGCTTCCCGGATGGAAAGCAGCATTTTCCGGTCGATAGGCAGGGAAGTCACCTGCTGGTTTTGATTCGTCATAGGCAGAAATATCCTTTCTCAGATTTCCATGTACTCGGCGTACTGCTGTGCATGGCGATTGTGTTGTTCTTTCATAAACTTCGTCCTTTCTATATGGAATGACAAAATGCAGGAATCAGATTTCCTGCTCCTGTTTGTGGGATGTGTGTTTCTGGAGTTGCTCCAAATTCTTGCGGGCGGAGTCCACATGGGATTTGATTTTCCAGAGCTGCTGAGAATCCTCCCGGATGGATTGGAACTGGGCATAGGTTTCTGCGTGTTCCTGCTCCAGTCTGACGTACTCTGCATCCAGCTTCTGGCGGTCAAATTTGCCGTCCGGGAATTGGGCGGACAGTTTGCGGCGGGCTTCGTAGAACTGCTTCAGCTCAGCAGCATGGTCTGCCTTGTATTTCTCTTTGGAACGGGTAAACTTGATTTTCTGCAAACCATCGTATACGGGCTTCATCTTGTGGTAGGTAGCCAGATGGTCCGGCAGCTTGCGGATTTCTTTCATGCGGGCAGTTTGGCTGTCCAGCGTTTCCTTCAAAGCGTCAGAGGATTCCCGGAGCTTGTTTACCCGATCTTCCAGTGTGTCTAGATCGTGAATCCCCTTTTCCATGAGGTAGTTAAACATAGCGTTCATTTCTTTCAGGTTGTTGATTCGGGCTTTCTGGGAATAGGCTCCGGCATTGCGGCGGTCATAATAGGCTTGCAGCAGGGAAACCAAATCCGGGGATTTCGGTTTGGACAGTTCTGCCCTTACCTCTTTGAGCCATTCTGCCAGAGCGGCAATCTTCTTTCGGATATCCCGAATGGCTGCATTGGTTGCTTTGACCCAGCGGTTGAACTCACCTTTCTCCGTGGGGATGCCCTTGTGCTCCATTGCCCGGACGGTGGGGCCTTCGTGAACAGTGGGCAGTAAATCCACGCCCTGCCTTTCATAGCTGCGGTGGTCGATACGGCAGGGCAGCTCTTTTTCGGCAAACTTGGCGTTGCACAATTCCGCCCACGCCTGCCGCCAGTGCTCCAGCGTTTCGGGACTGCCCCAGTCGGTGGTGGGGACGGCATTGAACACATAGTCCCCGGTTCCATCCGGGATACGCTCTCCGTTTTCGTCCAGCACATATTCCCGCCGCTGCTTGTTGCCCCATTTGCCGTTCGGCTCCATGGGGCGGATGGGGCACATCACATGGAAGTGGGGATTGGAAATACCGCCATCTTCCTTGTCCGGGGAATGGACGGCAAAGTCCACGATCATGCCCCGGCTCACAAACTGCTCCAATAAAAACTGCCTTGCGAGATTGACGTTCTCCTCCATGGAAAACTCGTTCTGCAAGGCAATGTCAAAGCTATATGCAAGCTGGGCTTTCTTTCCGCGCTCCACTTTCTCCACGGCGTTCCAGAGCGTTTCCCGGTCTGCGTATTCCGGCGAGGCGTGGGCTGGCAGCAGGATTTCGGAACAGACTACACCGCCCTTGTGGGTGTAGTCGCTGTCCTCGCCGTAGTATTCACTGTGGAGCTTTTCGCCGGAACGGTAGGCGGCCGCAGCAATGGCGGATTGTCCGGCGCTGCGTTTGATTTGAGTGACATGAAAATGAAACAGTGCGATGTTCAAGCCCTCCCTTGGTCATGGGTATGGATTGCTTCCGCAAGCAAAGTCTGAACCTCCGGCAGAGCAAAGATGGATTCCACAAAAGCGTAGAACTCCACCTCGGTCAGAGCCTTTACCGTGGGAGCAACACTCTCCACAGCGGCACCACGGGTGATGAGCCGATGGGTGCGCTTTTGCCGTTCGCCTTTCTCACAGTAGGCAATGCGGTTTTCGTACTGCTGTGCCTTGTGTTGGAGCTGAACAAGCTGCCGTTCACAGGCGGCACGTTCGTCTTCCAGTTGGGATAGGGATTTCTGTTTTGACAATGAGTGTGACCTCCTGAAAGATTGGGATAAAAATGACCGCCAGCATTTACTGACGGTCAGATTCACGATATAAAAACTTGGTCAGCGGGAATTGTTTGCAAAACTGTTTCCGCTGACCAAGTCTGCAAGGATAGCCGCATAGCGGCGCAAGGGGTGCAGCCCCTTGTTCGGAACGCAGTGACGCAAAACAGCCCGGATATTCAGGTGTCCGAGCTGTTCGCTCCGCAGGACGCACATACGGGGGTTACCCCGTATAGAAGTGCGCCCTTAGTTCCTAAGGGATTTCCCCATATTACCGCCAATCGCTACTTGATCCGGCATTGCAAGTGGTGACAATTCGGTCATCTGCTTCAAAAGAGAGATATTTGCGCTTTTTGCTGCGTACATACGTACGGCAGGATGTTACTTGTCCCATTCGTCCGGTACGTACGTACGCAGCGAATTACCACAAAAGCTGCTTATATCAGGTCTTGCCACTGCCTCGATTCCCATGAAGCCCCAAACCCTGCGCCCGGCTGGATTGGTCACATTGTTGCAGTGTTCCAGATTGTATTTACCTGCATGGGCAACCAAAGCATCGCTGAAGCTCCGGGCTTTCAGGGGTTGCAGGCCATTCTCGTCACACCACATTCGGTAAATGGAATACAGATCTTTTGAACTGATGGAGGAATCCGCTTTCAGCTGGATGTAACCATCGGATTCCAAAAAAGAAACGATGTTGTTATTATCCCGTTTCACCGCTTCCCGATTTTCTCTGGCGCGTTCACTCTCTGTGAAGCGGAAGTTGTTAAGCGCCAGGCGCTGCAAGCCTGCAAAGGCCCAGAGGAAAATCCCCTCCACTTCCGCTTTCAGTTTTTCACCCAGATAGGGATCATCTGTCCGTCCGGCGGGCTTCGGCTTGGTGGTGAGCATGAGCTGCCGCCGGTAGAAGCCGTCGCTGCGGTCATAGAGGGCTTGCAGATCGCCGTTGCTGAAAGCCAGCAACCGGGCGTACATCCAGCCCTGATAGCTCTGCTGTCCCTTGCGCTCCAAGTCCATCTTCCCCTGAGCTGTTACGATGGACTTGACATAATTGGTCTGCCGCAGAGCCTCCATCCGCATATCGTCGTCCACCATCAGCATGGTGTGCTCCAAATCCGCCCGGGCAAATCGATTCTCCGAGATTTTGCCGATGCTGCCGTCCTTCATGTTGGAGCCAAAGAGACTGCCCAGCATAGCGCCGATCTGCGACTTGCCTTCTCCGCCGCTGCCCTTGAGAATCAACATCCGTTGCCCGGCGTTGCTGGGAATCAGGCAGTAGCCAAGAAATTCCTGCAGGGTGGGAATGTCCTCGGGGTAGAGCAGTTCCTCCAGAAACCGGAACCACCGCACCGGCTGGGGCGCATCGGGGTTATATGCCACCGGCAGACGGTTGCGGACAATCTCTGGTTTCCCCTCGGTGAATGTTCCATCCAGGGGCAGCGTACCGTTGGCAAGGTATACGCGATCCGGCTCCGGGAAAAGATCGTCCACCTGCGCTTCCAGCTTCAGTACCTCCAGAATGTTGCTGATCTTCTTGGGGATGTTGTTGACTGCGCAGAATTTGAGGCTTTCATAAATCTCACCTCGCAGGGGCAAATCGTCTGTTAACCGACCATCCGGTGTGAAAAAGGCTCTGTTTGTGAAGATGATTCTGTGCTCACGCAGAAACTCCTGACAGAACAGAGCCTCGTTGATGTTCTTCCCATCAAACCAGATGGGGTTCTCAGGCGATTGTGGGTTCTTTTGCACGGTATCCTGCCTCCTTTCGATTCTCTGCCACGACACCTTCCCAGAAAGCAACGCTGCCGTCTGCCGTCAGAGCGGATACAGTATGGCTGCGCTGGGTGGAGCTGGCTTCATCCAACATTTCCAGAAGCCCCGCAATGCGGTCGTACTGCTGGCAGCTTTCCACAAAACGGTCATCCAGACTGTCCTCTGGCGTTTTCGGTGCATATTGGGTTTTCCATTCCTTCAATAGATGCAGATAGTCTGTCAGCGCCCGGCGGCAACGCAGTTCTTCCAGCCGGGATGGATTCTGCCGGAGAAAAACCTGCTTTGTTTCCGCCGAGATGCCAAAATCAGCGGAGAGTTTCCTTGCGGCATCCTTGAGACTGATGCCGAACAGTCGTGCGGTGAAGTCGATGACATCTCCGCTGGCCCCGCAGCCGAAGCAGAAGAAGTAATCCTCATTCAGCTTAAGACTTGGGTGAGCGTCCTCGTGGAAGGGGCAGCAGGTCATGCCGTTTCGGCGCAACTCGAGCCCGTAGTTTTCGGCAGCCTGCCGCAGTGGGACAGCTGCCTTTACACTTTCAAATTGGTTCATTTTCTTATCTCCTGATTCTTGT